>NZ_JAPYKS010000013.1:0-186856 GCF_037179605.1 Mesorhizobium salmacidum (SeqCode)
CGCGCCGTCTATGGCGACCACCCCTATTCGCGCTCCGATCAGGGCACCAGGCAGAGCATCGCCGCCATCACGCAGGCCGATCTCGAGGCCCTGCACAAGGCGGTGTTCGGGCTGGGCGGCCTGCATGTCGCCGTGGTCGGCGCCATCGACGCCGAGACGCTGAAGAAGAAGCTCGACATGGTGTTCGGCGATCTGCCGCAGAACCAGACACTCGCCCCTGTCGCCGATATCGAGCCCAGGCTGGCGCAGCATATCGAGGTCAATTACGACCTGCCGCAGACCTCGCTGCAGCTCGCCTGGCCCGGCGTGAAGCGCAAGTCGGCGGATTTCTTCCCGGCCGCGCTGATGAATGAAATCCTTGGCGGCGGCACTTTCACCTCGCGCCTGTTCCAGGAGGTGCGCGAAAAGCGCGGGCTGGCCTACAGCGTCAATTCCTCGCTGGTAAACCAGGACCACGCCGACGCGCTGATCGTCACCACCGGAACTCGTTCCGACCGCGCCGCCGAGACGCTCGGCATCGTACGCGACGTCGTCAAGCGGTTAGCGCAGGACGGTCCGACGGAGGCCGAACTGGCGGCGACCAAGAAATATCTGATCGGCGCCTATGCCATCAGCAATCTGGATTCGTCGAGTGCCATCGCCGCGACGCTGGTCGAGTTGCAGCTCGACGATCTCGGCATCGACTATATGCAGCGCCGTACCGGCTATATCAACGCGGTGACGCTCGATCAGGTCAAGGCGGAGGCGAAGAAGCTGCTGACCGCCGAGCCGACCATCATGGTGGTCGGACCGCCGCTGGCGGGAGCCGGCAAGGGATGAGTCCGACTTTCGGCATAGCTTTCGGTGGCGGCGGCGCGCGCGGCCTGGCGCATATCCACGTCATCGAGGCGCTGAACGAACTCGGCATCAAGCCGGTGGCGATAGCCGGCTCCTCGATCGGCGCCGTCATGGGCGCCGGCATGGCCTCGGGCATGACCGGCAAGGACATGCACGACTATGCCCGCTCGATCCTCGGCCGGCGCGCCCAGGTGGCGAGCCGCATGTGGCGGGCACGGCCAGGCACGATCGCGGAAGCCATGCAAAATGGCATCCGGGTCAGCCAGTTCAATGTCGAGCGCATCCTCAAGGCCTTTTTGCCCGAAGCCATTCCCGAAACCTTCGCCGAATTGAAAATCCCGCTGAAGGTGACGGCGACGGACTATTTCGGCCACAAGCTCGCCGTGTTCGACGATGGCGACCTGCACTCGGCCCTTGCCGCCTCGGCCGCCATCCCCGCCGTCTTCCGCCCCGTGATGCGTGACGGCAGACTGCTGATCGACGGCGGCATCTACAACCCCGTGCCGTTCGATCTGATCGAGAAGGATGCCGACATCATCATCGGCGTCGACGTGGTCGGCGCGCCGGAAGAGGCCGACCGAAAACAGCCGACCTCCGTCGACCTAATGTTCGGCGCCACGCAGCTGATGATGCAGTCGATCATCGCCAACAAGCTGAAACAATGCCAGCCCGATATACTGGTCCGCCCGGCGGTGTCCAAATACCGGGTGCTCGATTTCCTGAAGATCGATGCCTTGATGAACGAGACCGTTGAAATCAAGGATCGGCTGAAGCGGGAGGTGGCGAGGGTGGTGGAGGCGCGGAATGGCGCTGCCATCAAGGGGAGGCGAGGGAAGAAGGCCGGTTGAGCGGTGCACGCCGCAATCCTGTCGTACATTATCGTCATCGACGCCTGGAGGCCGAAAGGGGAGGCGAGGGAAGAAGGCCGGTTGAGCGGTGCACGCCGCAATCCTGCCCTGCATTATCGTCATCGACGCCTGGAGGCCGACTAAGGCTTCGCCGTCACCGGCGCATACTCCAGCGCAACAACGCCGTTGCTGAACGGTTTGGCCAAAATCAGATCGAGCGGCACTTGTTCCCCCTGCGGGAACAGCGGCTTGCCCTGGCCGACGGCGCCGGGATAGCTGAGCAGCCTGACGCGGTCGACCAGCCCGTGGCGCAGCAATTCCTGCGCGACGCTGAGGCTGCCATGCACATAGATGTTGCCGCCGCTGCCTTGCTTCAGCGTCCTCACCGCTTCCGGCAACGCACCCCTGAGGAGCTCGGCCGGTTTCCAGTCAAGCGCCTTTAAACTCGTTGAGGCGACGTATTTCGGCAGTGCGTTGAATCGGTCGGCAAAATCCCCGGCTTCCTTGGGCCATGAGCCGGCAAAAATCTGATAGGTCGTGCGCCCCAGAAGCATGGCGCTGCTGTCGGCAAGCTCTTCCTCCTTGAACCTGTTCATCTCATCGTTCCAGACAACGGCCGGAAGCCTCTCGACCTCGGCAATGCCATCGACGCTGATGAATTCGGTGACGATGAGTTTTCGCATGGCGTTCTCCTGTTCGCTCAAAGGACGAACCACACGGGCCTTTTACTACATGCCCTGAAAAATCGAGGTGGTTTGTCAGAGAAGGGGTTTCTCTGGTAAATTGGGCTCCAAAGTCGAATTTTGGTGCTAGACCTCAGCTGATATTCTCAAGCTGTAGGAAGATCATGGGATTCGGGGTCTTCATTCACCGCTCAGATTCGATCTACGATGACAGCCCCGCTGAGCAGTATCAGTTCCCCAGCCAGTATCTGCGTCGTGTGGAGGCATGTGTCGGCGATTGGATCATCTACTATGAACCTAGCAAGGTCGACGATACCCGTGGCTATTTTGCCCTGGCGAAAGTCCAGCAGATTATCCCTGACCCTGTGGCACCTGGTATGTATCTCGCTTTGATTGAGCCGGGATCATATCTCGATTTCGCCAATCCCGTTCCATTCAATGGGACGGACGGGCTCGTTGAGCGAGGTTTGCTCAACGGCCAGGGACGGATTTCTGGTCGCGCTCAATCGGCCGTCCGATCGATCAGCCCGAGCGACTTCAACCGTATTCTCGATCTGGGCCTTGACGCCCGCGAGCCGTTGCTGCCACGCGTCGATAAAATTGGCATTTCATCAGGATTTCAGGATGAAGAGGCGCCATTCCAGTTCGAGCACAGCCGCGACCGCATAAGTTACATCGGATCTCGAATCGTACGGGATCGCATTTTCCGTCGCATCGTCTTGCGCGCCTATGATGAGCGTTGCGCGATCACGGGACTGAAGTTGATAAATGGCGGTGGTCGGGCGGAAGTTGCCGCGGCTCATATTCGACCCGTCGAAGCGAACGGGCCTGATGTCGTCAACAATGGGCTCGCACTATCAGGTACGGCGCATTGGATGTTCGATCGCGGATTGATCAGCCTCTCCGACGATCTGGAAATCCTGATCTCGCGGCAGGTCAATGACCATGAGAGCGTGCGAGGGTTCGTAAACAAGACCCGCCGCGCACTTCCGCCTCGCCGACAACTCGAACGCCCGCATCCTCATTTCTTGCAATGGCACCGCGAGCACTGTTTCAAGCAGTAGTGCTTCGCTGACGCGCCGGTCCCCCTCAGTCCTTCGCTCGCTCCACATAGGACCCATCGGCCGTCATCACCACCACGCGGGTGCCGGGCGCGATGTGGGGCGGCACGGTGGTGCGCACGCCGTTGGAGAGCACGGCCGGCTTGTAGGAGGACGATGCCGTCTGGCCCTTGGTCGTCGGCTCGGTCTCGACCACTTCGAAGGTGGCGCGCTGCGGTAGCACCAGGGAGATCGCGATGCCGTTGAACTGGGACACCTGCACCGGCATGCCTTCCTTCAGATAAGGTGCCGCGTCACCGACCACGGCTTCCGACACCGCCACCTGGTCGTAGGTTTCCGGATTCATGAAGTGATAGCCTTCGCCGTCGGCGTAGAGGAAGGTGTGCTCGCGCTCCTCGACATAGGCGCGCTCCACCTGTTCGGTGGTCCGGTAGCGCTCCGACACCTTCACCCCGTCGCCGATACGCCGCATGTCGAGCTGCGTCACCGGCGTGCCCTTGCCTGGGTGGATGTTTTCGGCAAAGAGGATCACATAAAGCTTGCCGTCCTTGTCGACGACATTGCCTTTGCGGAGCGAACTGGCGATGACTTTCACCACGGTTTTAAATCCTGCGAGAGTTGACTGGCGTTTGCCGGCTTGTGCGGCGCTGGATGGGGGCCTAGCGCATCTTGGCGCGAACCGCCAGCCCCTCAATGCGAACTGGCCTGGGGCGAACCGACATGGGGCGAACCGACATGGGGCGAACTGACATGGGTCGCACCTGCATGCCTTCAATCCGCTCATGACCGCCGCGTCGCCCTGGTGGACGCCGCATGTCCATGCCGACCGCCGTCCGCGCCTGATGCTGCGCAACGGGCTGACGGCTGCCTTGCGCGACTGGTTCGCCCGCAACGACTTCATCGAGGTGGAGACAGCCGCGCTGCAGGTCTCGCCCGGCAACGAGGCGCATCTGGCGGCTTTCGCCACGGAAGCGGTCGGGCCGGATGGCATCCGCTCGCCGCTTTATCTCCACACCTCGCCGGAATTCGCCTGCAAGAAGCTGCTCGCCGCGGGCGAACAGCGCATTTTCAGCCTGGGTCCGGTCTACCGCAATCGTGAGCGCGGCCCCTTGCATCATCCCGAATTCACCATGCTCGAATGGTACCGGGTGGGCGAGACCTATGAGAGCCTGATGCGCGATTGCGCAGCGCTGCTGGCGTTGGCCGCGATGAGGGCAGGAGCCGCGCGCTTTTCTTTCCGGGGCCGCGACTGCGATCCGTTTGCCGAACCGGAGCGGTTGACCGTGGCGGATGTCTTCAGCCGCCATGCCGGCATCGATCTGCTGGCCACGGTCGCCGTCGATGGCGGCACGGACCGGGACGCGCTTCATGCGGCACTGATCCAGGCCGGCTTGCGCACCGCGCCCGACGACAGCTGGGCGGATTTGTTCAGCCGCGTGATGGTGGAAAAGATCGAGCCGCTTCTCGGGCAGGGGCGGGCGACCATCCTGTGCGAATATCCGGTCGCCGAGGCGGCACTCGCCCGGCCGGGCCCCGGAGATCCACGCGTCGCCGAACGTTTCGAGCTCTATTGCTGCGGCGTCGAGCTTGCCAACGGCTTTGGCGAGTTGACCGACGCAGCCGAGCAGCGCCGGCGCTTCATCATAGAGATGGACGAGAAAGAGCGCGTCTATGGTGAGCGCTACCCGCTGGACGAGGATTTTCTGGCGGCCCTTGCCATCATGCCGCAGGCCAGCGGCATCGCGCTCGGCTTCGACCGGCTGGTGATGCTGGCGACCGGCGCTCACAAGATCGAGGACGTGATCTGGACGCCGGTCGCGGCATCTTGAACGACAGGCTGCTGCCCCTCTGACTTCAATGCGCGAAAACCTGCTCGAGCGAGCGAAAGCCCTTGAATTCCAGGGCATTGCCCGAGGGGTCCCGGATAAACAATGTCGCCTGTTCGCCGGGCTCACCCTTGAAACGCACCATTGGCCGCTCCAGCCAGTCTATGTCGTCGCGCGCTTCCAGCCGAGTGGCAAGGCGCTGCCAGTCGTCCATCAAGAGCACAGCGCCAAAATGCGGGATCGGCACGGTGATACCGTCGACCTTGCCGTCACTGGCGGCTTGCGCGGGGCGCAGATGCGCCGACATCTGGTGGCCGTAAAGGTCGAAATCGACCCAGGTCGCTGACGAGCGGCCGATCGCGCAGCCCAGCACCTCGCCATAGAAAGTTCGGGTTTCATCGAGATCACGAACCGGAAAGGCAAGATGGAAAGGCGTCATGGCAAAGGCTCCAGATAGGCAAAAACCGCGACGTCCGCTCTTTGCGGGCAATTCGATGGCGGTTTGGTCGCGACATCCTGATTGCCCTTCTGCCATTGCACAAGCGGCATTGGAACAATAGATGGTGCGGCAGCACCTGCCTTCCGGACAGGCTGAAGAAACAGGATCAAGTGCATGACCGACAAGCTGGACGCCGCGAAATTGACGGACCGCGTCGCGGCCCTGGTCGAGGCCGCCAAACGCGCCGGCGCCGATGCCGCGGACGCCGTCGCGGTGCGTGGCCGCTCGACCGGCGTCTCGGTGCGGCTTGGCAAGGTCGAAAACACCGAGGCTTCCGAGGGCGACGATGTTTCGCTGCGGGTCTTCGTCGGCCAGCGTGTGGCCAGCGTATCGGCGACCGCCGCGTCCGATCCGAAGGCGCTTGCCGAGCGTGCCGTCGCCATGGCCAAGGTGTCTCCCGAGGATCCCTACCAGGGTCTTGCCGACCCTGCGCTGCTCGCCAGGCAGACGCGCGATCTGGACCTGTTCGACGCGACCGAAGTGTCGGCCGACCAGTTGAAAGAAGCCGCGCTTGCGGCCGAAGCGGCGGCTCTCGCCGTCAAGGGCGTGACCAATTCGTCCGGCAGCAATGCCAGCGCCGGGCTTGGCGGGCTGGTTCTGGCCACCTCGCACGGTTTTCTCGGCCACTATGTCGGCTCGCGCTTTGCGCGCTCGGCCAGCGTGATCGCCGGCGAGGGCACCGGCATGGAGCGCGACTATGAATTCTCCTCGCGCCAGCATTTTGCCGATCTCGACTCACCCGAGGACATCGGCCGCAAGGCCGGCGAACGGGCGGTGCGCCGCCTTGGCGCGCGGAAGGCGGCGACCGGACCGGTCGACGTGGTGTTCGACCCGCGCGTCGCGCGCGGCATTGCCGGCCATATCGCCGGCGCCATCAACGGCGCTTCCGTCGCACGCAAGACCTCGTTCCTGCGCGACATGATGGGCAAGCAGGTGGCCGCTGCCGCCATCACCGTCACCGACGACCCGTTGCGGCGCCGTGGCCAGGCCTCGCGCCCATTCGATGGCGAAGGCGTCGAGGGCGAGAAGCTCCTGATGATTGAAAAGGGTGTCCTCAACCACTGGTTCCTGTCGACTTCGGCTGCCCGGGAGCTCGGCCTTGTCACCAACGGTCGCGGCGCGCGCGGCGGCTCCTCCGTCTCGCCGTCGTCGACGAACCTTGCCATCGAGGCGGGCGAGCGCTCGCCAGAAGACCTGATCGGCTCGCTCAAGACCGGCTTCTACGTCACCGAAGTGTTTGGCCAGGGTGTCGACATGCTCACCGGCGAATACAGCCGCGGCGCATCCGGCTTCTGGATCGAAAATGGCGCGCTTGCCTATCCGGTCGCCGAAGTCACCATCGCCTCGAACCTGAAGACGATGTTCCTCAACATGGTGCCGGCGAATGACCTCGACCGAAATTTCGGTACTGCCGCCCCGACGCTCCTGATCGAAGGCATGACCCTTGCCGGAGCATGATCTGACCACTGCCGGTGCCGATCAGGACCTGCCGCTGCTGCGCGACGCCGCCCGCGAGGCCGGTCTTATCGCCATGCGCTACTTCGGCAACAATCCTCAGGTCTGGATGAAGGGCGGTACCTCGCCGGTCAGCGAAGCCGATCATGCCGCCGATGCGTATCTGCGCCAGACGCTGCTTGCGGCACGGCCGGATTATGGCTGGCTGTCGGAAGAGACGACCGACGACCCGGCACGGCTTTCGGCGCGCCGCACCTTCGTTGTCGACCCGATCGACGGCACGCGCGGCTTCCTCGAAGGCCAGCCCACTTGGTGCGTCAGCGTTGCCGTCGTTGAGCTTGGCCGCACGCTCGCCGGCGTGCTCGAATGTCCGGCCATGGATGAGACTTACTGGGCGCTACCCGGCCAGGGCGCCTTCCGCAACGGCAAGCGCATCGCGGTACGCAAGCCTGAGGACAAGGCTGAAATTTCAGGGTTGAAGCAGTTGATCGACATGGTGCCTGCCGGCTGGCAGAGCCGGCTGCAGCGGGCACCCTACATCCCCTCGCTCGCCTACCGCCTGGCGATGATCGCCAACGGGACGCTCGACGCAACGTTCGTCAAGCCGAACGCGCATGATTGGGACATCGCCGCCGCCGATCTCATCCTGCGCGAAGCGGGCGGCCAGCTGCTCGACCCGAATGGCCGGGCGCCGCTCTATGCCGGCGAGGTGATCCGTCACGGCGCGCTCGCCGCCGGCAGCGGGGACCTGCTGGCGGTGCTTGTCGATGTCATCGCCGGGCTGGATTGCTGAAAGCATTTTCGAAGGTTCCAAAGTCGGCGGCTTTGGTCTAGACCTGTGACAAACTCACGATATGTGAAGGACCGACATGGCCGCGGAAGACGGAAAGAAACAGCTTTTGCATCTGGTGTTCGGCGGCGAACTCAAGAAGCTTGGCGGCACCGAGTTCCGCGATCTCGACGCGCTCGACATCGTTGGTGTCTATCCCGACTATCAATCCGCGCACACCGCGTGGAAAGCCAAGGCACAAGCCAGCGTGGACAATGCCCATATGCGTTATTTCGTCGTTCATCTGCACCGTCTGCTGGATCCCGATAGCAAGGCCGCCGGTTGACTTCGATGGAGCGTGATCTGGCGAAAGAGCCAGCCAGCGAGGCCGCGCCCACGGGCAGGGGCGGCAGCCGCACGACCAAGGCTTTCTGGCGCAGGATTCGCGAGCCGCTCGCGCAATCCCGATTCGTCAAGAACGCCATTGCCAGCCTGCTCGCACAGTTCGTGCGGCTGGTTCGCCTGACCAGCCCCCTGGTCGCCGGATCGGCGCGCTTTGCGGGCG
The DNA here is from genome assembly GCF_037179605.1 of Mesorhizobium salmacidum (SeqCode). NCBI lineage: Bacteria > Pseudomonadati > Pseudomonadota > Alphaproteobacteria > Hyphomicrobiales > Phyllobacteriaceae > Mesorhizobium > Mesorhizobium salmacidum (SeqCode). The sequence continues at coordinate 8,544 of NZ_JAPYKS010000013.1, forward strand.
GCGCCTATGCCGAGTTCGAGCCGGGGATCATTGCTCTGTGGCATGGCCAGCATCTTTTGACGCCGGCCTATTACCCCAAGCGCAAGCCGCTGGTCGCCATGGTGTCGCGCAGCGCCGATGCCGAACTCAACGCCCTGATGCTGGAGAAATTCGGCATCGAGGCGGTGCGCGGTTCGGGCGGGCGCGAGAATGCCAGGCATCTCGACAAGGGCGGGGCCAAGGCCCTCATCGCCCTCAAAAAGTCGCTCACCGCAGGCAAGAACGTCGCCATGATCGCAGACATTCCCCACGGTACCCCTCGCGATGCAGGGCTCGGTATCGTTCTTTTGGCTCGCCTCTCCGGCCGGCCGCTGCTACCCGTCGCCATCGCCACCAGCCGCCGCAAGGTGCTGGAAAAGAGCTGGGACAAAACCACCATCAACCTGCCCTTCGGCCGCTCCGCCGTGACCATCGGCACGCCGATCTTTGTGGCGGCGGATGCCGACGATGCCGAAATGGAGCGCAAGCGCCAGGAAGTGACGGCCGCCCTCAACGCCGCGACCGCCGAGGCCTACCGTCTCGTGGATGATCCGCGGTGAGCGGCCGCTGGGCACGTACCATGCTGTCGGCATACCGTTTTGCCGGCGCGGCCGCCTATCCCCTGGTCGGGCCTTACGTCGCCTGGCGCACCTCGCGCGGCAAGGAAGACCGCAACCGAAGGCGCGAGCGCTATGGCGTCGCCGGCCGCCCGCGCCCCGAGGGGCCGGTGATCTGGATCCATGCCGCGAGCGTCGGCGAGACCTTGGCCGTCGTGCCGCTGGTCGAAAGCATCCTCGACTATGGCGTCAACATCGTGCTGACGACCGGCACGGTGACCTCCGCCCAGGTCGTGGACGAGCGGCTCGGCGACCGCATCATCCACCAATATGTGCCGCTCGATCTGAAGCCGGCGGTCAGCCGCTTCCTCGATCACTGGAAACCTGATCTGGCGATCATCGCCGAATCCGAGATCTGGCCGATGACCATCCTCGAACTCGGTGCGCGCCACGTGCCGCAGGTGCTGGTCAATGGCAGGCTCTCTGATCGCTCGTTCACCTCGTGGAAGAAGCGGGCCAACATCGCCGAGGCGCTGTTCGAGAATCTGGCCCATGTCGTTGCGCAATCCGACGTCGACGGCGAGCGTTTTCGCGCGCTCGGCGCCCGGCCGGTCACGGTGTCGGGCAATCTCAAGGTCGACACCAACCCGCCGCCGGTCGACCAACGGGCGCTTGCCACTTTGCAGCGGCAGATCGGCGGTCGGCCGACCTGGGCGGCGATCTCGACCCATGATGGCGAGGAAGTTGTCGCCGCGGAAGTCCACGCGACGCTGCACAAGCGTCACCAGGGCCTTTTGACGATCGTCGTTCCGCGCCATCCCGATCGGGCCGAAGCCCTTGCCGCGCAGATTTCCGGCATGGGGCTGAAGGTCGCACGGCGCAGCAAGGGTGACCGTATCGGCCCCGACACCGATATCCTGCTTGGCGATACGATCGGGGAAATGGGCTTGTACCTCCGGTTGACCGAAATCGCTTTCGTCGGCCGTTCGCTGACCTCCGAAGGCGGGCAGAATCCGCTCGAGCCGGCCATGCTCGACACGGCGGTTCTCGCCGGGCGCAACGTGCAGAATTTTCGCGAGGCCTATCAACGCCTGCTCGACAGCGGCGGCGCCAAGCTGGTGCGCGACCGCGACATGCTGGCTGGCGCCGTCAATTTCCTCCTGACCAACGAAGTGGCTCGCCACGAGATGATGGCGGCGGGAATCGCGACTGTCGATGAGATGCGCGGCGCACTGGCACGCACACTCAAATCGCTCGAACCCTATATCCAGCCGCTGGTGGTCAAGGCGCGCCTGAAGGGCGCGAACGGGCGTTAGCGTGGCCTCGGAAGCACCACCATTCTGGTGGGAAGAGCCGGACTGGAAAGTCTTGGCGCTATCGCCACTGTCGGCTGTCTATGCGCTGGTCGCCGGTCGCGGCATGCGGCGGGCCCGACGCGAGAAGATCCAGGCGCCGGTTTTGTGCGTCGGCAATTTCACCGTTGGCGGCACCGGCAAGACGCCGGTGGCGATCGCGCTCGCCCAACAGGCCAAGCGCATGCGGCTGAAGCCAGGTTTCCTGTCGCGCGGCCATGGCGGTTCCTTCGCCGAACCGCATGTCGTCGATATCCGTCATGACAGCGCCAAGCACGTCGGCGACGAGCCGCTTCTGTTGGCCGAACATGCCCCGGTTGCAGTGACGCCGAACCGTGCCGCCGGCGCCCGGCTGCTGCTGGAAAAGCACGGCTGTGATTTCCTGATCATGGACGACGGCTTCCAGAGCGCGCGCATTCACATCGATTATGCCCTGGTCGTGGTCGACGCCCGTTATGGGATCGGCAATGGCCGCGTCATCCCGGGCGGTCCGCTCAGGGCCAAAATCGTCGACCAGCTGGTCTTCACCAGCGGGCTGCTGAAGATGGGCGAGGGCACCGCCGCCGATGCCGTGGTCCGCCGGGCAGCGCGTGCCGGCCGGCCGATCTTCGAAGCCCACACGGAGCCGAGCAGCAAGGCGGGGCTTGCCGGAAAGCGGTTTCTGGCCTTTGCCGGCATCGGTCATCCCGAAAAGTTCTTCGACACGGTGCGCGAGGCCGGCGGCGAAGTGACCCTGCCCAGGCCCTTTCCGGACCATCACTTCTATGCCGAGGACGAGCTTGCCGAACTGGCCGTGACGGCGCGGGCCGAAGGCCTTGGCCTGATCACCACCGCCAAGGACGCCGCCCGGTTGCGCCATGGCGCCCCGCAGGATTTTCTCGACCGTCTCGACGTGCTGGAAATCGACACGGTTTTCGAGCTTGATCACGTTCCCGAACGCATCATCGAGGAAACGCTCGATGCCTGGCGCCAGCGTAAGCTGAGAGGCTAACCCCGCTTGCGCAGTTCCGGATGCACCTCGATTTCGCGGCGCAGCGATGCGCTCGCGTTCACGTAGGGCTCCTGCCTGGCAACGCTCCAGTATTTCAGCTCGTCCAATGGGATGTTTTCGCCCGTCACGGCGCAGCGCACGAACGAGCCGGGGCTGGTGACCTGGAAATCGCCATCGAGATAGCGGATGCGGGCTTCCTTGCCGCCCGGGCCTTCGAAACGGTTCATCATGCGGTGGTACTTGAGTTCATCGGGGATTCAATCGCCATAAATCGTGGGCAAGGTCAAGCTTGGCGCAATGCTCATATAATATTGCCCTTTGGCACAATGGTTGTCAGGACGCGCCATGGACATCGCCAATGCAAGCATGCCGTCTTTGCTGAAAGAAGCACTCACGCCCCAGCCGGTGTCTTCCCTCAAGGCCGACCCGGCGACCGCGGCGCTGGTCAAGGCGCTCGTCCAGCCGCCGGCGCCCGCGATGGTGCAATCGGCGCAGTTCGCCGCCCAGGCGCTGCAAGGCTCGCTGCCGCGACCGGCCGCTCAGACGTCGCAACGCCTGTCATCCTCCGAGATCGAGGATGCTTACCGGGCCGTCATGGAACTTGACGCCGCCACCCACCATGCACCGCCACGAGCCTCGACGGGTGGGACAGGTACGGACACCGATCAGGCTTCGCGCGGCTTCGCCCCGCCGCAGATAACGGTCACCGACAGCACACCCAAACTGGCGCCGGCGTCGGCCTCGTCCACATTTTCGCCCGCGGTCGCTTCCGCCGCGGTGCTGGTCGCGGCCAACGCCAACGCGCCGCAACCGCGCGGCGCCTCCATCCGACCGGCAGGCCATGCTCCACGATCCGAGCCAGCTCCGTCGTCGCTGTGGACGATATCGATCGTGACGGCCATCGTCTCGGCCGCGACCACCATGATTGTGCTTTTTCTGTTCCGTTAAGCAGGTATCACGCGATTTCCGACAGGGGACCGCCACGCATTGTCTCCGAGACCTGTCGCAGCCTAATCGTTATCCTGCAGGAAAGCTTCCAGCCTTGCCGAAGCAAGCCCGGCCTGTTCGGCAATGCGCCTGGCGAGATCGGCGGCGGCCGCGCGCGGTCGGCCGACCGGACGATCCAGCCAGTAGGAAACGGGATTGAGCGCGGTGCGATCGTCGACGGCGACGAGGCGCCCCGATTCTATCTGGTGCTCGGTGAGCGGCGGCCGCGCCAGCGCGATGCCGAGGCCATGGGCTGCGGCATCGAGCACCAGATTGTAGTCTTCGAAGCGGCGGTCTTGCGGGCGCGGCCGGTAATCCATGTCCTGCGCGGCGAACCAGGCGCGCCAGCCCGAAGCGTCGGAATCGTTGATCAGCGGGAATTTGAGCAACCGGGCCGGGTCGCCACCGCCGATTTCTCGTGCGAGGCCCGGCGAGGCGATCGGGAAGAGAAGTTCTTCGAACAGTTGCACCGAGACACGGCCCGGGACGCGGCCGCGACCGCAGCGGACCGACAGATCGATGCCTTCGTCGGCGAGATCGGCCTGACGATTGTCGACGTCGAGCACGATGCGCAGGCGGGTAGGGTCGTTTTCCAGCGTTGCCATGCGCGGCATCAGCCACAAGCCGCTCACCGATGGAATGGAGGCCAGGCGCACCACGGCGGTGCCGCGCGGCTCCACCCACCGATCCGAAGTGACCGATATCAGTGCGAAGGCTTCGGTGGTCCTGAGATGAAGGCGATTGCCTTCGTTGGTCAGCGACACGCCGCGCGCGCCGCGTTCGAAAACCTTCAGTCCAAGCCAGTCCTCGAGCTTGGCGATCTGCCGGCTGACGGCGCCATGGGTGAGGTTGAGTTTTTCAGCGGCGGCCGAAAAGCTTCCCGTCCGGGCCGCCGCGTCGAAGGCGCGCAATGTCTCCAGCGGCAGCATACTGTTCGAGCTGTGATCCATGCTCACAGGTGACCCTCGATTTGGTCGTTTGTCAATTGACCTGAAAGGGCGTTTTCTGCTGCCGAGACTGAAGAGTCCGAGGGCAATGAGATGAGCGCAACCACAGGCACGTTGAATTCGACACAGCGGATGGACACCACGGCCGCCATCGCCGTGGCGCTCACGGTGATCGGCTGGGCCTCCGCCTTCCCGGCGATCCGGGCTGGGCTCGCCGCTTTCCAGCCGTTGGAGCTTGGCGCCCTGCGCTTTGCCATAGCAGCCGTGCCTGCTGCCATCTTCCTTGCCGTCAAGCGTCCGGCGCTGCCCAGGATCGCCGATTTCTGGCGCTTCGCCTTCGGCGGCTCCATTTTCGTCGCGCTCTACACGGCGATGCTCAATTTCGGCGAGCAGACCGTCTCGGCCGGAGCAGCCGGCTTCATCATCAATGTCAGCCCTATCTTCACCGCCATCATGGCGATGGCGCTGCTTGGCGAGCGCTTCTCGGGCCTGGCCTGGATCGGGACCGTCATTTCCTTCGCCGGCATCGGCATCATCGCCATCGCCGACGGGCATGGCCTGCATTTCAATGCCGGCGCGCTGCTGGTGCTTGGCTCGGCACTCTGCTCGGCCGTCAACACCATCGTCCAGAAGCCGCTGTTTGCCCGCCACAATCCGCTGACCATCGCGGCGTCCAACATGGTGCTCGGCGCGCTCTGCCTGGCGCCCTTCCTGCCCGCTGCTCTGCAGCAGGCCGCCGTCGCCAACACCGCCGGCCTCGGCGCCGTCATCTATCTCGGCATCGTGCCGAGCCTGATCGCTTATGCGGCCTGGGCGACTGCGCTGTCGCGTCTGCCGGCGGCGCGTGCCTCGAACTTCTTGTACCTGGTCTCGCCGATGTCGGCACTGATCGGCTTCTTCTGGCTGGGCGAGGTGCCGACGCTGCTCGGCATTCTCGGCGGCGCGCTGGCGCTCGGCGGCGTTATCGTGGTGAATTTGAAACGCTAATTCAAAAGGTTGCGATCTTTCCCTGACTTATCAGGAACCACGGATTTCAGTTGACGGCTGCCGAGACGCAAGGCAACTGTCACGCAGTGTTGGCGGATTGCCGTCGCGGAGCGCAGCGGGGTTGGGGTGGGAAGACGTTTTATCTCAACGGTCGTTTGCTTGTTGCTGCTCAACGCAAAGCCGTTGCGGGTTGGTACCACGTGGAAAACTACGAGGGTTTCCTCGGGGCATCTCCTATCCATTTCTCCATCCAGACATATGACAGCTTAGGCAGCGCGCCGAAGGTCGATGGAAGCTACTTCTACGACGCGAAGCAAATCCCGATTGCGCTGTATGGCACGGTCAGCGGCACCAGGTTCGTGCTTTGCGAGTTTTCAAACGACAAGGAATTTTATCAGAGTCCCCCCATCAACGCTGCAAGATGCCCATTCTCCCTCGATCTCAATGGAAACGCTGTGACCGGAAGTTGGAGCAAGGGCACGGACAGATATGCCGTCACCCTCAAGAAAATAGCGAGCCTGGATGACACCGGCGAGGCAAAGATCGACGGCACTGTCGAGATTCCCTTTTGGGCGCAGACAGCCACCGACAGGTTTTCGGGAAGCTACACGAATACCAGCGCCGGCCTTTGCATGGAAAAAGTGCAGGTCATCAAAAAGAGCAGCCGCAAGGTTGTCCAGGAAATTACCTTCGCCGATGACGACGTTTGCAGTGCCGGTATGCTGATGACGACCATCTACATGAACGTCCAGAAATGGGTGGAACAAGGCAAGGACATCATTTCCGTGAATTTTCAAGGCGGCGGCGCCGGAACCGCGGTCGATTACGTCTTCAATTCACGGACAAGGAAATATCAGCAGAGGAAATGAGAGCTGGCCCGTTGGGGCCGGTTCACCGCCGCCCGAACAGCCTTTCGATATCCGCTAGCTTCAGCTCGATATAGGTCGGGCGGCCATGATTGCAGGTGCCTGAGCCCGGCGTCGCCTCCATCTGGCGCAGCAGCGCGTTCATCTCCTCGGCCTTGAGCAGCCGGCCGGAGCGCACGGAGCCGTGGCAGGCCATGGTCGCCGCGATCTTGTCCAGCCGACCTTTGAGCGTCTCGACCGTGTCGTTGTCGGCGATCTCGTCGGCGAGGTCGCGCACCAATTGCTGGACATTGGTCTCGCCCAGCATCGACGGCGTCTCGCGCACGGCAACCGCGCCCGGGCCGAAACGCTCGATGCCGAGGCCGAAGCGGGCGAGCGTTTCGGAATGCATGGCGAGCCTCTCGGCGTCCTCTTCCGGCAAGTCGATGATCTCGGGCAGAAGCAGCATCTGCGAGGGCACTGGCCGCGAGTGGAGGGCGTTCTTCAGCGCTTCATAGACCAGCCGCTCATGGGCCGCGTGCTGGTCGACGATGACGAGCGAATCCCTGGTCTGGGCGACGATGTAGTTCTCGTGCACCTGGGCGCGCGCCGCACCCAGCACCGCGCCGAGCAGCGTCTCGGTTGCCTCATTCTGCCCGGCACGCGCATCGGCGCTGGCGAGCGGGCCGGCATCGAACGCCGCCTGGTCGCTCTCGCCGAAGCCGGCGGTTCTTGCATTGCCGCGTTCAAAGCCGGCGCCTGAGAATTGCATGTCGAGCGGTCGCTGCGGCGAGCGCGAAGGGTCGAAACCCGCGGGACCGGACGCGCGGAAGGCTGCTTCGTAGCTGCGATGGCCATTTGTCGGGCCGCCGTGATCATAGGGCGCGGCGCCCGGACGGAACGCAGCCATCATGCCGGCGGCACCCGTGGTGGCGGAGCGGATGCCGGCATCGGCCAACGCCTGCCGGATCGCGCCGACGATCAGGCCGCGCACGAGGCCCGGATCACGGAATCGGACATCGGCCTTGGCCGGATGGACGTTGACGTCGACGATGGCCGGATGGAGCGTCAGGAACAGCACGGTCACGGCGTGGCGGTCGCGCGGCAGGACATCGGCGAAGGCGCCGCGGATGGCGCCGGCGATCAGCTTGTCGCGCACCGGCCTGCCATTGACATAGGCGTATTGCTGCAGCGCGTTGGCGCGGGTGAAGGACGGGATCGACACATGGCCGGTCAGGTGCACGCCTTCGCGCATCGCGTCGATGGCAATGGAATTGTCGGGAAAGTCGGCGCCCATCACCTGCGCGACACGGCGCAGGCTGCCGTCCGCGCTGTCCTCGGTCGCCGGCAGTTCCAGCGTCGTGCGGTCGGATCCGGCCAGCGTGAAACGCACTGTGGGGAAGGCGATGGCGATGCGCTTGACGATGTCGCTGATGGCCGAGCTTTCGGCGCGTTCGCCTTTCATGAATTTCAGCCGTGCCGGCGTGGCGAAGAACAGGTCGCGCACCTCCACGGTGGTGCCGCGATTGGCTGCAGCCGGCCTGATGGGCAGGACGCGGCCGCCCTCGATGCCGATCTCGGCGGCGCTGTCGCCCGAAGCCGTGCGCGAGCGGATCGACAGCCGCGACACCGAGCCGATCGACGGCAACGCCTCGCCGCGAAAACCAAGCGAGCGGATGTCGTGGATGTCCTCGACAAGCTTGGACGTGCAGTGACGCGCGATCGCCAGCGCCAGCTCCTGCTCCGGAATGCCGGAGCCGTCGTCGGTGACGCGGATAAGGTTCAGCCCGCCGCCCGACGTGACGACCTCTACCTTGCTTGCACCGGCATCGAGCGCGTTCTCGACCAGTTCCTTGACCACGCTCGCCGGACGCTCGATGACTTCGCCGGCGGCGATCTGGTTGATCATCGTTTCGGAAAGCTGTCGGATGGGCATGATCTGATCTTACACGGATTCGGTCGGTGCGTGCGAGGCCACTTTACGCCTGCGCGACCAGCCAGTCTCTTACCTTGCGGGCATTGTCCGAGAGCTCGCGGTTCTTCGGCCAGACGACATAGAAGGCCTTGCCGGTCTTGAGCACGTGGTTCGTCACCGGCACGAGCAGGCCCGTCGCCAGCAGCCGTTCGGCAAGGTGCCGCCAACCCAGCGCAATGCCTTGTCCTTCCATGACGCCTTGGATCACCAAGCCATAATCATTGATGCGCAGGCCCCGCGCGGTATTGCTCAGACTGCCGCCGGCCGACTGGAACCATTCGTCCCAGCTTGCCGCTTCACGATACGGCTCCTCGAGGTGAATGAGACGGTGCGTGGCCAGTTCCTCGACGCTCCCCGGCATGCCGAATTTGGCCAGATAGCTGGTACCGGCGACGGGGAAGATCTCCTCGTCGGCGAGCGGCAGCGAGTGGTAGTCCGGCCATTCCCTGGGCTCGCCGCCGCGCACCGCCAGCGGGATGCCTTCGGCGATGATGTCGAGATCGCGGTCGGCGGTCTGGATGCGCAGGTCGATGCCCGGCAATTCGTCGCGGAACTGCTGCAGGCGCGGCATCATCCAGAAGGAACCGAAAGCGGTCGAGGCGGCAAGCGTCACATGGCCACCGGTCGCCTGCAGGCGCAGATCCTCGGCGGATTTGCGGATATGCGACAAGCCCAGCGAGACGTCGGCATGGAACCGCTCGCCGGCTTCCGTCAGGCTGACCTGCCGGTGGCGGCGCTGGAACAGCTTGGCGCCGAGCTGCTCTTCCAGTCCGCGCACCGCATAGGAGACTGCCGCTTGCGTCATGCCGAGCTCGCGCCCGGCGGCGGTGAAGCTCGACAGCCGGCCCGCCGCCTCGAAGACGATCAGGCTGCCGGCGGACGGCAGGAGGTGGCGCAGGCTTCGCATAAGCACAGGTTATACAAGAGATCAGGATTTTCCAGCGTCACAGCTATATTTCACCTCGCTAACTTGGCTGGAACGGACGCCAGGAGGTCTCATGAACGCACCCGCCGCTGAATTGACCGAACCGCCCCATCGCCGCGGCGGTGGCCGTCTCGGGCGCAAGGCGCTTCGTGGGGCTCCGGTCGCGTCGTTCCCAACCCTGGTTCGCCAGATCCCGGTGTACCAAATGGTTCCGGACGAGGCGGTGGAACTGATCCACGAAGAGTCGCTTTCGATCCTGGAAGAGGTCGGCTGCGAATTCCGCGACGACGAGGCCATCGCCTTGTGGAAGGCGGCCGGTGCCGATGTCCGGGAAACGCGGGTCCGCATCGATCGCGCGCTGCTGATGGAACTCGTCTCCAAGGTTCCCTCCGAGTTCACGCTCAACGCGCGCAATCCCCAGCGCACGGTGCGCGTCGGCGGCAAGAACTCGATCTTCGTGCCGATGTATGGCGCGCCCTATGTGCGAGACCTCGACAACAACAGGCGCTACGGCACGCTTGCCGATCTCAACAATTTCCACAAGCTCGCCTACATGGCGCCGGCGCTGCACTCGTCGAGTTCGATCATCTGCGAGCCGATGGAAATTGCCGTGCCCAAGCGGCACCTGCACATCATCCATTCGGCGCTGAAGTATTCCGACAAACCGTTCATGGGCATCGTGACGTCCAAGGAGCGGGCGGAAGATACGATGGCAATGGCCGGTATCGTGTTCGGCGAGGAATTCGTCCGCGATAATCCGGTGCTGGTTGCAATCACCAACTGCAATTCGCCGCTGGTCTGGGACGCCACCATGCTGGACGCCATGAGGGTGTATGCGCGCCACAATCAGCCGCTGATCCTGGCGCCCTTCGCGCTCTGCGGCGCCTCGACCTCGGCGTCGGCCGTCGGCGCGGTTGCGCAGGTCAACGCCGAGGCGCTTGCCGGGGTGGCCTTCACCCAGCTCATCCGTCCGGGTTCACCCCAGATCTACGGCCAATTCATGGTCACGGTCGACATGAAGACCGGCGCTCCGATGGGCGGCACGCCGGAGGCCGCCCAGATGATGTATCTGATGGGTGCTCTGGCGCGGAAATATAAACTGCCGTGGCGCACGTCAGGCTTCCATGTCGGCTCGAAGCTCAACGATGCCCAGGCCGGCTACGAGGCGAACATGCTGATGCATGCCGCCATCCTTGCCGGCGCCAACTACATCTGGCATTCGGCCGGCTGGCTGGAAGCAGGTCTCACCTGCGGGTACTCGAAATTCGCCACCGACTGCGAACAGCTCGTCGGCTGGTACAAATACGCGGGCGGCCTGCCTTTCGACGATTTCAAGGAGGCGATGGCGGCGATCCGCGAGGTCGGACCGCAGGGCCATTTCCTTGGCACCCAGCACACGCTCGAACATTTCGAGAAGGCTTTCTTCATGCCGAGCATCATGGACTTCAACTCCTACGAACAATGGAAGGCGGAAGGGGCGAAGGACCACGACACGCGTGGCCGCGAGAAGGCGCGCAACATGCTCGCCGATTATGAGGAGCCGAAACTCGACGAAGGCATCGCCGACGGTCTCAAGGATTTGATCGCGCGGCGCGAGGAAAAATTGCCCGACAGCGTTAGTTGAAAAACAACAGGCAAAGACCTGACGGGAACAACAAGGGGAGAGTGACATGACGGTTTTCAAAAGCAATGGCGATCGTGTGCCGCAGGCTATCGAAGCGATGGCAACGGAGGCGCGGGCGGGTCGCATGGACCGGCGCGAGTTCCTGGCGCTGGCCAGCGCGCTTGGCGCATCGACGGCGTTTGCCTATGGCATGATCGGCCTCGCCGCGCCGACGCAAGCTCTGGCCGAGGAGCCGAAGAAGGGCGGGACGCTGCACGTCTCGATGGCGGTGAAAGCGCAGAAGGATCCGCGTACTTACGACTGGGTGGAACTGGCCAACATCTCGCGCACCTGGCTGGAGCCGTTGGTTCGCTACACCAGACAGTTTACCTTCGAGCCGGTGCTGCTCGAAAGCTGGGACATCAACGACGACGCCACCGAATACACGTTGCATGTGCGCAAGGGCGTCACCTGGAACAATGGCGACGCCTTCAATGCCGATGACGTGGTGCACAATGTGACGCGCTGGTGCGAGAAGGGGGTCGCCGGCAACTCGATGGCGGCGCGCGTCGGTGCGCTGATCGATGCCAAGACCGGCAAGGCCAGGGACGGTGCCATCACCAAGGTCGACGACAATACGGTCAAGCTGAAGCTCAGCGAGCCCGACATTTCGCTCATTCCGAACTTCACCGATTACCCCGCCCTTATCGTGCACCGGAATTTCGATGCCGATGGCGCCGATCCGATCAAGAAGCCGATCGGCACGGGAGCGTTCGAGCTGGTCTCTTACGACGTCGGCCAGAAGGCGGTGGTCAAGCGCCGCGAGAACGGCAAGTGGTGGGGTGGCGAAGCCCCGCTCGACAGCGTCGAGTTCATCGACTATGGCACCGACTTCAACGCCACGGTGAACGCTTTCGACTCCGGCGAGGTCGATGTCAACTTCGAGTCGCCCGCCGACTTCATCGACATTCTCGACAAGATGGGGCTGCAGAAATCGGAGGTCGCGACCGCCACCACGCTGGTTGCCCGCACCAACATCACGCACAAGCCTTATGACGACCAGCGCGTTCGCAATGCCCTGCAGATGGCGGTCGACAACAACGCGGTGCTGCAGCTCGGGTATAACGGGCGCGGCACGGTCGGTGAGAACCACCATGTCAGCCCGATCCATCCTGAATATTATCCGCTGCCCAAGAAGGAGCGCGATGCCGCGGGCGCCAAGAAGCTGATGGCGGAAGCCGGCCAGGCCGACTTCGAGCATGAACTGATCACCATCGAGGACGACTGGCAGAAGAACACCGGCGACGCGATCGCCGGCCAGCTGCGCGACGCCGGTATCAAGGTCAAGCGCACCGTGCTGCCGGGCTCGACCTTCTGGAATGACTGGACGAAATATCCCTATTCGATGACCATCTGGTACATGCGCCCGCTCGGAGTCCAGGTGCTGGCGCTGGGCTATCGCACCGGCGAGGCGTGGAACGAATCGGCTTATTCCAATCCCGATTTCGACGCCAAGCTCAAGCAGGCGCTCTCGCTGATCGATGTCGCCAAGCGCAAGGAGGTGATGAAGGATGTCGAGCAGATCCTGCAGGACTCCGGCGTCATCATCCAGCCGTTCTGGCAGAAGCTCTACAGTCATACGAACAAGAAAGTGAAGAACTACGGCGTCCACCAGACCTTCGAAATGGATCTCCAGAACGTCTGGCTGGACGCCTAGCTTCCAGGATCGCGGCAAAGCCGGCACCCCCGAGGTGCCGGCTTTCCGGCAAGAAGCGACTTCGGTTGCGAGCGCTGGCGCCTGGGTGCCGCCGCCAAGGCTTTGAAGGAGCGGTGCATGTCTGGGCGGGTCTTCAACCGGCTGTTCACGCCGGCCACTCTGCGCGGCAAGACGTTACGCAACAGGATCGTATTCGGAGCCCATACCGCCAACATGGCGGTGGAGGGGCTGCCGACCGCGCGGCATGTCGGCTATTACGCGGAACGCGCCATCGGCGGAGCCGGCATGATCGTGGTCGAGCCGATGCCCGTGCATCAGGCCGCCGTGCTTACCCGTGGCAACTTCAGCCCGTCCGATGACCGCGTCATCCCGCATTTTCGCAAGGTGACGGAGGCAATTCGCGGCAACGGCGCCGTCGCCATCCAGCAGCTCTACCATGTCGGCCAGCACGCGGACGCGGACAACTCGTTTCACCCCGGTTGGTCGCCTTCCGGCCTGCCGAGCTACCACGATTCCGACGGTTCGCATCGGATGTCCGAAGCCGAGATTGAAGAAACGATCGACGGCTTTGTCCAGGCGGCGCGCCGTTGCCGCGAAGCCGGCTTCGACGGCGTCGAGGTCTGGGCGGCGTACCATTCGATGCTGGACCAGTTCTGGGCACCCTGGTCGAACCGCCGGGACGACCGATGGGGCGGCAGCCTTGAAAACCGCACCCGGATGAGCCGTGAGGTGATGACCAGGATTCGTCGGGAATGCGGCGATGATTTCATCATAGGTCTTGCGATCAGTGATGAGCCGGAAGTCGAAGTGGCGCTGAAGCGCGAAGCGCTGGCCGAGATAATCGACCTCCACGACCGCGATACCTTGATGGACTATGTGACTTGCGGAACGGGTTCCTATTTTGACTTCTACAAGATCATGCCGACCTTTGTTTACCCGGAAAAGCTCGGTGCCGACCTGGCGTCCGTGCTCAAATCCACCGTGCGTCATGCGCTGATCACCGCCGAGAGCCATATCCGCACCGCCGAAAACGCCGAGAGCGTGTTGAGCGAAGGCCGCGCCGATCTCGTTTCCATCGTGCGCGGGCAGATCGCCGATCCGCACCTCGCGGCAAAGGCCGCCGCCGGACGGCCGCAGGACATTCGCGGCTGCCTGTCGTGCAACCAGATGTGCTGGGGCCGGCGCAGCCGTGATTACTGGATCAGCTGCGTCATCAATCCATCCGCGGGGCGGGAATGGGAGTGGGGCGGAGACCGCTTCGCTCCGGCCGCCCAGCCGAAGCGCGTGCTGGTCGTCGGCGGCGGCCCGGCCGGGCTCGAAGCGGCGCGCGCCGCGGCCGAGCGCGGTCACCGGGTGACACTGGCCGAGGCATCCGATCGCCTTGGGGGGCAGTTCCGTCTTGCGGGCCTGCAGCCGCGCCGTGCCCAGATTCTGGATCTGATCGACTGGTACGAACGCCAGCTCGGCCAGCTTCAGGTCGACATCCGCTACGGGCAGTATGTCGAAGCCGACGATGTCGAGCGCGAAGGCGCGGATCACGTCGTCGTCGCGACCGGCTCGATGCCGCCAGACGGCGCTTTCCAGCGGGCCTTGCCACAGTGGGACAGCATTCCGGGCGGCGGGCCGGTGCTCTCGGCCGAAGCGGTGATGGCCCGTGAGGCGAGGCCGGGAAAAAATGTTCTCTTGCTGGACGATGGCGGCAATTGGAAAGGCTGCGGCACCGCCTGGAAACTCGCCGAGGACGGTCACAATGTGACGCTTGTGACGCCGGACGCCCTGGTTGGCAAAGAGCTTCAGCGAATGGCCGTCGACGCGCCGCTGCGGCGGGCGCTCGCCAAGCTGAAGGTGCGGTTTGTGACCGAGAGCGCCGTCGTTCACTGGGATGGCAGGATGGCCAGGGTCGCTTCTCTGCTCGATCGAACCGAGCAGGAGATCGAAGCCGATGCGTTGGTCTTCGCCACGACGAATATGGCCGCCGACATGCTTTCCATCGAACTCGAAAGGCGCAAGATTGCCCACACTTCGATTGGTGATTGTACCGCTTCCAGGCAGGTGGCATTCGCCATCCATGACGGACGCAAGGCAGCGCTCGGCCTCTGAGTGCAAGCTTGGCCTGCACGTCCCGTCGAGATGACCCGCTTCAGCCGTGATGCGTGCGCAGGCGGGCTTCGTGTACCGCAAAAAAGCCGATATGCAGGATGCGTGGTATTGGTTGCTTCAAGCCATGAAAAGCCGGAGATTCTGCATGAGACTGACAGTGCTCCTTGCCGCCCTTTCGATAGCCTTGCCCGCCGCCGCCGTGGCCGGTCCGGCTTCCGACGCCGTGAAGTTCTTCTATGTCCCGCAGGTCAAGTTCGAGGCCGACGCACAATACCGCGATCGCTTCACCGAGCCGGTGACGAAACTGTTCGGCCTCAACGACCAGGCGACCAAGAAGAATCCGGACCAGGTCGCCTGTATCGACTTCGACCCCGGCCTCGATGCGCAGGATTTCGACCAAAAGACCCTTTCCAAGACACTGAAGCTGTCCGAGACGGTGGATGGCGACACGGCGCAAGTGGTGGCGAACTTCAGTCTTTTTCCGGAAGGAGACGATGCGCAGCGCGAAATGCACTGGTCGCTGAAGAAGGTCGACGGCAAATGGAAGATATCGGACATTGCATCGAAGACCAGCGATTGGACGCTGAGCCAGCTCGAATGCATGGCGGGCCAAGATCCGGAGTGAAGCAATGGCCGGTCGCGCGCTCCTGTCATTATCGGCCATGTGCCTGCTGGCGGCTGGCTTGAACGGCGCATCCGCTCAGGGCCTGTTGGGCGCGCCGCCGGCAAATGCCCCTGCCGGGACCGCGCCTGATGACGGCCGGACACCGCCGGCAACCGCGCCTGGCGGAGCCGCGGAGCCGGCGACGCCGCCCGTCGCATGGCCGCCGAGCGAGCCTGCCGCCCCCATCCAGCCGGGATCGCCGACAGCGGTGGTGCGGCCGTTTTACGATCAGGTCGGCCTGGAGGTCGATCCGGCCCAGCGCGGCCATTTCACCGACCCGGCTAAAACCGTGCTCGACAAGAGCGATGCCTTGCGCAAATCCGGGCAGGGCGAGTGCCTGGACCCCAACATGGCGCTCGACAATGCGGACTACGAGAAGGCCGAGATCGACAAAAGCCTGAAGACGCTCGAAGCGATCAATGGCGATCAGGCCAAGGTCATCGTCGCCTTCGTCATCGGCGGCAACCCGCACCGCCTCGAATGGAAGTTCAAGAAGGTCGGCGGCGAATGGAAGATATCGGACCTTTTGTCGGTGACCGGCGAATGGGCATTAAGCCAGTACCAGTGCGAATGATGGCCGAACTAGCCGCGCCCGCGATAGGGGGCGACGCCGGTGTCCGGCAGCCAGGCGCCTTCCGGCGGAGCGCCGGTTTGCCAGAACACGTCGATCGGAATGCCGCCGCGTGGATACCAATAGCCGCCTATGCGCAACCAGAGCGGCTTGGTCGCGGCCACGATGCGACGTCCGATCATCACCGTACAGTCTTCATGGAAAGCGCCATGGTTGCGAAACGAGGTCATGAACAGCTTCAGCGACTTCGATTCCACCAGGGCGGCATCGGGTGCGTAGTCGATGACGATATGAGCGAAATCCGGCTGTCCGGTCACCGGGCAGAGCGAGGTGAATTCCGGGCAGGTGAAGCGCACGATCGCCGGCGGTCCGTCGCCGCGAGAAAACGGCACGGTTTCCAGGACCGCAGCTTCGGGGCTCTGTGGCGTCTCGACGTGCGTGCCGAGCTGGGTGAGGGTTTTGGTATCGATCATAAGCGGTTTCCTTGGATTTGCCGCTCATTAGCACAAATTAAAACGGCAGGAAGACGATGATCAACAACGACCCGCTTCTCCAACCTTACCAGCTCAAGCATTTGACGCTGAAGAATCGGGTGATGTCGACCAGCCACGAGCCGGCCTACTCGGAGGACGGCATGCCGAAGCAGCGCTATCGGCTCTACCATGCCGAAAAGGCCAAGGGCGGCATGGCGCTGACCATGACCGCAGGCTCGGCTATCGTTTCGCGCGACAGCCCGGCCGCCTTCGGCAATTTGCATGTCTATGACGACCGCATCGTGCCGTGGCTGGCCGAACTCGCTGACGCCTGCCACGAGCACGATTGCAAGGTGATGATCCAGATCACCCATCTTGGCCGTCGCACCGGCTGGAACAAGGCCGACTGGCTGCCGGTGCTGTCAGCCTCGCCGGTGCGCGAACCGGCGCATCGTGCTTTCCCCAAGACCATCGAGGAATGGGATATCGAGCGCATCGTCGCCGACTATGCATCGGCGGCCCAGCGCTGCCAGGCAGCCGGGCTCGACGGCATCGAGTTCGAATCCTACGGCCATCTGATGGACGGCTTCTGGTCGCCTGCCACCAATCATCGCGGTGACGAATATGGCGGTTCGCTCGACAATCGCCTGCGCTTCACCAACATGGTGCTCGATGCGGTGCGAGCGGCGGTCGGCGAGAAATTCGTCGTCGGCATCCGCATGGTCGCCGATGAGGATTTCGAGAAAGGCCTGTCGAAGGAGGAGGGCGTCGAGATCGCCAGGCGGCTGGCCGGCTCCGGCAAGGTCGATTTCCTCAACATCATCCGTGGTTCGATCGAGACCGACGCGGCGCTCACAAAGGTGATCCCGGTGACCGGCATGCGGTCCTCGCCGCATCTCGATTTCGCCGGCGAGGTGAGGGCGGCGACGAAGTTCCCGACCTTCCACGCGGCGCGCATTTCCGATGTCGCCACCGCGCGCCATGCGATCGCCACCGGCAAGCTCGACATGGTCGGCATGACGCGCGCTCACATCGCCGATCCGCACATCATCAGGAAGGTGATGGAGGGCCGCGAGCACGAGATCCGTCCCTGTGTCGGCGCCACCTATTGTCTGGATCGCATCTACGAAGGCGGCGAGGCGCTGTGCGTCCACAATGCGGCGACCGGCCGCGAGGCGGATATCCCGCATATCATCGCCAAGACGGAAGGGCCTAAGCGGAAAGTCGTGGTCGTCGGCGCCGGCGCCGGCGGACTGGAGGCGGCGCGCGTCGCGGCCGAGCGCGGCCATCAGGTCACGATCCTGGAAGCATCATCACAAGCGGGTGGCCAGGTCCGCCTGGCGACCCAGAACCCACGCCGCAAGGAATTGATCGGCATCATCGACTGGCGTCTGGCCGAACTCGAACGGCTCGGTGTCGAGATCCGCTACGACACTTGGGCCGAGCAGGACGACGTCCTGGCCCTGGCGCCTGACGTGGTGGTCGTCGCCACCGGAGGCCTGCCGCAGAACCCGCCGCTGGCCTCCGGCGACAATCTCGTCACCTCAAGCTGGGACATCATGGCTGGCAGCGTCAAGCCGGCCGAGAATCTTCTTCTCTTTGACGATAATGGCGGCCATCAGGGCATGGGCGCGGCCGAACTGATTGCCAACAGCGGCTCGAAATTAGAACTGGTTTCGCCAGAGCGGTTCTTCGCCCCCGAAATGGGCGGCATGAACCATGTGCCGTACATGCGCGCCTTCCAGGAAAGGGGCGTCACCATCACCATCAACACACGCCTGCGCTCTGTGCGGCGCGAGGGCAATCAATTGGTCGCGGAACTCGCTTCGGATTTTGCCGATGGCTGGCGCGGGGAGCGCAGGGTCGACCAAGTGGTGGTCGAGCACGGCACGGCGCCGCTTGACGACCTCTATCTGTCGCTGAAGCCGCTGTCGAGGAATGGCGGCGCGATCGACTATGAGCGGCTGGTGAACGGCGGCGATATCTTCCCATCGCGCAATTCGGAAGGTGGCTTCGTCGTGTTCCGCATCGGCGATGCGGTCGCCTCGCGCAACATCCATGCCGCCATCTATGACGGCATAAGGTTCGGGATCAGGATTTGATCACGATCAGGTGGCGCGCAACGGCCTTTGCAAGGAGAGCCACCTGCCGCTCTGGTCCGTTGCGCGCCGCGCATGATCGGCTTTCACCGGCCGTGCGATTCTAAAACATCTTGGCGGTCGCCATGCAAAGCACGGTGATGACCAGCAGCCCGCCGGCGATGCGTTCGCCCCTGGTCATTTTCGCGCGCAGCTCCGTTTGGGTCGCGGCATCGGCGGCGGCAAGCTGCCTGCTGGCGGAGCCCACAAGCGCGCCTTGCACGCCAGCGGCGATCAGCGCCGTCAAAATGCCGAGCGCCAGTACCTTCTCCATCGAGCCGAAAGCACCCTCATGAAAGAAATACCAGAGCAGCAAACCGGTCAGGAAAGCCAAACCGGCAGCGCCCATTTGCGGCCGGAAGAACCGCTCTGCCCGGATGTCCGAATCCCGGGCAACCGCGATGGTCGTGCCGGCCCAGAAGACGCCGGCCATGACGTGCAGGCCGATGACGACGATATAAACATATTGCATGACCGCATTCCTCTCATTCGCCCGCCGCCTGCGCGCCGCAACCATGTCGCGATGCCATCAATAAGACAAAGTTAGATATCTAACGGTTAGATGTCAATCATGAAGCCGAGTTTCACGTTTCCATTGCTTGCTCTACTGTCAGATCATGACACCGTTTGAACGCCCGCCGGTCGGCATGAATCTCGGCCGCACCGCCAAGCTTGTTGCCCAGGCCTTCGACGCTGCCTTGGTTGAAGCGGGGGGGACCTTGCCGGTCTGGCTCACGCTGCTGTCGGTCAAGTCGAGCGAGCTTGCCAATCAGCGCGAACTTGCCGGCATGATCGGCATCCAGGGCGCGACGCTGACCCATCATCTCAATGCGATGGAGGTGCAGGGCCTGCTGACGCGGCGGCGCGACCCCGTCAACCGACGGGTTCACATGGTCGAATTGACCGCGGCGGGAGAAGCGCTGTTCGAGAGGTTGCGGCAAGCAGCGCTCGTCTTCGACAAGCGGCTTCGCACCGGACTATCCGACGAGCGTCTGGCTGAGTTTGCACAGGTGCTCGCGGCGTTGCGGGAGAATGTGGGGAGCTAGCAGTGCCGACCTGATGGCTCAGTCGTCATAGCTCTGGATTATTCCAAACGCATAGTGGCGCAGTTTCAATGCGGTGATCAGCTTGGTCAATTGCGTCTTGCCGTCAAAGCCGTCCTGAAACATCTCGTCGTGCATGAGCAGGATCAACTTGCCCGGTTTGGCGAAATGGCCATAGCCGAACAAATGATCGATCTCGCTGACCAGATGGTCGACGCTCTGGACCGGCTCGCCGCTGTCCTTGTGCACCCACTCATGGTCCCAGCCATAGAGATAAAAGCCGGACGCCGCGACAAACTCATAGTCGGGATCCTCACGCCCGGCTTGCGCCTGTCCAAGCGAATTGTCGTTCTTCGACATCTGTAGCGCGCAAAATCGTTTGGCACCTCCGCGCAACTTCATTTGGCAGCAGATCAGACCGGTTTTTTAACCGGGTCGGCAAGGTAGTTGGTGAATTCCCGTTCCAGCTCGGCAACCGCTGCTTCCTTCGTGGCCTCGCGCCCTCTCTGGCCACCATGCTTCCGCCAGCGGCTGTCATGGGTCGAGATTGACCAGGCCCAGGTGCCGGCGCTCGGGCCGTACTTCTCGCCGAGGATGCGCCCTACGCTGTCCGACCCGAGGAAGCTTGCAGAGAAGTCGTGAGGAGCCGTTTGCCCGCCAATGACGGTCCGGCCCCAATCAAGCCACAAGCGCGCGCCACGCTCGCGGACGAATTGGGCCGCCTCAGCTATCGACCCGCACCGCCCCAAATCGTCGGCACCGTCTAACACCTCGTAGCCGCCACCTATATCGCGGACTTTCAACCGATCGGCCGGCATCACTCCTCCCGGATATCCTGCACCGACGCATGGCGCAGCTTGCGCTCGCCGCGCAACGTCCTGACGCTCGCTTTGATGCCGGGCCTGACCCATTCGACATCCGCTGTGACTTCGGCAGTGGGAACGCCGTCCGGTGGCCCTGCCTTGGCCTTCTGGACGCGTTTCCATAGCCGGTCCTTGATGACATCGGTTGCGGCGATCACGGCCTTGCCGACATACTTGCCCTCCCGCGCGAACAGCCCCTCGGTGCGCTGGCCGGCTTTCCGCTTGATGCCGATCAGATCCAGATCGGCCATGTCCCAGCACTTAGTTTTGACCCAGGCTTCATCCTTCGCGCCGCTGCGATAGGGGCTTCCCTGGCGCTTTGACACGATGCCCTCCAGGCCCATCTTCTCGGCCGCCTCGAAGACCGCAGCACCGCCGCCCTCGACGTGCTGGCTATACTGGATGATGCCCTCTGCCGGCTTGACCAGATCCCACAGGATAGCCTTGCGCTCGATCGTGGGCAGCTGGCGGAGATCCTCGCCATTCATGTGAATGATGTCGAAGGCGACGAACGCGAGCAGCTCGGCGTTCCAGGCCATGCGGGAATGGATGGCTTGAAAGTTCGGCCGTCCGTCCGGTTCGGGCGCGATCACCTCGCCGTCCAGGATGAAGGATTTGGCCTTCAGCTGCTCGGCGGCGGTTACAATCGGCCAGTAACGCTTTGACCAGTCGATGCCGGTTCGGGTGAAGGCGCGGGCACCGGCCCAGTCGAGGATGACCTGGGTGCGAAAACCGTCATACTTGATCTCGTGCAGCCAGTCGTCGCTCACTGGCGGCGTCTCGACCAGCACCGGTTCCTGCGGTTTGATGAACTTCAGCCGATCTGCGGCGTTACGCACACGCGATACTCCAACTGCCAGACAAGGCCTGCCGGCCGTTTTGGTTGCATTTTAGCTTAATTGAATGGGGAAACCGTTGATGAAAATCGAGGCGGAGGACTGCCGTGCGGCGCTAACGGTGATCAGGCGGACAATCGAGGAACACTGTCCGCCTGGCGTGCTGCCGAGTGAAGAGATGGTCAATGGGCTGTTTGGCCCAGGGATCATGGACGAGGCGGAAGCGCTGGCCGCCGCCATTGTCGCCACTGTCGAAAAGCTAACGTCCGCCTGAGATGATCAGCTCCTTGGCAGGCTGGCCCTTTCCACCGGCAACGCTGTAGAGCAGCTCAACCTCGGCCATCGCGAAGCCATGGAACGCCGCGCGGATCTCAGCGACATCGTTGATCGACAGGATGAACCGGCCCTTGATAGTCCGCAGCCTGGCTGCGATCGCCTCGAACTGGTCTCTGCCGAACAGCTCTTTGCCATAGTCGCCTTCGCTGCCGAAGTAGGGCGGGTCGAGGTAGAACAGCGTGCCCGACCGGTCGTAGCGGTCGATGAAGGCCGACCAGTCGAGTTGCTCGATGACGACGCCTGCCAGGCGCTCGTGGGCGTCTTCCAGGAGCGGCGCCAGCTTGGTCAAATTGAAACCGGCAGACGATCGCGGATCCACGCCGAAGTTGCGGCCGGCGACCTTGCCGCCGAAGGCCAGGCGCTGGAGGTAGAGGAAGCGGCCGGCGCGCTCCAGATCGGTCAAGGTCGCCGGATCGCTTGCCTTCAGCCGCTCGAATTCGCGGCGCGACGTGATCTGGAAGCGAAGCGTGTCCATGAATTGCGGATAGTGCCGCTGCAGGATGCGAAAAAGGTTCGCCACCTCGCCGCTGCGGTCATTGATAACCTCAGAACGAGGCCGCGATCGCCGCCTGAAGAAGACGCCGCCCATGCCGACGAACGCTTCGGCATAGATCTCGTGCGGCACGGCCGAGATGCGCGCCACCAGCCGCTCTGCCAGGCGGCGCTTACCTCCGATATAGCCAGCCACCGGCCGAGTTGGCAGGATGCTTTCAAAGGACTGTTCAACGGTCATTTAAAGGCCTTCGAGAATCAGTCACACCGTCTCGCCCGAAAGGGCCAGGTGCGACGGTTATCTCGATGATGCTGTCGGGCGGGTCGGGTCGCCAAACTAGGCCCGCTTCTCGGGAACTGCCCCGAGCACCTGTTGCGTCGGCTTAGGTGAGTGTCACCTTCGGATCGATGTAGAAGGTCGATGATGCCTTCGCGGCTTTGACCCTCAACAAGACCCAGCCCTTTTGCTGAGGCGTGAAGGTCACCGCCAGGGCGAACTTGGTGGTTGAGCCGCCCCACGTGCCGGCGCCGGCACTCTGGCCTGCTCCAGTCGCCAGGATGTTGGCCTTGCTGTCATTCACGAACGAAGCTTGTGGCGACGAGGCGTCGCCGAGGTATTCAGCCTCGACCCAGATGTCGTCGTCGTTTGGGACGGCGCCCCCGCCCCATATGCCCTGGATCGTCGCCGTCACGGGAGAACCGCTGACGTCATTCCAGATCGCAATCGGAGGGGTTTCGAAAGGCAGCGTCCAAAAGGCGTTGGCGGTCGTGATGATCTTCCAGGCCAAGGGCGTCGTGCCGTCCGAGGCGCCGCCGGTGCGCACGATCGTCGTTTCCTCACTCAGCGTGCCCGAGTAGCGGTAGCGGCCGTGGTTATAGTTGACGCCGCTGGAGCCGGATCTCACATAGTCGATTTCGGCAGCGCCTTGACTGGAAGGTGTCGCGGCAAGCGTCACGGACGCATTGAGCTTGCAATCGGTAAAGCTATAGCTTGCGGTCGGGCCAGTGCCGGCTCCGACAATGGTTTTGCCCGAGCCGGCAGCACTCAGGTCGATGCCGCGAGCTTCCAGCGTCTGAGCGTCGGCGTTGCCGCCTTTGAAGAAGAGGGTCGTGGGCATGGTGCCGAGCAGAGCCGAAGGCGTGTTCGTCCATATCACCCGGCCGACAATCTGGATGCCTTGCCCTGCGTTGGCAAACGACATCGTTGTGTTTTCCAGGTTGCTATAGCACGAGTCCAGAGAACCAATGTTGATGCGGCCGGCGCTGCTGGTCGTGGCGATGCGGAGCGAACAGTTTTTCAGGGCGAACGTCTGATTGCTGCCGTTTCCCACATTGATCTGGGCCGGGCTGGTTGCTCCGCCCGTACCGCTGTTGAAAATTACGCCATCGATGTAGACTCCGCTGCTCCCCAAATTCAGGCTGTTCGAACCGGACACGTTCACAACAGCACTGGCGCGCAGATCCGCGGCAACCGGCGGGACCGATCCGGAATGGCTGACGCAGATCACCTTGCAGGGCGTTGACGCGGTTCCTGGAAACGACAGCGTCAGGCCGGCAGTCGTTTCGGAGTGATCCTCGGAAACGTAGAAGATGTCACCGGCCGCCTTGCCCGAGATCGCAGCGGCAAGGGTGGTGTAGGCATTCGCCCAGTCCGCACCCGTTCCAGCGCCGGCAGCACCTGACCTGACATAGTATGAAGCCATGACATTCTATCCCTTGCTGGCCGGTCGGCTGCTCATTCGATGGCCGTCCGGCCACTCAGCGCGCGCGAGATGATCCCCATCTCGCGGTCGATCGGCACGAGCTGCTGGCGCTTCTCGCGGTAGATCTTGTCGATCGGCTTCAGCTCGGCCTCCAGGACATGGATCTTGGCCACGACCTGGTCGAGCTGCTCGCGGAGCGGCAGCACATCCTGCTCCTCGATGCGCTTCCTCTCGGCCGCCAGCTCATGGAAGCGGAGGCGCATCGTGTCGGCATTGAAGTGGTGGGTGGTTTTCATGGGGTGATGTCTCCTATCAAGCCAGGGTGAGGGCGCCGCCCGATCCGTCGAAATCGATTGTGAAGCTGTTGCCGCTCAACAGTGTCAGGTCCGCGCCGTAGTCGAACCAGCCGATCAACTCGTCGTTGGCGGCCGTGTCGTTGTAGAGGACGGCGTACCGGAAGGGTGCGACGGACCCGCCAGAGGCCAGCAGGACGAGATCCGCCAGGGTCAGCTTGTACGTGCCGCCGGTCTGCGCCGAGGTTGATGTCGTGACGTTCCTCGACGAGAGGTTCGTATAGCTGACCTGGGTCAGGTCGGAGAGCTGCGCGTTGCCTGCGACAGGAGCATGGGCCGCGTCGCACAGCGCGATCTTCAGCTGGTCCGACCCGAGGTTGTGCAACTTCTCGGCCAGCGCCTCCGAAAACGGCTGAAATTTGTTGTAGGCAACCATGGTTCATGTCCTCTCTTGGGGTCAGCTTTCGTCTACGAAGATGCCCGGCAACATCGACTGTCGGGTCCCGGTGCTGTTGATCATCATCATCGGCAAGACCCCGTCCGTCTCCCCAGCAGCGAAGGTCAGGGTCGCGGGGTTGCCGGTGATCGTGAAGACGCCGGTGTCTGCGGCGCCGCCCGCCGAATACTGGAGCGCGACCGGATTGCCGGTGATGGTGAAAACGCCTGTGTCGGCTGGCGCATCGACGTTCAAAGCGACGGCGTTGCCGGTCAGGGTGAAGGCACCTGTGGCGACAGCCATGATGGTGCCGAACAACAGATCGGCGTTCTGGCCGCTCAGCGTGAAGTTGCCGGTTTCGAGCCGAGTGAAAACGACCGCCAGCTGATAGGCCTGCCATTCGCGGTAGCCGTCGCGCTCGCAGCCGAAACGCAGCCATCCCGACGAGTTGCCGGCAAAGGAGGTCACTGGCACCGGATAGCTGGTTCCAGTCAGCCCGGAATGCGTCGTCAGCACAGCCTCGGCGGGATCGAGCACTTCGATGATCGTCGTCTGCCCGGCCTCGGGCGTGACAGTGGCATCGGTCCAGCCAAGTGGCGCCAGCTCGATCAGGCGGTTCCGTTCCGCCCAGGTGGAGGCGAGGTCCGACACGCCGTCGCCCGCGACCACGCCGAAGCCTATCCCGTCGACCTGGACGTTGGCTGGCCGCAGAGGCCGGATGGCCCGGCTGTCCATGGTGACCGTGTCGGCCGGTGCGGCGTCGAGTTCAAGTCCGCCACGGCCGGTTATCGTCAGCAGTTTGACGGCAATTTCGGCGCCGGCGGTATAGATCTCGAAATCGCTGTTGGAGATGTCGTCGAACAGGACGATCGAGGCGCCGCCTGGGTGAGCCTGCGGAACAGTGTCGAGGCAGCCGCGCGCGATCGTCAGGGTGTTCCCGTCGATGTCGTCGATCCTGACGATTTCGGTGGTCTGCGGGGTCGCGCCCACAATTGCAGCCAGAGTGCCCAGCGTAGCATCGCCGAGCTCAACGGCGCCTGTCACCGTGATCTCGGTCGCTGCAGCGTCCACTCCGCCGTCCAGGAAGGCGCCGGGCGCGAAATCCAACACGTCGGTGCTGGCGTAGCCGGTGCCGGCGTCGATCTGCAGCTCCGCGTTGACGGCGTCAGGGGTGGGTGATGATCCCGCCACCTGGATCAGGCCGCCATCCGCGTCGGCGGTCAGCATGGTGGCGGCATCGGCGTCGCCGATCATCTGCCGCAGCTCGCGATAGGGCATTTCCTGCACCAGCCGAGGCGAAACCGGAAGCGGGACATTTGAGGGAGGTACCCAGCCACCCGTATTGGTGTCGTCGACCAGAACCGATGCGCTAAGCTTGAAGACGTCCTGGAAGAACTTCATGCCGATCTTGTTCGAACGGCCGTCGCCGAAGGTTGGATCGACCAGGCGCATCACCTGTCCGGAAAGCTCATGTCGCGCCGAGACCATTCGGAAAGGATCGCCGGGGTTCAGACTTTCAAACTTCCGGTTGGCGACGACCCTGCCGGAAATGAGCCCAGAGCCGAGGGCGATCACGTCGCGCGTCGCCACCCGGATCGCCAGGCTGCTCTTGTTGATGCCCTCATATTCCCGCGTCGTCGGCAGCACTTTGGTCGCCTGCATCGCCTGGGCGGTGTTCGTCACGAGGTGCGAGCCGGTCTTGCGCTTCTCTCGATTGTAGTACTTCAGCAGCACGGAGCTGGACGCCTCGGATGGTGATCGACGGCTGACCTCGGTCCATTCGATGACATCGTCCTCGGTCAGTACCGGAATGGTGTCGATGTCGTAGTCGTTCCTGATCGCCTTGAGGAAGAACTTGCCGGTCGAGCGGGAGCCGTAGAGGTTCGCGTCAACATGGGAGAGAATGGTCGACACGAACTCCTTGATCTCCTCCTCCCGGTACCATTTGAGGGACAGGCCGAAGCTCTCGCCGTAGAAGGTGTCGGCACACGAGGTAAAGCTGTCGTCGTCGATATCGGCGTCGTTATAGCCGAGGCCCCAGGTGCGATCCGTCAGGCACTCCCGGATGATGTGGGCCGGGTTCATGTCGATCGCTGTGACGGTCACGACACTCAAAGCAGAATAGAGACTGTTGTCGCCGTTCAGGAACACCGGACACCAGCCTTCGGCCGACTGGTCGCCCGGCGTGTTGTCGACGAGGGTCAGGTTCGGACTGTCGAGGCGGAACCGACCAAACATGAACCCGTGGACGTAAATGTCGTCCTCTATTGCGGCAATCGTCGCCTTCGCGGCTTCCGGCGATCCCGGAGCGGCTTCATCATCCGAAATCAACAGGACAATCCGCTTCTTTTTGACATCGGCGTCCTTGAAGAAACTGGCGGCTTGCGACACGGCGACATTGTAGTCGGCCGTAGTGTGGTCTGCGGTAAGCGCGTCGATCCAGTCGTCGAAATCGTCCAGGTCGCCGGCGTCGCAGTCGCGACGCTGCATGGTGTCCTTTACCGTTCCACTGAATGACACCATGCGGATGTCGCATGACGTCCCATCGGTGCGCAGCTTGTCGATCGCGCCGTGCAGAGCGACGCGGGTGTAGAACAACCCGAATTCCTCAAACGACGTGTCGATGGCGAAATAGAGCGCGAGCCCGTCTGTCGTGCTTTCGGCCGCAATGCCGGCCTTTGCCGAATACCATTGCTCGGTGCCGTCTGAGCGCAGATAGATGCGCTGAACGCGGAATTCCCACGGCTTGATGTAGTTGGAGGTGCCTAGGTAGACCTGCCGCAGGACGGCGGTGACCACGCCCCGGAACGCCGAGATGTGAGCGCCAAGCTTCGACACCAGGTAGTCGTTCTGCAACTGGTCGGGTGCGCCCATGCAGATGTCGACGTCGCCGACGATCCCACCTTCGCTCTGATCGCCACCGAACAACTGGTTCTTGTGGATGGTGATGCGGCCGCCGGTATTGGTGCCTTTAAATGCAACCTTGTCGCCAACCCGAATGCCCTGGATGGCATCGGCAGGGCCGTGGCAAAGGCCCATCTGCATCCCGAGCGAATATTTGTAGCCAAGCACCTGCCTCGGGCCAAACAGGCCGTAGCGGCGGGCGCCCTTTATGGCGCTACGCTTCAGGTCGCCGTACCAGGTGCAATTGGGGTCGGCGAAATCGACCGTGCCGAAGGCGACCGGGATTTCGCGGCCTTCCTCTGCGGTCGGTGCCTGAAAGTCCTCAAGCGCCTTGGCCTTGGCGTTCTGCGGCTTCGGTGTAAGGGCGAGCTGCAGCGCGTAGGACGCGATCGCTATGAGGATGTTCCAGAACATTAGGTGATGCTCTGGCTGAAGGGGTTGTTGTCGGACATGTTCTTGAAGCCACCGTGGTTGAGATGGTTGCCGAACACATTGGCGCAGACCTCTTCCGACAGGTCGCAACCAGGTGCGATGTAAACGGCGGTGGGACCATCGGCTGCCACCGCCTCTGCGAGACCATCGATCTCGCCGACGAGGGTGATCGTGTCGCCGACATGTTCGCCGACCCATCCGAAGAGACCGTCGAAGATGACCAGGCCGGCCTTGTAGCGGCCATCCGGCTGGGCGGCAGCCTCGGCGATCGTGAGCACAAGTCCATCGATGGATGAGACTGTGGCTGGCACCTTGAAATCATCAACATTCACGTTGCAGCCCGGAAAATACAGCGCATGGCGGCAGGTTCGCTGATAGCGGGCTCGACAACCCGGCCGGCGCATCGACGTGGAGATGTTCTCGACCGGTACCTTGATGTTCTGTTTTCCCGACTTCGGGTTGACCACGCGGCCCTTCCAAACCACGCGCAGCTCATTCGATGGGTCCGTGTGGTGGCCGCGCCAGATTGTAACAGTCGTCACCTCACTGGCCGGGGTGAGCAGCGTCTTGGCGTAGACGTCGGACAGCGGAAAGGTCAGATCGACCGCGGCCTTTTCGATGTTGCCACTCTGCTCGATGTCGCCATGGGAGACCGCTGAGGGTTTCCAGATCTCGCCCATTCTGGTCAGGGGATCGGGGTCCGATGTTAAACGGACCGGATTGACGCCATTGTCCAGCAAATAGAGGAAGTAGGGCTCGCCTTCGTCGATCGACGTTTCCGGCTCGGCGTAGCTCATGACGGCACCTCGGTAACGGGGATCGAGAGCGTCGAAAGCAACGGGCCGCGACCAGAGGCCGGGAAATTGAAGGTGACAGCGTCTGCATCCAGACGCACCTTGCTGAGGAATGAGAACCACAGGATCTGCGCACTGCCGACATCTTCGCCCAGGCTGCTGCTCAACGTGATTTCGTCGTCGGCGCCGTCGCGTTCTGCCGCGATGATCTGGCGGAAATAGCGCGTGCCATCCTTCAGCTCAATCATCACGTGGCGACCGAGATAGCCGGCAAGCAGACCGACGCGTTTGACCGTCACCACCGTGTCGGCCGCGCCGATCGGCGCCAGGAGTTTCAGATCGGAGTTGAAGCTCGGCAACCAGAAAGCCTTTTGCTTCCCGTTGCGCGCGTGCACCCAGAGCCGCCTTCGCCAGATCGCGGCCGGGCCCTGCTCGAGGAAGGAGATCGACTGCCCGAAATCGACGTAGTTGCGCTGGCGCTCGATCTCTACGGGTCCAAAACCGTTGTCCTCGTATTCGGCGGCTTGGATAATCGTCTCCGAGAGGTCGGACACGCGCGCGGTCGGCTCTGTCAGAACGTCAAGGGACTGATACTGCGGATAACCGGCGTCGCCTTCCAATCTGATATTGTCCTCGACGCGGAACCGGGCAGTCACGTCGACCACGAGCTTGCCTCTGCTCATGCTGAAGCCTTCGGCCGGCCTTGCGACCCGGACAGGAATGATCGTCGGCGTGACGAAGGTGGCGCCGATCGGCGCCACCAGCGTCACCTTGTCGTTCTCGACAGCCTCGATGAGCGCAAGGGCGTAGTGGTCCTCGCTTTCCCAGACAATCAAGCGGCTGCCCGCGCGCCAGTCGCCGGCCGTCGTGTCGATCAGGATCTCGATGTCAGCTGGCGCAAGGTCGGCGGCCAGGCGGATGCCCTCCCACCAGATAGGGACGCAGATCCGTGTCGCGGCGCGCCTCTCGGCGAAGTCCTTGGCCCGACTGAACTGTGCCGGGTCGAGGCGGACGGAATAGCGGGGGTTCTGGCGAGGAGCCTTGCGCAACGCCAGGCGCTGTTCCTCGGTAAAGGATTGCATCACTTCCGACAGGGTTTCGAGCGTGTCGCTGGCGCCGACAAGCGGCCGGAAGGGCCACGGCTCGTACAGCAGGACCATCGCAGGCGACCCGAGATCAGGCTCGTCGGCATTGAGATTGCCAGTTGACAGATGATGGATTAGCCCAAAGTGCAGCGAAGGCAGATCAGGCGTGCCCGCATCCAGATTGCCGGTAGAGAGCGCGACAGTTGCCATGGATCACGCCGGACCGGGAATGCCGATGTCGAATGCCGGCAGGGTGAAAGTGTCGCCGTTGTTGACGGCCAGGACGGCGTCAAGTGCCTTGGTTGCGAGGAGACGCGTGTTCACTGTGTCGACCAAGGCCCAATGCGACGCGTTCCCATTCGCACTGCAGGCGCCGTCGCCGATCGCCGAAACGGTGACCTTGCGGCCTGAGGGAGACCGTGCTGCTAGCGCGCTGATCACCGGCGTATTCTTGGTGCCGAGCGATGCTGCGACAGTGGCGGCGTAGTCGGCCGGCTCCGACGAGCAGATGTGCAGCCGGTTGCCGTTGGCAACGATGACCGAGAGGCCGTTGTCGAGGACGAGTGAGTTGAGGAAGGACATGCCTGCTAGCCTCCGAGCCGCTTGTTGACAACGGCGACCGTGGCGTGGCCGTCCTCGGACATCATCCACCGCTTGATGTCGCTGCCGTCTTGCAGATTGATGATGTTGGCGTTGAGCTTCAGCTTGTCCGAAATAGCGCCGACGATCGCCTGAATATGACCGGCCGTCAGCCCGCCGGAGGAGCCGCCCGCTCCATTGTTGGCGTTGGCCGCCCTGGGCGCCCGCAGCGGCTGGTGGTTGACGACGCCAAGCCGGCCGTCCGGCCCGCGCCGCAGTGGCATGATCGCCTCGTCGCCGTCCTCACCCAGCATACCAGTCCGCCCGGCTGACATCGGGAAGTAGGTCGGTGACGAGAACACGTCGCCTTTGGCAAATGGAACGACGTTGCCACGCCTGAAGGCCGCTCCGTTCGCAAACAGACCCCACGACCCGGAAAGGATGTCGGCTGTCGCCATCGGGGAGATTGCGTTCATCGACGAAACGCTTGCGCCACCGCCGAACAGGCTCCCGAAGAGGCTGCCGAGCCAGCCGCCGCCACCGCCGCCGCCACCACCGCCAGGCGCGGCAGGAAACTGGTTGAGCATGCTCCCAAGCTTGCCGGCACCGCTGCCGAGAGCATTGAGACCACCGGCAGCCTGGCTCGTGGATGACACCAGGTTCGATAGCGCGCCGGTCGAAGCACCGCCGAGTTGGCCGACATTCTGCGTCGCCTGACCGAGGGCCGCGTTGAACTTGTCGACGTAGACCGAACCTGTGGTGCCGAGCACGTCCATTTTGCCGGCGCCGGCAGAAAGGGGCCCACCCGTAAACCAGGCTGAGGCGGCATCCTGAGGGTTGCCGTATTTGGAGAGCAGTTTACCGAATTGCTGCTCGAACACCGCATCCTGCGCAGCTGAGTTGCCTAGGAACTGCGTTGGCGACATTGGGCTGCCAAAGGCTTCGGTCGACCAGGACGGCAGATTGCTCTTCATGACCTGGTAGGCACCGAGCGCTTGGTTGCCGTTCTTCAGCAGCGGACCCAACGCAGAATAGCCGCCGCTTCCAGCGCTTTCGATCATCTTGATAGCGCTGGCATAGGACGCCATGCTGCCTGTGAGGGATGACGATGCGCTACCGGACAGGGCGCCCAACGGCGAGCCCAGCCTGCTCAGCAGTTTGGCTGCGCTCGCGGCGGTGTTGGGACCGCTGCCGGCGCCGAGGAGATCGGAAAGCGTCGTGTCGGCCTGGAAGGGCTTGCTGACACCGCCACCGAACAGGCTCTTGAACCAACTAAAGATGCCGCCATTGTCGTTTGCCGCGCCTGGCACGCCGCCGAGGCCAGGGATCCCGCCGAGGGGCGAACCATTGATGAACACGCTGGCGGCCTGCACCTGCATCGACGCCACAGCCTTCTGGGCGCCGAGCATCTGGCCCAGGACACCGCCAAAGCCACCCCCTTTGCCACTGGTCGCCCCGTTGCCGAAGATGCCGAGGTCCGCGATCGTGTTGAAGTTGCCCCCGGTCAGCCAATTCTTGAGCGGGTTCGTGACGGCCATGTCGAACATCGTCTTGGCGAGTTGTTGGCCGGCCTTCTTCAGAGCATCGGTGATCGAACCGCCGCTGAAAAGTGCATCGCTGATCCCGTCGATGCCGTCATTGACGGTCGAGAAGATGTCCTCCCAGGCCGCCTTGGTTGTCTTCAGCTGCTCGTTGTAGCGGATCTGCTGGGCGATCAGCGAGTTGGGGTCGTAGTCGAGCCCGGCGCTCTGCATCGTCGAGGCGACATTCTGCTCCGTGGGCGAACGGAACATTTGCTCACGCTCAAACTGGAGGTCGCGCGCCAGTCTCGCCTTGGCCGATGCTTCGGCCAATGATGACAGTTCGGCGGTGTTCTTGCGGATCGCCTCGGCCTCGGCGCCATAGAGCGGGATACCAAGCTGACGAATTTGCTGCTCGGCCTTAAAACTGGCGATGGCGCGATCATGCGCGAGTGTGTTCTGCCCGATCAAGCCCAGCTCGGCACGCTGCAGCTCGATATCCTGAACCTGCGAGTGGATGGTTGCCAGGGCTTCCTGGATCGCCCGCAGCTTGCCGTATTCGATCGCCTTCTGATGGATACTGTCGATCTCGGCCTTGTCGACGGCTACGTGGTTCCGCGCGGCTTCTTCCTGCACCTGAGCCAGCAGCTGGTTTTCCAGGCGGAGCGCTTCGGTTGCCGCCGTGGTTTGCCCGATCAGGCCGATGTCCTGGCGCGCTGAAAGCAAGGTACGGTCGAGCGACAACGATCTCTGCCGCTGCGCCTCGGCGAGCTGGTTTTGCGCCTGCGCCAAGGCAAGAGCGCCGGCTGCGTCAACGCGGTATTGCCGAACAGCCGCGCTCTCGCCACTGGCGGACGGCCTAGCGGCCTCGGCCGCGCGCGCTGCGTCGGCCAGCTCCTGCGGCGACCGAGCGCCGATGCGGCCGAGTGCTGCTTCATTCTGGCGCTGTAGCCAGGTGAGGTTGGCGGCGTTCTGATCACCGTAGTCCAGCCGTCCTTGCTCGTCGGCTACGGTTGGGCGGCCTCTGGCTAGAAGCCTTTCCAAGGCCGCTTGCGCGCCTGGCAATGCCAATGCCGCTTTCGCCGCTTCGTCGGTCAGTGAATGCAGCGCTTGTGCCTGCCTCAACAGTTCCTGATTGGTCGGGTCCAGCTCCCAACGCTCCGTGACCATCTTGCGGAAACCAAGGATGTCAGGTGCGCCTCTTGCACTGGTTGACCGCAGATATTCGATGGCGTCTGCGAAGTCCTTGAACTTAGAGAGCACGGTCGGGCCGAACTGGGAGCCGCCGGCTT
This sequence comes from Mesorhizobium salmacidum (SeqCode), assembly GCF_037179605.1. Lineage (NCBI taxonomy): Bacteria > Pseudomonadati > Pseudomonadota > Alphaproteobacteria > Hyphomicrobiales > Phyllobacteriaceae > Mesorhizobium > Mesorhizobium salmacidum (SeqCode). The sequence goes on from NZ_JAPYKS010000013.1 coordinate 42,002, forward strand.
GGCTGTTGTCATTGGCGAGAACGCCCTTCGCCGCCTCTTGGGCCGCAGCGGCCAGCGAGAGTTTCAAATCGCCAACGGTGCTGGCGATCGGCAAGGCAATGCCGGTACGGCCTTCGTTTGCAGCCGCCTTGGCATAGGCGATCGCGCCGTCCGCGGCTTCCCCATAGGCATCCTTCAGACCTTTGATGTTGGCCTGGTGATCCTTCAGGATGTCATCGATCGAGCGAATATTCTGGCGGCTAGCGGCCGAATAGGTGAGCAGCGCCGCCGTGCCGGCGATAATGCCCGTTGCCACCAGGCCGACCGGATTGGAGAAGCTGACGAAGGCGGCAGCGCCACTGATCAGGCTGGTCGCGGTCGACTTGACGCCGGAGGCGATCCCGGCCAGCGAGCCCCGCAGACCTTTCGGGCCGCTTTCAAGTGCATCGTAGATCTGGCCCGCCTGAGAGGCGAAGATCATCATCGGCGGTGCGCCGAGGGCAAACATGGTGATGACGTCGTTGCCTTGACGGGAGAGGTTGAGCAGTTGGTTGGACGTCAGGCGAGCCGCGCCGCCCACTGCACCCAGCCCGCCCGCCGTTTGCAGCGATTGGCGAGCCAGCACCGTATATCGGGTGTTCAGCCCGTCGAGCGCCACCTGGTGCTCCTGGCTGGTGATCGCACCCAGCCGGTGAGCAGCATTCAAGTCGTCGAGTTCGGTCTCGTACTGTTTCGAGGCAGCGAACAGCGGATTGTAGCGGGCGCGCAGCGCGTCGAGCGAGCGGCCATAAGCCTCTATGTCGGCGGAACGGTTGTTGTTGTTGGCAAAGGGAGCACCGATCTGCGCCACGTTGGCGCCGATACTGAGCCGCTGGTCGATCGAGGCGCGAAGGTTCCGTTCGGCGGCGGCTTGGGCGGCGAGAGCTTCCGTGGCCCGGCGCGACGAGGCGACTGCCTGGTCGTTCGCGGCAGTGATGGCGCTCTGCGTGCGGGCGGCCTCGACGCCCAAGGCCTTGACACCGGCCGTGGTCTGGTCGGTCGCCGCCCTGGCGCCCGACGCTTCACCCGAGATGACCAGGGCGAGGTTCAGGCTCATTGGTCGATCTCGCCCATGGCTTCCAGCGCCGCGTGTTCCATCACGCAAATGTCGTCAAACAGACGGCGTTCCTCGCCGCGATTGCGGCGGGCATAGACCGGTTTGGCCGAGGCATAGTCGATGCCGATCCAGATCAGGCGGCTGCCATCGCCAACGGCAACCGGCACGGCGCGCCATTGCGTTTCGCAGCGGAGGAATGCCATCACCGATTGCCAGTTGATCCGCCACACGGCGATTGCCTCATCGTCATCATCTGCCTCGACCGTCACGCCGAGCTGGGCCCACTGCGCGACCAGGTCGCTGTCGATCTTCGTGGGTAGCTGAGGGTCACTGCGGCCGGCGCGGGCGAACGCCCATTCCCGCGCGGCCGCCCTCAGTTTCCCTTTCGTGCCTCGTCGGGCGCCAGCGACCGCCAATAGGCCTTGTAGAGGCCCCGGCTGAACCAGGAGAACTGCAGGCAGGCTTTCAGGGCTTCGGCGCTGAAGGGGACTTCCTCGCCCTTTTCGTCGGTCACATCGCGCCAGTTCTGGCAAACCCGCACAAGCTCGTCGTGTTGGCGCGCCTGGCGCTCCTCGGGCGTCGCCAGTGCCTCGATCTCCTTGAGCAAGGCCATGCCGGCATCCGCGCCCAGCGCCTTGAACTGCATCGTGAACGACTGCGTGACGGTTTTGCCGGGCTTGTCGGGCTCGGGGATCTGCACCTCGACCGGCCACCAGTAGATGTGCTCGTCGATGATCTTGAACTTCATTTCAGGGCCTTTCAAAAGGGGCTTTTAGGGGGCGTTGAAAAGAGGCGGCGGCCGAAGCCGCCGCGCCTTACATCACGGTGATTTTCAGCTCGTCGTCGCCGGCATCGGTGTTCAGCATGAGCGGCAGCGAGAAGTTGATGATCTTCTGGGTCTGCCCTTCGGTCGGCCGCCCGATCGAGACGGCCGGCGCGCCGAACTTGACGATGTTGCCGGCGACGGTGCCGTGCTGCGCCGCCAGCACGCCGCGCGTCTGAGCCTGGGCGATGGAGAACCAGTTGACCGTGCCGAGCGCCTGGGCCTCGACCACGGCGGTGCCGCTCGGGTTGCGGTCGACCAGCTGGATGTTCTCGTCGCCGATCAGGAAGCGCGGCTCCACCTGGTTGGCGAGGTCGAGCTGCAGGCTCTCCGCGATCGACGAGATGCCGTGCAGCGAAAGCGTGGTGTTGGCCTTGTTGACTGGCACTGGGATCTGGAAAGCGGTGTAGTCCACCGAAGGCAAGGCGCTGTCGGCGATCGTGCCGAGCATGCCCGTAAAGGTGAACGTGAAGTGCGGGATCTGCTTGGGTGTCAGGTCGATCGACACGTTGCCGCGCGCACCGAGCAGGATGTGCCGCCGGCCGTCGTGGTTGAAATACAGAGTGACCGCCTCGAACGCGGCAGAGATCGGATCATACTGGACGTCGGTGGCGGCGGTGACCGTCTCGGCCAGGCCGCAGGCCCTCAGCAGCACACCGTAGCCGGGCACGTCGCCAGCGGCTCCGGCGCCGGCAATCTCGACCTGGCCTGACATCTGCGCATAGGTGCCGACCAGGATGACGCCTTGCTGGCCAAGATAGGGCAGCATCAGGTCGCGCGACGCCTGGTCGCCGGCAAGCGGCGTGATCGTCGCGTTGTTCAGCTGAATGGCATTGGCCACGCCGGTCGGCACGGCGTCGGTGCCGTAGACGGTTTCGATCTTGGCCAGGACGGCGAGCTTTCGGTAGAACTTTGCCATGGCTATTTGCCTTTCTTGGGAGGCGTCGCTCCCGTCTCAGCGGCGGGGGTTTTGTCCTCCTGCTCAGCGGCAGGCGGCGCGGCGGTTGCGTCGTGATTGGTGAAGTCGCCGTCTCGGGTGAGCTTGCCGTCCGGCGTGCTGCGAATGTGTCGGCCGGCCGGGCGAGGCTTATAGGCTTTCATGGTTGCTCCTCTTGGTAGTAGGCGGCACCGAACAGCTCGCGCTGCCAGACGACGCCGGATTTCATCCGCAGAAGGTTCCCGGAGATGTGCTCGACGGGATCGCCAGCGGGATTGCCTGTCGGAACGAAGCCGATCAGCGCGGAGCGGACCTTGGCCTTCAACTCCTCGATATCGCCGGCCGCCGCTCCGCCCGTACCGTCCGCGACGTTGCGGGTAGCGATGACCACGGCGATATCGGCCTCGGTGCGCTGCAGCACCTTGCCCGTCATGCGCTCGTTTTCGCTGCTCTGTTCTTCCTCGATCAGCACGTATGCCGCCGGCATGGCCTTGGGCTCGCCGGTCAGGGAAGCGTAGGCCGCAGCGCCCTCGATCATCCGGAAGACTTGGGGGCTGATGGCGCCGAGGCGCTCTATGATCTCGGCCGCGATCGTCATGGCCGCGCTCCGGAAGCATCGTCGGCCTCGGCTCGGAACGCGTCCTCGGCGACATGCAGGATCTCGGCGCGATCGGCGTCGTTGAGGTAGAGCGCCTGGCGGGCCGGGATAGTGATGGTGTGCGCCCCGATCGTGACCCGCATCGTTTCCTTGCGCTTCGCCGAAGCCTTTACGAAGCGGCGGCCGCGATTGGTCTTGCCGAGGTGGATGTCCTGCTCGCGGGCAGGCATCTGGATCGTGGCGCCGAGGAACTGCGCGGCGGCATAGGCGACGTTGGTCCCGACCGCTGCGGTGTTGTCGGTCGCTTCGCCCGTGATCGAGCTATAGAGCCGGTTCTTGACGCGGAGCATGTGTCCGTAGCCGCGCTGGCTGCGGCCAATGCGCTTGGCGGCGGTGCGCGGGCTGAGGCGCGGCCATTTGCCATCCGGACCGGTCTCGGTCTCGAAATGCCGCTGGACCGCAGGCACCAGGTAGGCGGCGATCGCTTCCATGATGGTCCTGGGCGCCGTGGCAACGCGCTCGATGCGATCGAGGGTGGCGAGCACCTGCTCGTCGACCACGCGGAGCTGAATGCCCTTGGCCGCCATCACATGCCCCTCAGGCTGTGGCGGGTGAAGACGCGGTTCGGCGCACTGGTCTTGATGGCACCGCCGCCGGCTTGTTCGGGGATCTCGCCGCCGTCGTCGATCGTGACCAGGCCCTTGGCGACGTCTTTCAGCCAGGCGATCGCTGCATTATAATTGCGGGTGACGATGCTGTCCTTGTCAGCTGCCTCGCCGTGCAGGAAGTAGCGAGCGAGATCCGCCGCGATCTTGACCAGAACCGGCGGCACCACCGAGAGCGGAAGTGCATATTGCTTGCCGATATAGCCGTCGATCACACCGTCCGCATCGGCCAGCGCCCGGCCGACCACGATATCGTCGATCGTCGTCGGCGGTACGTTTGTCCGGTCTGTGAGCTGGATCAGCTCGGTGGCGCCGAAACGGTCGACTAGGTCCTGTTTGACGGCATAGCTCACACGTCACCTGCCACGAAAAGCCAGATGAAGTAGGCGAGCCAGACCAGGAGCGTGGCGGCAGAGGCGGCCGAAAAGCGAACCAGCGCCAAAACGAGGGCGCGCAGCTGATAGGACACGCCGTCCTGTGCAGTCGGCCAAAAGATCGCGCCGGCCCAGATCAGGACCGTCAGCGACAGCGGCACGAGCCAGATGGGCAGGACGACGAGCACGGTCAGATCAGCTCCACGACCAGGTTGGGTTCGGCGAACAGGGCCTCCAGCTGCTCGGGGCCTTTGAACGCGCCGATCTGATGCTCGACCGGCGCCTTGGAGTGGGCAATGCCGGCGCGCCTGAAGCCGTCGACCTTGGAGCGGATGCGGAGGCCGGCCGGCAGCTGGTCTCCGTTCTCGGCCTTCCAAGCATCGAGTTCGGCCGACATGCGGGGAAACCGGGCGCGGAACTCGGCTTCCGTGTCCAGGTGCTCGCCTTGGCTGCCAAGCGCATCGAGCGCCTCATCCAGCGCCAGCGAACCTGCGGAGCCGGCCGTATCGCCGGCCCCGCCCTGGTCGTCCGCCTTCTCGCTGGTATCGGTCCCCGTCGCCGCCCCCGACGACGGGGCATCCTGGCCTTGTGCAGCTGGCGCCACTTCCGGGCCGGATGTTTCCTGTGCGGCTGCTTCCATCTTGGGAGCTTTGGCCTTCGCCGCGCGCAACGCTTTCGCCATTGTTCAATCCTCGTCTTGGGGTCTTTGAAAAGGAGCCCGGCGGCTGCTTTTCAAAAACCCTGCCGGCACCGTGGGAGATGCCAGCAGGGGCGAATTCGGCGAGCCGATCAGGCCAGCCACGGAACCTTGAGCAGCTCGGCGGTGCCCTTCCACTCGTTGGTCTCGCCGTTGGCGCCCAGCTCGTTGTTGACGATCTTGAGGCCGGCGCTTTCGAGCGACGGCGGCACGATCAGAAGGTCGGGTGAGACGCCGATCGGCCGGCCGTAGTCGCCCTTCATCGAGCCGAGCGCGGCGCGGGCGATGGCGTAGTTCGCGGCGGTGAGCGGCTGCTTGGAGCCCCAGCACCACTGCCAGAAGCCGAACCCGACCGCCCAGCGGCCGTCCGCTCCGTAGAGGAACTGCTTGTTCATGAAGACATTGTCGTCGGTCGGCGCGTCCTTGCTGACGAACTGCGCCTCCTTGCGGATCTGCAGGATCAGCGGGTTGATCGGCTGCTTGCTGTCGATCAGGAACCAGGGCGTTCCGCCGCCACCATCGGTATTGGCGACGGAAGTGTCAGCGCCGTTTTCATCGAGCACCACATGATCGGTGTCGAAGAAGTTCTGGCCGTCGTAGCACAGGGTCGCGAAGCCGGCCTTGAGAGCCGCGAAGACGAGCACGTCCTTGCTGGAGGCGACCGCCCGGCCCATGGCGGTGAAACGCGGCGCATAGATGCCGAGGTTGTCATCCTCGACGTCGTCGCGATCAACGCCGATCGTCTCTTCATAGGGCTTGTTCTTGATCTCGTAGTCATACTGCTTGAGACCGTGGATCTGGCGCGGGCCGATCCATTCGCGCATGCCGGGCAAATCCCCGAGCCAGCCATATTTGTTCGAGCCGGTCGAAGACATGAACTTGGTGGCGATACGCGTCCACTGGCTGGGCGCCTGGCCAAGGCCGGCCTGGAAGGCGGTCGAGAAGCCGACGCGGAGGGCGTCGAGGTTGGCTGCATTCACGAGCATAGGGTCAGATCCTTGTGGGGTTGGTGGAGCGCGCGACTAGGCGCGCTCGATTTCGAAGAAGGTGTTGGCGACGCTGGCCGTGGCGTTCGTGCCGCCGACAGTCAGCGACAGCTCGTCTCCGACAACGACGGTGTTTGCGGCCGTGGGCTGGGCGAAGTCCTTGTCACCAGCAGCCGACCCCGCCTGGGTGATGGTGATGACCCCGGTGGTGACTGCAACGCCGCCGATCTTCGCCGTCAGCGTCGCGTCGCCGGTGGTCAGCACGCCCTCGATCACCGAACCGATGTTGACGATCTTGCCGGCGACGGGCGACAGCACGCGGTAGACACCGGACCCGACCAGCGTAGCGACCCGGAGCGGAACGAAGCTGCGATGGCCCGCCAGCACGGCGCGCAGGATCGCCTCGTTGAAGAGGACGTGGACCCCGCTGGCCTCGACGCCGACGATGATGCCGGCCGCCGACCTGGTCGGAACGCCTGCCGTCAGCCCGTTGGTCTTCGCAACCGTCTGGTCGTCGACCGCGTAGCAGGGCTTGCCGATGTCGGCGATCGTGATGGCGTCGGTCGACGCCGAGTTCGCCACCTTGAAGACGCCCTGGGCGACATCGATGCTCAGGTCGCCGGCCGCGCCATCGGAATTGTCGACGCGGTGGTTGGCGATGCCAACACCGGCCAGGCCGAGAGCCGTCTGGCCCTTGGTGGCGTAGCCGGTGGCGTTGCGCATGACGATCGAGCCGCTGTAGATCAGCGTCGCGGCCGCCAGGCCGAGCGACAGAATGGTGCCAGCGAGCTGGGAAGTGTTGCGGTCCTGGGAAAGAGCGGTCATGAAATCAGGTTCCTTCAGGTGGGGACGCCGCCCCGGTTGATCAGATCAGCGCGTGGCCTAGGCCTTGGCCTCGGCCTTCAGGGTTTTCTTGAAGTCGTCGGCGGTAATGCCCATCGCGGAGCAGACTGCGAGCTGAGCCTCGGTGAGCTCGGCGGCCTCGCCATCCTTCTTCGGGGTCTGGAGCTGCGGCGAGGTGAGGACCGGCGCCGAGCCGACGAACTCCTGGAACTTGGTGGGATCGGCCTTGAAAAGGTTCAGGCCCCAATCCTTCAGCGCCGGGATCAGTTTGCCGGCCTTCATGGCGCTATTGACGGCTTCCTCGGCCTTGTCGTTGCTGACCGTGCCTTCCAGCGTGTTGAGCCGGGTTTGCAGGTCGGTCACCGCCGCGATCGGAACGAACTTGGTCGGGTCGACCTTGCCGGCGATCGCTGACTGGACGGCCGTGACGATCTCGTCGGCCTTCGCCGTTGCCGCCAGGCCGGCGGCCTGGGCGAACTTGGTGCGATCGGCGACGATGGTGTTGACCGCCGCCAGGATCTCTTCCGACTTAGCCGTTTCGGTGAGGCCGGCAGCCTTGGCGATCGCCGTGCTGCTGGTCAGGTGGGCGTTGATGGCGGCAACGACGCCGTCTTCATTGGTGCCTTTGGCAAGACCAAGGGCGGCAAGGATCTTATCCATGCTGGCTCCATTTTCGTTTGAGTTGAAAAGTGCACTCGCCGCGACCGCGACCAGGTCGAGGTTCGGCGTGTTCGTCAGGCCGGCCATGCGGATGGCGAGCACCCGGCCGGTGGATTTCTCGTGGAAGAAGACGGGCGAGAGATAGCGGTACTCTTTCCGCTTGATCGCGATCGCCGCCGCCGCCGTCCATTCGACACGGCCATAGATGCCGTCGTCCTGGACCTTCAGCTCCTTGATCCAGCCGGCGGCCTTGGCTGTACCGCCGACGCCAGGCACCGCGCTGAAGATGGCCTGGTGATCATAGTCGATGACAGGTTCGGTCGAGCCGGCGAGCTGCCGCGTGTTGGCGGCGATCTGTTCCATCGACGCCTTGTCGCCGGTGGTCCATGGACCTTGCCCATTGCGCCCGGTGAACGTGCCGGCCGGCACCAGCTGCAGCCAGATATCACCTTCCGCGTCGACAGCGGTCAGCGCCGTCGAGTGGGAAGCGACCAGGGCGGCCGAAAGGAGGGCGGCAAGTGCGTTGTGCATCGCCGGACATTGGCCCGGCCGATGCCGTCAAATCATGCCCGCCATGGCGGGCGGTGGTCGATGCCTGGGGATCGAACTGGCGGGACTGGTGCTGACAGGTCCGGCCGCCGAATTCGCAGCTGAACGGTAGCCGAGAGGGGACCGACCGGCAAGCTGTCAAAAAATCCGTTTTCGCAATTGCCTCGATCGGGGTTGGATAGGCCTTAAAATCGGTTTTGAACGGGTCTACGGCGCCACGAGGCGAATTTTCGGGTAGGGATAGCCGAGCGGGTCTGACAGTGCGCGCTGTGGCGGAGGTGAAAAGTGAGCGAAGACGAAAATCGACCGGTGAGTATCTCGGGTTCTATCACGGACGTTTTGGGGTTCGGCAAGGGAGCTGGTGTCCTTGTAGGCGCCATTGAAAGAGGCATAGGTAAAGCGCTCGGTCCTTGGCAGCGTCAGCGTGAAAATCGGGCCGAGATTTCCAATGTCGAGGATTGGGCGGCTGCACTCAACAAACACGGCCTCCAGATTACGGCCGGAGAGGTGAGCCTTGCAGAACGAACAACAGCTCGCTTGGCCGTTGATGCCATGCGACATCAAGAGGCGCGCGAGGCAGTTGCAATCGAAGCCGTTGAAGATTTCAAACGCATTGCCGACGGCAGGGAGGAGTTGGAGCCCACACAGCCAGAACCCGAGTGGGTTGACAGGTTCTGGAGGTTAGCAGGCGAAGTCAGATCCGACGAGATGCGAGCTATCTGGGGACGCGTCCTCGCCAGGCAGGTTAAGGGTGAAGTCAGCTTTGCCGCCCGTACGCTTGATTTTCTGAGCACACTAAGCGGGGCCGAGGCCAATCTAATAGCGAGCCTCGCGAAATGCGTATGCCACTACGACACTGCAATCGGCGTGCCGACCAACATCCCACAGAAGACTTGCCTAATCAGAGGGGCACCACATCCTACACCTGAAGACGTAAAAATGCCTGGCAGACAGCTGGCTGACTACACCGAGGGTCTTGCAACACCGCATTTGGGCGCTATCGGCTTTTACTATGAGTCTGGTCTCGCACACGAAGCATTTGCTCGCGTCGAGGATGATCAGGTCGCCCTGAAGATCGGCGGTAGGTCCTTCGTTCTAAGGAGCATGAAGAGCTTCGGCAGCATGGTGCCGCCCCTCGAGTACAGCCGAAGGCCGGGCCAGTGCAACCTAGGAAGCGGGGAAGAGGTTACGCGGCTTGGCCGCGAGATATTGTCGCTCGTCGACGCCGAGCCCGATCCGGCCTACGTCAACGCGCTCGCGAAGGTTTACGACGCTTATGGTTGGGTGTTGCGGCCTGCGAAGGATCTAGCCTGACGGCTGGAAGCCGCCCGCTATTTTGTCGGTCGTCGCTTTCTCGATTATCGAGAAGCCCGCCTTGCCAGGATTGTAAGCCCAGCCCGGATCGATGCCTTCAGGCACCATCGTCGTCTCGCCGGTTCGCTTGTTGACGTAGGCGGTCTCGCCGCCCGCCACCGGCTTGAACTTGAGCTTTTCGCCCTCGCGCTGCAGCCGGTCGATGTCGCGCTGCGAGAGGGCCTGCAGCGTGCAGTGGCAATTCCAGCCGTTCGGGCAGGCATGCGTGTTCCACCAAGGATGGTCGACAGGCAGGACGGTGTTGTGCCAGAGCGCATGAAGGGGGCGTGGATGCTCCTGGTCCTCCAGGTGCACGTAGCGAAGAAATGGCCGCGTCGCCTTGTTGCGCTCGAATGAGGACCAGTGGCCGGCGGCGTAGCTGACGCGCATGTTGACGTCGAAGATGGTCGTCAGGCGCCTGGTGCTGCCGAGCTGCGACCAACGTGTCTCGCCGGATAGTGGATCGAAAGCGGGCTGCTGGCCCCACCAACCTTTCGCCTGGAGCAGCGGCGTCAGCTCGGTCGCGAATTGCCGGAAGGTCTTGCCCTCCGACAGGGCCTTCAGCAGCGACTGGTAGATGTCATCGAGAATGTCGAAGCCGGCCGACTTCGCCACGGTAAAGGCTCGGGCATGTGCTTCCTGCCAAGTGTCGAGCCATGAAAACTCAGGATCGAGCCGCTGACCGCGCGCGAATAGCGCGGCAATCGCGTCGCGCGGCGGCAACGGCGTCAGGTTGGCTTCCATTCGCCGGATCTCCGTCAGAGCTGATCGTCGGCCACACCCGCCAGCCGCGCGGCAAAGGCAGATTTCGCGAGCAGCTCGGTCATGGCAAATACGTCAAGGCCGGCGAAGCGCTTCGCCAGCAGGGCCTTCACATCCTCGACAGAGGATGCCGCCGCGATCTCTGTTTCGAGGCCGGCAACGATTGGCGAGACCAGTGGCATCCAGTCGGCAAGCATGGCGTCGGCCGCGCGCTCGATGGCGTCCCGTTTGTCACCGACAACCGAGTTGACGGCCTGACCAGGCTTTGGCAGTGGTTGGGCCGGGTCGGCCGCCGGGTCCACCGGCGCCGGTGCCTTGGGCGCGACCAGCAGCTCCTCGCCAGTCTTGGGTTCAGGCAGGCCGATCTTGTCGAGCATGACCTTCTTGCTGACCGGCAGGCCGAGCGGCACCAAGGTGGAGACGTTCTTGACCAGCGCCTCGACGTCTACCTCGTCGGGTCGGCCAATGCAGATCTTCGGGTATTTCTTCTGCGGACCGTGGTTCAGGTCGACAAGCGGGCGCACCAGGTCGCGGTTGAGCGTGGCGCGCAGCGACTTGGCGTCTGCCTTCTCGATGTCGTCGCGCACGCCGTCATGGACCTTGCCGACCGCATAGCTGCCCTTCTGGGCATCGGTGGTGGAGGTCTGGCCGAGAACGAGCTTTGACGTCTGGCGGTCAAGCCAGTCGGCGCGCTTCTCATATAGGTCGTGGCTGCCGGCGAGATCGGCCTTGACGAACTCAATCGCCATCGACACCGGCACGATGGCCGAATAGTCGGTGCCGATGTTGGTCACCGCTTCAAGCAGCTTTTCCTTATCCGCCTCGCTGGCGCCGGCATCATACTTGCCTAGCCGCAACGGCTGGCCATAGGCTTCGCAGAAGATCGCCCAGTCCTTGATCGTGAAGCTCTTGAACAGGAACGTCCAGGCGACGCCGCGCGCCAGGCCGCCACGAATGGGCAGGCCGGACTTGGCCTTGAAGGAATGGAAGATCCAGCCGAACGGCTTCAGCGGGTCGTTGCTGCCGCCATTGCGCAGCAGCGGCGTCTCACCGTCGACCTGGTCGAACATGAACCAGCGCGGATCGCGCCAGGCAAGCCGCTTCGGCCGCCACTGGTTTTCCGAGGTGTCCCACAGGATCTCGGTGCAGGAGAAGCCTTTGCCGGTCGCGTCCAGGATGTCGCGCAGCTCGACCTCGAATTCGTCGCGCTCGATGAATTCGCGGACCATGTCGGCGATCTCGACGCTCTTGGCGTCCTCTCCGGCCGCCTCGACCGTGATGTCCAGCCCGGCCACCTGGGCCTTGCGGGTGAAGAGCACGGATCCGTAGTGCGGATCCCGCTCTTCCATGTCCTCAGCCAGTGCAAGATAATTCTCGGGATCGCTGTCGATCGACGAGCGCAGGATCTGGGCAAGCCGACCCGGCGTCAGGCCGGCGGCCGGGTGAAGCGCGTCGTGGCGGCGCACGCTCCCGATCGTGGGCGCCGCCTGCTCTTGCTTCAGGGCAGCCGTATCGACCTTGCGGCCAAAGGCGTCGTACCAGGTGAAGGCGGCCATCAGTAGATCCCCGGATTGCGGCGAAGCGATCCCAAATGGAAGGCGCCGGATTTTTCATTGGCCCGATCGCGCCAGCCGTCGCTTTCCTGGGCGCGCTCCTCGAAGCGGCTCTTGGGTGTCGGCGCCGTGACATAGGCGTATTCGTGCCACTGCATGCGGCTGGCGAAATAGGCGAGCACCAGCGCGACCGCGAAGTCGCCGTGGCGCTTGGCGCCCGCGACGCCGACCCGCTCGGGCGGGATCGAGGGGATGCCGCGGATTACCTTGACCAGGCGCAGATCGATGGCGTGCTCGGCGTCCCTGGTGATCTGGATGGCGCCATCTTCAAAGGCGGTTTTAAGGGGCGGGAAATTCTCGTTGTACCAGGTCTGCGAGAGCTTGATCTCCCAGACCAGGCCGCCCGGCGTCTCCTCGGTGTGCAGCCCGAACACGCGCCCGAGATCCTCGGCCAGGTTGGCGCCGGTACCGGTGGCGTCGATCGCCGCGCCGACCAGGCGGGGCGCATTGCGCATGATCAGCTCGCCGATCGCCTTCTGCTCGGCAAACGGCACGTTCCGCATTTCGACCGTCAGTGCGGCGCGCCTGGTCAGCACCTTGTCGATCGAGAGCAGCGTCATCACGGCCGGATCGGCCTTGCGCGCCGGATCGTAGCCGAAGGCGTGCTGGCGGTTTTCGTCGAGGCCCTCCAGCGCTTCCTTGATCGTGTCGAGGTGGATCTGGGCGAGATGATCCCGCTCCAGCTTTGGCCGCTGCAGATAGTCCAGCGGCAAGGCGATGCGGATAACCGGTGCCTCTTCCGGCGTCAGCGTCATGCGCGCTTCGATCAGCGGCGTCGTAAGCCAGGCGCCGGAGCCCATGGAGGGAACGCAGAACAGCTCCTCGTCGGCGCCGTCGCCATAGAAGTCGATGATGTCCTGGCGCCAGGCCGCTTCGGCCTCGGGCGACCACTCGCGGCCGGTGACCAGGCAGATGCGCTCATAGAGGCCTTCCAGCAACGCCTGGTCGAAGTCGATCTTGAGATGGCTGTACTTCGACCGGCCGCCAAGAATGTCCTGGACCTGGACGTTGAATTCATTGTCGGCGCCGTTGTGGGTCGAGCAGACCACGACCTGGCCGCCCCACATCAGGTTGGCCAGCGCGGCCTTGAGCAGCTCCTTCAGGCTGTCGACGAACGCCGCCTCGTCGATGATGACCAGGCCCTGCTTGCCTCGAAGGGTGCGCGGCGCCGACGACAGTGCCAGGATTTCGAAGCCGGACGCGAACTGGATGCGGAAGGCTTTGATCTGCCGCGTCTCATCGGGGTGCGCCGGGTCGGTGTCGTCGAACAGGAATTCTTCCTGGGCGACTGCAGCGTGCGCGAACGCCCGAGCCCACATGGCACAGGCGTCGATGAACTCGCGCGTCATCTCCTGCGAATAGGAAATGTACATGGCGTCCATGCCGCCGGCATCCTTGGCCCGGCCAGCGCGCAACACGGCATAGGAGGCCAGCGCCCAGGTCTCGCCGATGCGCCGGCTCTTCTCGATGAACAGCACGCGGACGGCCGTGGTTTCGAGAAGCGATACGGTGCGGCTCTGGTAGCCCAGGAGGACGTTCGGCAATCCGACGCTGTCGATGACATCGTCGAGGTTCGCCATGCTCTCGCTGCGAACCCTTACCCAGTCCTCTTGTGGGATCGGGCCGCTCATATGCCAGCCGCCATTTCGATCGCGGCTTTCTTGCAGCGAGACCAGATCCGCAAGCCAGCCTTAAAGGAGAGCCGTGATCCAGACCGGCGCACGCGTCGACGAGCCTCGGCGTGGAGAGCACGAAGGCGCTGGGGCACGGCCGACCAGTGAAGCTGACAGACCCATTCTGAGTAGTGCACCCACAAGCCTTCAACATAGGCGCCATCCTCGGCATCAACGCGGGTGCGCTGGCAGTGGGGAACAAGGCAACGCTGCCGCACTGGCATCAGTTCGCCCTCACGCCGAGGATCTGCGCCTTGATCGCTTCTGCCGTGTCGGCCGACATGCCCTTGGCCTTGGCGACGGTGTCGACGGCCTTCTCGACATCGGCCTTGAATTCCTTCGCCACCTTGGTTCGGCGATCGCTGGAAACGCTCTGTGCTTGCGTCGCCATCTTCAGCGCCGTGGCGAGCTGCATGGCGCCGATCGGCGCGAGGCCGCTCTCGCCGGCATCGGTCAGCAGCTCGAATACCAGCGTCTTGATCGCCTCGGCCGCGATCAAAGTCAGGTCATCGGAGCTTTGCGCGTCGAAGCGCTTGGAGATGGTGGCGGCGATCTCGCGGGTGTCTTCCAGCCGGCGCGTCATCATCGCCAGCTTGATGGAGAAACGGTTGAACGCCGAGAACGACGGAATGACGAATTCCAGCTCGCCCTTATGCTCGGCCTGCAGGGCCTGCATCTTCAGGAAGAATTCTTCGTAGATCTCGGTCTGGGTTCGATCGCGATCCTGCAGGGCGGTCGCGGCCCAGGTGATGATCGGGCCGCACTCTTCGGGCAGGCGTTCGATGAGTGACAGTTGCCCACGGCCTTTGCGTGCCATCTCAGGCCTCCGGCGAGGGTCGCGCCACGCCTTCGATGATCGACCGGCGTTCCACATGGTCGATGCCGCTGCGGGTGATGGCCGCGACCATGATGGTGCTGACCTCCGTCACCTTGACGGCGCCGAGCTCGGCCAGCTTGCGAAGTTGGGTTCGCACCCATTCGCGCGACCGGTTGTGACCGAACGCGTCAAGCGTCCTGGTCAGCAACGCTTCGTTCAGGCGCCCGTCCGTCTGCTGGTGCAGTTCCCGTAGGATGACCAGCCGGGCGTCCTCGGTCAGATATGTGTCAAAGTCGCTCATGCGGCCTTCGATCCGGTTAGCAAGAAATTTTCCATCCGATGGACCGTGCGGGCGATGCCGTTGACGACCTCGGCCTGTTTGCCCGCTTCGCCCTTGATCTCGGCCACTGCCAGCCGCAGGTCGGTGAACGACTTCACGTCGGGCAAGTGCTTCATGTCGCTCTCGATCGATTGGACGCGCACCGCGTGATCTTCAAGCTTCCTCTCGATTTCAGCGCTCTTGCCGTCGATCGAGCTGCGGATCACCTGCAGCTCCTCGGCATTGGATGCCTTGAAGGCGTCGATATCGGCCTGTGCCTTCTTCGACCCTGCGGTCAGGAAGACGTAGACGATCGTCGCGAGCGACAGCAGGGGCGAGGCCAGCGAGGCCCAGGTGGACAAGTCTTCCATCAGGCACGTCTCCGGCTCTGTCGTTCGATGAAGGTTTCGCAGTCGAAGCACCGCGTGCAATTGGGCACCGCCTGGCGGCGGGCATCGGGGATGCGTTCGCCACAGTCGCAGAATGGCGAGGCCGTGACATCGACGGCCGCGCGTATCGCCGCCTGGATGCGCTGGACGCCGGCCAAGCGCTCGGCCTCGACGCGCGCTTCGGCCAGCTCGACGGCTGCGTTGCCGCCCTTCATGGCTTGTCCCACTCCGCGACCTTGGCGAGGCGCACCGCGCAGACATTTCGCGCGCTGCCATTCACGTCGCCGCGTTCGACGAAATCGCCGGCCGTCGCTGGCCCGCCCGGCTTCGACCAGTTGGGCGGCGGCGGGATCAGGAAAGCGGGCGGGACACGCTCCTTGATGATCTCGGTCCTAACGACCACCTGCGGCTCCGGCGGCTGGGTCGTACAGTTTGCGCAGATCAGCAGGCACAGGCTGAGCGAGGAAATGGCTAACGTCCGCATTGGCGTCTTTCAGGGCGGTCACGGCCGCGTTGGTGTCGATGAAGGCCTGGTTCGAGGCGGCGATCTGCTCGGCGAGCTGGGCAGTCAGCTTGGCGTCGGAGGCGGCCTGCGCCTGCAGCCTGCCGATCGTGGCCTGGTTGGCGGCGTTCACGTCTTCAGCCACTTTCAGATCGGCCTTCGCCTGACGAGTCTCGGCCTTGGCCTGGGCGGTATCGGCTTCCGCATCACGAGCCGCCACCTTGTAGTGGTAGGCGACCAGGCCCAGGCCCATGAAGGCCAGGACGACGAGCCCAAGGATGACCAGGCGCGCCTGCATCAGTGGGAGCCCTTCAGGCAGTACATCTGCTCCAGCGCGCGACGCTTGGTCAGGCCAGGAAGCGGCTTGAGGACGCCGTGCACCCTTGCCTTGTTGAAGTCGGTGATCTTCAGGCACGCTCCTTTGACGTCGCCGGAGCGCAAAAGGCGGCTGACCGAACCATTGCAAAATGTGCCGTTGCCGAGATTGTAGGAGAAGTCGTTGAAGGCCTGCTGGACGTAGACGTCGAGCTGCTCGTAGTTCGACACGCACTTGGCGTTGCCCTGCTCGTAGTGGGCCATCCGCTTGGTGAGCAGTGCCCGGCACTCCGCCTCGGAGAATTTGCGGCCGGCCATGTCCTTGGCGTTCTCGGTCTCGCCGTAGCAGTAGGTCAGGACGCCGATCGGATCGCGATAGACGTAGCCGCGATAGCCCTCCTGCGGTGCTGCCATGGCGGCGGCTGCGGCAATCCCGGCCGCTACCGTCGCGGCCGCCCCGGTGTTCCTGACTGCGCCCATGGTGAGCTTCCGCCTGTGAAATCGGCCGGGAGATGTCCCGGCCATTTCGCAGCACCATGCCTTTGGCGGCCGGCGGCAATCATGCCCGCCGAAGCGGGCGGTCTGTCAGTTGTTGGAGAAGAGGTCGATCTGGCGCGGATCCCGGCTGCCCTTGACGGGCTTGTCCGGCATGCGCCGGAAGAGCTTGTCCACGCCGGTCTCGGTGATCCCGAGGCGGCCGGCTATGTCGCCGTTCGATGCGCCGGCTTCGCGATACTGCCGCGCGCGCAGCTCGCGGGCAAGAGGCACGCGGATCTGAGTGCCGGAATAGCGGCGGGCAAGCTTCTTGGCCGCCGTTGGACCAAGGTCTTTCGCGAGCGCGGTGTCATCGCCGGACGCCGGGACATAGAGCCGGCGTCCGCCATAGGTTTCCGCGAGGCGCACGAAGTCTGCCAGTCCCAGAAGGTCCAGCAGCTCGGCGGATCGCAGCTCGTCGCTCATGCGACCTTCGCTTCGCTGTCGCGGATGAGGCGCACTAGGACGTCATAGCCGGGCACGCTGCGGCCCTCGATCGTGGTAACGACGACACCGTCTACAAGGAGAAACCGGGCGCCCAGCGTGCGCACGCAAGGCGCGTGCTGATGGCGTCGAGTGCCTTCGGCGATGTGGGCGCGCAGCTGCTCGACATCCATGCCGAGTACCCGCTCCATGTAGCGGATCATCGCATGGTCGGAGACGCGGACCGGTTCGTCGCTCATGCCGGCTCCCATTCGATCAGCTTGCCTTCGAAACGCCCCATACCGTGATGCTGGAGCCAGAAGAGACCCATGTTTTCGCGGGCGGTATCGCCGCGCAGTCCGAAGTCGAAGACACACGACGGCGCGAAGCCGTCAGCTCGGCAGAACAGCTCGATCTCTTCGCGATGGAGAGGGATGGCCTCAATGGCGATGCTGACGATCGCACCGGGCATGAGGTCGCTGATCGCAAACTCGATCGAGCGAACGCGCGTGCAGATCGGGTCGGCTTCGACAAGCTTGCGGCAATGGATCGTCCGCATGCCCTGGTAAAGCTGGACCGGCTCACCCGGTCGGGCGTGCCGCTTGCGATCGGCGCGCACCGTCTGGCGCTTGATCAGGCCCGAGACCTGTAGGCCGAACATCGGCTTGAAACTGTAGGCGACCATCAGCGTCCGCCTCCTGTCGATTGCAGCACCGCCAGGTAGCGGTCGCGGAGCGTGCTCGGCTTAGCCGTGCCCTCTTCGCCACCGAGATCGGGCCACCAATCGTCGCGGCCAAGCAGCCAGAGATGGCGCATGGCGATGTTGTTCACCACGCGACCGGCAGGCGGGTAGACCTCGATCGCGGCCGCGTCTTCACCGGCCATGCGGTTCTTGATCTCCTGCAGTTCGTCCCAGCCGATCGAGCCGTCATGCTCGATCGATAGGAGGCCGAGCTGGCGATCGTGGTAGATCCGCAATGCTGCCCGCCACTTCGGCGGCCAGCTCGCGGCCTCGCGGGTGAAGATCAGGCGCGCGCTCATGCCTTCGCCTTTCTGACCATCTCGCCGAGCTGGTTCATCACGGCCGGCCAGTCGCGGTCGGCCATCTGGTCGAGCGGCTTTGCCTTGTCCCAAACGAACTTGCGGAAGCCGTTGGGTTCTACCGCCTTGGTGACGGACAGCATCTGCC
The DNA here is from genome assembly GCF_037179605.1 of Mesorhizobium salmacidum (SeqCode). Lineage (NCBI taxonomy): Bacteria > Pseudomonadati > Pseudomonadota > Alphaproteobacteria > Hyphomicrobiales > Phyllobacteriaceae > Mesorhizobium > Mesorhizobium salmacidum (SeqCode). The sequence goes on from NZ_JAPYKS010000013.1 coordinate 60,098, forward strand.
ATTGCGCTAGTGCAATTTTTGCACCCGATGGCGTCAGCCAACTGGCCGTTGCGACAGTCTGGCTCCAGTCAACCCCGGCCTCTCGCGTCATCCATGCCTTGAGCGCGTCGATCGCCTTGGCGGCATCGTCGGCGTCGAGCAGGAAGCGGGTGTGCTCGATGCCGGTCTGCCGCCTGACGAACGACAGCATGGCGGCATCGGTGCGGTCGCGCACGATGCCGAGGTTCCAGGCGGCGATCCAGAGCGCCTGGAGCTTCTTCGCGAACGGCCCTTGAAGGCCCTTTTCAGCGGGCTTGAAACCGCGCTGGCGCTGCTCCGTGATGATGAACGTCAGCTCGCGGTCGTTCATCTCCCGCAGGCTGCGCTTGCCGGTGACCCGCTGATAAAGATCCCGTGCAGTGTCCTCGTCGAGGCCGAGCTGCTTGTTGGCGACGTGGATGGCGGCGAGCGGGGTCATGATGCGACCCCGCTGCAGCCGTCATTGCTTGTGTCGCAGTTCCTCAGCACAACTCCGGATCTCGTCGGCGACGAGACTGAAGAGCAGCGATAGCTTTTTGCTCTGAATTTCTTGGAAATTGGGGACCGACGCGACGAGGTCGTTGAGCCCTTCGAAAGCAAGCACGGCGTAATCCAGCCGGTCGATCGGCTGCAGACTTCCTGACATCTATTTTCCCCCCGGGGGCAGGCCTTATCGTTGCGAGTGAGGGCACAGCTGCTGGCATCGCGCACGCCAGCCGCCCTGGCGGCCGGACGAACGCAGGTTGGTAGACCGCATGGAAACGGCAAGCCTCTCGGCTTCCCGCGCCGCCCGACCAGGACGCTCCATGTCGGGCTACCAAACCCGGCCCCGCCTTTTTCGCGGAGCACCGTGACGATAGACACGAAACCGTGAAGGCTGAAAGTAAAATCAAGCGCTTTCCCGTCTCTACCCACATGATGGTTAGTAAGAAGTCTGTATTGCCCTGAGCAGTTCATCAGAAGCTCCTCGGCGGCACGAACAGGCAGATCGTCTTGCCGGCGTCTAGGCCGGCCGGATGCGCGCACCAATGGAAGCGGCCGTCAGGGCTTTGCCTGACGCGCTTATCCGTCATCGGGATCAACTCGCCGGTCGAGCGGATCTCGTAGCCACGGGCACCCTCGACCACCGAGGCGTCGGGCACCTCCTGGCAATCGAAGTTCGCGCAGCAAGCGAAGGGGTACGTCCAGCCGGTCGGCGCGTCGTGCGCGGTAAGCGGGCTGGTTGCGGCAAGCAGCGCCGCCGCGAGGATGAGCTGCCGGATCATGACGCCAGCTCCTCTGCATCGTCCAGGACCGCGTCCACCAGGTCGCTTTCAGCGACGGCATCCACGATCATCCAGGCAAGCGTTTCGCGGGTCAGGCCGCGACGTCGCGCATGCGGTGCCAACCGCTGTAGAAGGCCGATTGGTAGGTGGACCGTGCGGCCGACGCCGTCGCTGCGTTGCGATTTCGGTGCAAAGCGGCGAACCGAACATTCCAGCGCCGACACGGTCGATGGAGCGATGCCGATGCGCTGGGCAATAGCGTTGGTCTCCATGCCCTCGGCACGGAAGGCAGCAATGGCGGCCGTTCGGCTTGGATAGCCGAGCGTAGGCTTGGCGCTGCTCATGGGACCTCCCGCGCTTCGATCGGCACCGGACCGGAGCCGGCGAGGTTGATCGGGTCGTCTGCGTCCTGCCGGTCGCATTCCAGGGCATGGCGGCTGACCACCGTGGCCAAGTCCTCCAGCACGCGCGCAGCAGTGTGGAAGGCGCCATCCTCGGCGTAGATCCTGGCGAGGTCAGTTTTCTCCGTGATGAGGGTGTGGATGGGTGACCGACGATGCTGGGAAAAGCGGTTGGCTTGCTTGCTCATGGCCTTACGCCTTCGCCAGGTCGATGGTCACGGGACGCCAGTCGGTGTCGTGGCTGTCGCGCTCGTAGCAGCGGACATAGGTCTTGGAGCCAATGACGCGCATGGCCGCGCGGATCGCCTCCATGGCCCGCTTCCAGCGCTCGTCCTCGATGTCGAGCCGCAGCAGCATGAAGATCTCGGCGCGGTTGATCTGGCCCTGCTTCTCGACGTTGAAGGCGCGCGTGATGATCGAGCGGATCTCCATGTTGCTATCGGCGGTCCACTCGGTCAGGCACTCGTCGATCAGGCCCTTGGCGATCTGCAGCTGCGAACCGAAGTCGATCAGGTCGGCGACTTGCACAGTCACCTTCTGCAGGCCGTCGAACGTCATGAAAGTCTTGTTGCCCTTGGCGCCGCCTTTCGTGGCGCCGTACTCCTGGGCGAGTAGCGCCTCGAAGGCGGACAGATCGTCGAACGTGTGTTCCTTGAACCGTCCGATCTGCGCCGACAGCTCGACGGCGTGGCCGATGATCTTGCGGACCGTTTCGTCCTCAAGCTTGTCGGCTGCCTTGATCGCCTCGATCGGCACCAGATTGCCCTTGGCATCGGGCATGTAGGATTTGCCGCTGACGACGATCGCGCCAGTGTTTGCGGCTTCGATTGCTGCTTGCATGGTCATTCTCCTGTTGAGATCGGAATTGGGTGCATGAAGGCCAGAAGGTCGCGCACGGCGGCCATCTGTAGGACCACGTGTTCGTGGTGTTCGGCGTCCTGGCTGGCCCACGGCATCGACCGTTCCAGCGCGGTGACCAGAAGATTGGCTTCAAGGACAATCGCCCAGAGGCCCTCGGTGGCCTTGGCCAAGGCGAAGACCTCGGCCACCGTCGCCCTAGGCGCATTGCGCTCGGGGTTGGCGATGATGCGGCCGCAAAGCTCGATCATGTCGAGCCTGGAGACCGCGGCTAAAAGCGCTTCACTTGCGGGCATACTTGGCCTCCCGCAGATCGATGAGCTTGCGAAGGTTCCGGGCGGCGGTTTCGAGGGTGATCCGCGCCCGGCGCTCGGCGGCCGTGAACTTGGTCTGCTCAAGCCGATCGACAGCGCGGCCGACGTCAGCGCAGGCCACCATGATTGCCGCTTCCCGAGGCGACAGCGGGCGAGGCTCCGCCTTCCTGACCAGTGCCGCCGTGATCAACGGCAGCAGCTCTTTGGCGATCACAGCGGCCCTGGCTTCGGCCTCCTGCAGGCTGCTCATGGCCGACCTCCCGGCCGGCCGTCAGAGAACGGGCGCGGGATGACCGGGAAGAGGCACACGTTGGAGCCAGGCTGGAACGCAACTTCGGCGATGCGCTCGGCTTCGGTGTCGCGCTCGATCCGCGCCTGGTCGTTCCAGAGCTTGGCGCTCAGGCGGTTCTCAAGATCGCGCGCATTCTGGCGAAGCTGACGGATGCGCTCGCCCAGGATGCGAGCGTCGTTCGGATCGAGGACGCGGGGCTCGTGCTGATAGTCGGAAATCAGCTGGCCGATTTCGGACAGGCCGTCCGACAGTTCGAGGGACATTCTCTCGCCCATGGCTAGGTTCTCCTTTGGGGGCAGGTTTTGCAGGCGTGGAACAGCTGGGCGCGATGTCGCGACGTGGCGCGGAACGGCTCCTTCTGTTCGGTGAGGCATCGATCCCGGCCGATCTCGCCCAGAACGGGACATTCGACGGTCAGGGCCATCAGCGCGCCGCGCACCATCTGCTCGACGCGAAAGAGGTCGCCCATGTATTTGAAGGCGAGGATCTGCGAGATGGCCGAGCGGCTGTAGTCGATGCGCTTTTCCGCGCCGCCCAGGCCTTCGGCATCGGCAAGCCGCGCCAACTCCTCGATCCAGTCGGGCACCGGCGTGCCCCATGCCGCGCGGGCTTTGTCGGCGAAGGTCTGGCCGGCCGGCCGGGTGTTCTTCACAGGCCCCCGGTTCATGGCGAAACCTCGCGCGCGACCGAATGTCCGACCACCACCTTGGCGTTGGGGTCGAACACCAGCTTGGCGGCAAGCACCTTCGGCGCCTGGTTCCCGAGGTTCCGCACCAGGCGGAACACATGCCCGTTCTGCGCCAGGATGCCGGCGGCAGCGAGCGCACAGGCATAGTTGCGCGCCGTCGACAGCGGCACGTCAGGGCATGCTCCGACCAGGTCGGCGGCGCCGAAGATTTTGATCATCTTCATCGCGCGCCAGAGCTGCTCCTTTGCGCTCTCCGGCAGCTCCTTGCCATCGGCCGCCAGTCGCGGGGCGAGAGCCGGCTTTTTCACCAGCGTGAAGACGTTCTCGGACGGCAGACCGCCGCCGTTGCCGACCTTGTTCTGGTCGACGATCTCAACGTAGCCGGCGAGCCGAAGCTTGCGCAGATAGCGCGTGGCGAGCCGGCGGGAGACATTGGTCCGCCTGCTGACGTCATTGGCGGTCCAGGGGCGGCCAAGCCGGTCCAGCTCCTTGATCACTGTCCAGAAGCCGGCCTCGCCGCGCGGTACGGCAAGGTTCAGCTTCACCATGTCCAGCAGCGGCCTCACTGGAATTTCCTCATGGTGAACTTTGGCGCTGCATTGATGGCAGCCGCACCGCCGAAGGTGACGAGGTCGATCACGCTGGCGCCGGTGATCTGAGCCACCTGAACGACCTTGGCGAGGTTGATGACGATGCGCCGCGTGTTGCCCCTGGTCTTGTCCAGGATGGCCGCCGCGAGATCTGGCGCGAGACGGACGCCGCCGCAGCGATTGACCGCGAGCAGCGCGAAGTCCTCGGCGTCGCAGGGTACCGCCGGCAGCCACTCCAGCACGCGGTTGTGAACGCGCTCGAAACCTTCCAGGAGGTGCGGCAACCGCTCCTCGCCGATCAGGACGACGGGAGCGCCGGACTTGTCGGAAAGCTCCCTCAGCAGGTCGACGAACCGCTTGTGGGCGATGAAGTGCGCCTCGTCGATGATCAGCGGCTTGCGGGGATCGCCGACCATCACCATGATCGCCTGGTTCTTCAGCGCCTCGATCGAGCCACGCGGCGATGGCTCGCCCAGCTCCTTGAGAATGTCCGTGAGCAGCGACCGCGCCGAGGTGAACTGGCCACACTCGACATAGGCGGCGCGGTATTTGTTCGCCGCATAGATGGCGGACTCCGTCTTGCCCCATCCCGAGGGGCCAAAATAGGCGGCCAGGCCGGGCAGCTTGGGGTCACGCTCGACCATGGTGGTCAGCAGGGTCGCGAACGCCGCCACGTTCTTGAGCGGTGCCGGCCGATTGACTTTCAGTATCTCCGTCATCATCTTCCTCGTGTTGTGTGCCGCTTCGCGGCGCTGCTTTCTGATCGGCCCGGTGTTCCAGCAGCGGGCCGATCGCCTTTACTCAGGACAGGTACGCGTCCCCGAAATCCTCATGGATGACCGACTGGGCCTTGAACTCGGCGGACATGACGTAGCCGCCGAGCCACATCGCATCCGGAGCTGACAGCTCGCCCGTGTTCATCCGGTCGCGGAACAGCAGTGCGCGGCGGTACCGCTCCATCGCGGTCTCTGGCAGGGCGACGACGTTTGCAGGCAGATGTGCGGTGCGCTCGGCCTCGATTTCGGCCCGGCGCTGCATGAGGATGGCGTCCGTGCTCGCCACCAGCTCGGCCTCTTCCTCGGCGCGCATGTCGTCGATCAGCCGGCGATGCGCAGCCGCCGCCGCCGCGTCCAGCGGCTGGGTCGGGTTGAGTTGTTCGGACAGGGCGGCGATCGCGGCGTCGATCTGCGCCGTCGTATGCGGTTCTTCACGCTTCGGCAGCGGGATGACGTTCGGCGCGTCGCGACGGGCAACTTCCAGGGCGCGCTCGATCAGCGGCTTGCCCTTCGCCAGGCGCTTCATGTCCGCCTTGAGGTCGCGGGCCTGTTCGTTCACCAGGTCGGCGCGGATTTCCTTGGCGGCGCGGTGGAAGGTCTCGGGATGGATGCCGGCGAGGTTCGGGCAGATGGCGTCGCCAAGGAACTCGGCGCCGTCCTGGGCGAACGCATAGGCGCGGCCGGCGTCGTTCGGGTCCATGCGCACGAAGACCGCTGTGCCCGGCATGATGGTCGCGGTCTGGTAGTAGTCGCCGCCGATGCGGACGCCGCGCTTGGTGACGATCCGCTGGCCGCTATCGCCGGCAACAGGCATCAGCAACAGGTCGAGAGCGCGTTGCTCGACCTTGCGCACCGGCTTCGTCGAAGCAAGAGCGGCGGCGAATGGCGTGGCGCCTTTCAGGCCGGCATGCGGGCGGTGCTGGTAGATCGTGCTTGCCCAATCATCGACATGCTTCTGCAGCTGCGGGCCGGTCAGCGTGACGCCAAACACCTCGGCTTCGGTCTCGCCCAGCCGCTGCGAAAACGACTTGCGGCTTTCGATGGCTTTCCGATCGGAAACGGAGTGGCCGACAAAGCCTGGCAGCAGCGTCGCCATGTCGTGCTGGAACGTCTTGATGACGCGCTCGACATGGCCCTTCTGCTCGGGCGAGTAGGCATCCGAGGTCTCGGCCTCGATGCCGAGCGAGAGGAACAGGCGACTGGTGTCCTTGGCGACGAAGTCGGAGCCGTTGTCGGTCTTGATGACATCGGGCACGCCCCATTCCAGGATGGCCTTGCGGATGAGCAGAGCGACAGCCGAAGCGCGCGGCGTGCGCGACAGCAGCCAGACGCTGCGGCGTGTGGCGATGTCGATGCAGGCGTAGACTGAATGCCGGCCGTCCGTGCAGAGCGCGTCGACCGGAGAGGCATCGATCTGCCAGAGCTGGTTCGGCTCGGTGATGTGACGGAGCATGCCGACGCCGGCTGGCGCCATGTGCGAGCGGTAGCGATCGGGATTGGTCAGCTTCAGCAGCTCGACCTTGTGGCTTTCCTTCAGCCCCTTCAGCGCGTGCTGGAAGGTGCGGACCGGAGGCATCTCAATGACCGTTTCAACGCCCTTTGAAAGCACCTTCAAGGTGTCGCCGAACTCGGACCGGCAGAGCGTGCGGACATGATGGCCGGACAGATGCGGCTGCTGGGCGATCAGCGCCAGCATGAAGGCGCGAACGGCGCCCGCCTCGGCGGTTTCGAGGACGCCCGTGCCCTTGCGCGCCTGGGCAGGATCGTGCGCCAGGGCATTGACCTTGCCGTCGCGCTTTTGCGACTGCCAGCGTGCCAGGGAGCGCTTCGAAAGACTCGGGATGATCTCAAGTGCCCAGGGCTCGATGTTGAGCGACCCGGCGTTGTATTTGTCGGTGAAGACCTGAACGCGGGTGGCATAGCCGAGCTGCATCCCGCGCGAGAATTTCTCGAAGGCGGCGACGATCGCCAGTCGCGCGTCGCGCTCCTCCAGCGCCCGCGCCGATAGGCTCGTCTCGGGCGAGGCCTTGGGCAGTTTCACCGGCAGCTCGATGACAATGTGCCGTTGCTGGTAGGCGACCTGGGCGAGCGTCGGCAACAGCGAGACGTGATATTCGGTGGCGCCGCCGCGACCTGGCCGCTTGCGGGCGAGCGAAGAACCGTTCCAGCCTTCGCGTTGCGCCACACGCCACACGCCACTCTCGTCTGCCGGCATGTCCGGCAACGCCTCGATGGCGATCTCGCGGGCGGTCAGCCAGTCTTTCATGCCGACACCTGCGGGAAGCCGTCATGAGTGCGACCGTCAAGCAACCGGCCGGCGTGCTTTTTGCCGACACGCAGGACGTAGGCGTCCCCGTCGTACACGTCGTTTCCGACCAGGACTGCGCCACAGGCCTGGTTGTGTTCCGCCGGGGTCAGTGGCCGATGCGCACCCCATTGCTTGAAGAGATACGGGATGCCATGTGCTGCACAGAAATCGCGGGTGGCGCGGTGCCAGGCAGGATGATGCGGGCGGGCGCTGTGGCCGTCGCTGTCGCTTTCGCCGCCGGATACGATCCAGTCGAGAAACTCCCAGCCAGTCCAGTCGACCGGGCCAAGCGCGGGTTCGTAGCTGACCCAAGTCTTCCAGCCCATTCCCGACAGATTGCGCACGGCAGCGCGTCGCTCGTCGGCGTGGGCTTGGTCTTCGACCGAGGTTCCGAGCCAGATATTCGGCGACGGCAACCTGATTTCTGCGAATGGCGAAGGCAAGGGTGAAGGCAGCGCCTTGGCAAAACGACTGACCGTCTCATGATGCGGTTCGGCATCCAGGCGCTGGAAGTAATCCCACATGCGATCCGGTCGCTTGGTGAGAACCTGGAAGATATGCTGGGGCGCCTGCGTCATCACCGCTAGAACCCGGTCGATCCACTCGTCCGGAACGGCCTCGTAGAACAGGTCGGCATGCGCGCAGACGAAGATCATGCGCGGCTTGGTCCAATGCAACGGCTGGGTGAGCCACGCGTCGTTGAAGCGGACTTCTCCAGTCCAGACCGGACCGTTCTTGCTGTCGACGGTGAGACCTTCGCGGCTCGGATGGTGCTTCAGGCGCGTGCCCGCAAGCTTCATTGCGTAGCAGAACTTGCAGCCCGGGGATTTGACCTGGCAGCCGGTGATCGGGTTCCAGGTGGCGTCGGTCCACTCGATGTCGGTGCCGTCAGCCATCAGAGCAGCCTCCGCTGATCATGAGCGCCCGCCGCCGGGTCGTTGGTGGAGCGGCGGGCGCTGTCGAGGGCGGCTTGGGAGTTGCGCGCCTCGGGGGGAAGCTTGCCTATGACCACGTTGATGTAGGCGGCGAGCTGCTCTTCCAGATGCTTCTTGGTGTCAGCATCCTCGCAGCGGCCGCACTCGATCTTCATGCGCGTGAGCAGGCCGGTGTAGGCCTTCGGCAACAGGAAATAGTGGTCGACACAGAAGATCCCGTGGCGGCCAGGAGCATCGTTCCGGCAGGCCGGTGCGGCGCACTTCGTCATGACCAGATCCACCCTTTCAGGACGTGCTTGCGCATGCGCCGGCGGAAGACGGCACCGGCCGCGAGGCGCGGGCCTTGCTGACGGGTGAAGAACAGGTGCAGGGCGTAGAGCAACGCGAGGTAGAGGCCCGCGCTGCCGAGACTGATTGCGAGAATGCTCATGCCGTGGGCCTTTCAGCGCTTTGCTTTTGAGCGTGCGATCAGCGCCGTCTTGCGGGCGGCGATGTCGCGTTCGTGTTCTTCGATCAGGCTGATTTCGATGATGTCGGCGTACTTCTCGGGCACGACCGCGTAGCCGAATTTCTCCGGCACGAAGCCGAGCAGGCCTTCCGCCTTGGTGGCGTCGATCAGGGCGATATAGGCGTCGAGCGGAATATGGTGCTCTTCGGCGCTTTCCGACGACCACTTGTTCAGCATGCCTTCCGAGATGGGCCGGTCGAGATAGGCCGACATGCGCCGGGCGACGTCGGCCCGTGAGCCCTTGCCGTCGTCGCGGCAATCGCGCAGCGCGCGGCTCACCAGCCGCGAAATCTGGTGGTCGAGCTCGCCACGGCCGGCGACGTCGGCGGCGTAGCCGACCGCGACCTTCGGCGGTTCCCATTCGAACAGGTCTGCGGTGAGTTGGTCGCGGCGGGAGCGGACCATCAGCTTTTCCGGCCTTTCATCCACCGCTGGATGGCGGCTTCGTGCAGGGCGAAGAAACGGTCCTGTTCGCTCTCCTTCAGCTTGGAGAACTCGCTGGCGACCTTCTCCCATTTCGGGGTCGTCGCCGGCTTGGAGGTGCGGTCGATTACGGCGATCGCGTCGCTGACCGTCTTCGGCGCGTCGGCGGCTTCCAGCGTCAGCAGGCGCGCAATGGCGATCTGGCGCTCGGGTGTTTCGGCAGCGAGCTGCAGGAGGTCGGTCTGGCTGTTGGCGACAGCGTGCAGCGAAATGTCCTGGCGGACCTGCTCCGGAATGGTCGCGATCTTGAGGGCGTGAAAAACGCTGCGGCGCGATATGCCGAGTACCGTTTGCGCGGCTTCCGAGAAATTGAGTGCAAACTTTGCACTCAATTCATCGTCTTCGACGACCTCCCGGATCTTCTTGCGCCCGGTTTTGCCGGTGCCGTGCTCCGCGTCGTAGATGTCGCGCCAGTCGGCGATGTCCTTCGCGCGGTCGAGCACCGACAGCTGGCGCCGGATCAGGTTCTCGGCGATCTCGCGTTTGCGGATCTGCGTTTCAGTGGCGACGTCCTTGGGGTCTTTGACGAAGGCGTCGATCTCAGCAAGCCCGAGGGCGGCGACGGCGGCGAGACGATGACCGCCGAAGATCAAGCGATATTCGTGGCTTTCAGATTTCTCGGGCACGACCTCGATCGGGGTCATGTGGCCGTTGCCGCCCTGGATGTCGGCCATGATGGTGGCCACCCAAGCCGGGTCGAGCCGCCGCCGGTTGGCAGGCACCCGTATTTCAGCAATCTTGATCTTGGTAGTGGTCGTCACGTCCGCAGGCTCCCCGTTTGAAATCCCCTGTCTGCGCATGCTCTGGCGCTAGACGGCGGGGTCAGGGCGGGCCCGACGCGGTGTCTAAAATGAGTGCAACTTTTGCACTTCCGCTGCGGCTGGCGGTGCTGGTATTGTCCCCCTCGTCATGACGGCCACGGGTGTAAAGGGTCGGGAAGAGTGTGCGGAAGGGTAAGTCTAGCGCCGAGGCAATTGCTTCAGCGCCTGGCCGGCTGAGGCCGATGATCCCTTGCCGGCAGGCGCTTGAATAGAGCCCTGCGTCTTTCGCGATCCCGGTTAGGGTCATGCCACGGCGCCGGATCTCGGCGTTGATGGCGTGACGGTCCCACACCTGCGGCGTGTTCATGGCGGCTCCACCGATCGTCCGACCTTTGAAAGGCCGGATGGTTAAAGGTTTAAACAACACTAGTCGCCACCAATGTCGCATAATTACGCAAGTAGAGCAACGTAAAAACGTGAACCTAGGCCACGCAAGAGTTCACCTCGTCACGCAATTCCGTGAGTTTTGCTTAAGTCCTTGTGGAGAAACGGGAATTTTAGGATGCAGCACGCAATCGAGGAACTCTTGCCGCCAGCAAGAGTTCACGTAATGACGCAAACCACCTTCCCGGAAAGGCTGGTCCTGGCGATGGGTGGCGAATCACCTCACGCTTTTGCGAAAAGGGCTGGCCTCAGCGACTCGTCTTTCCGCCAATACCTGAAAGGCACGATGCCCGGCCTGGACAATCTCATCGCTATCGCCAAGACCGGCGGGGTTTCACTCGACTGGCTTGCAATGGACAGCGGCCCGATGCGTCCTGGCCACGGTATGGGAGAGAGCATCATGGTGACCGGCGGCACCCCTGAGGGTTTCGTATCGGTGCCCAAGCTCGACATCCGGCCAAGTGCCGGCGCTGGCACCGTGGATATCTATGAAGAGAGCGAACCGGATATCTTCGCGTTTCGCGAGGAATGGCTGCGCAGGATCGGCGTCAGCCCGAAATTTGCCCGCCTAATGGTCGCCCAGGGCGATTCGATGCGCGAGACGATCAACGATGGCGATCTGATGATTGTGGACATCTCGATCCGCGAGTTCATCGACGAGGCGATCTATGTCCTAGTCTACGGCGGCCTGGTGAGGCTCAAACGCTTGCAATTGCTGCATTCCGGCGTTCTTCTCCTCAGAAGCGACAACCCGCGCTATCAGACGGAGGAGGTGCCGCTCGCCGAGCAGCCGGAACTGATCATTGGAGGCCGCGTGCGGTGGGCAGGCGGCTCTATTTAGGGGATTGTGGAGGGGAACTATGCGTGGTCTGACCGCCTTCTTTGCCGCTGTTTGCATATTCACGTGGCTTGGTCCAGCGGCGGCTGGTGATGGCCATACCTATCGGCCTTACAAGCTCACCAAAAATGAACAGAAGATTGTCAAGTTTGCAGTCGCCATGCAGCTCAAAGACCCCGGCAGCCCCGTTTTTGGCAATATGGGCGCGTCTATATCGGATGTGGGGGTGGTTCAGGTTTGCGGCACGGTTAACGCGAAGAATGGCTACGGTGCATACACCGGTCTCGCGCCGTACCTGGGCGTGTTGGTCACCAGCGGGGCGGGCAACAGAGTGTTCGCAGTCAATGCGATCGGCGACGGCGGCGAGAACTCGGCGGTCGCGGTCATCACGATCTGCCAGATGCGCGGTATTGGCCAGTTCTAACGGAGGTTCTCATGCATTCGGCCATCGACCTGGCGGAAGCCGACAGTGACGCGACCGAGGTGAGCAGTTTCGTTGTTTTGCCACCGTCAGGGCCGTTTCGCGCCGAGGCTGCGCTGCGCGGGATCGAGGCGTTCCTTGCCGGTCGCTTTCCCGGCTTGATGTTTTATGCCAGCGGCGATGTCGAGCCGTTCGAGGGTGATTATCGGCTTGTCCCGATCTGCGGCGTGCCTGGTGACGAGCCCGACAGCCTGCGAATGCTGGATTACCCGCCGCAAGCTCTGCTGCTCGCCATCGAGGCGGCGATGAAGCTCTTCCGGCCGTCCGGCCTGGCCGTAAACTGATGCCATCTGATCTTGCGCGGCCGGCGCCGCCACCCGGTTTTGGTGCCAAGTGAAGTTGCGCGGCCGTTTCCTGGCTCGGCGACTGTCTGGCCTCGCCGTTTCCGCCCAAACCCCTTGTTTTCCAGGCTTCTAGCGGCTGTTCCCGGCAATTATCACCTTTTCCCAGCATTGGCCGGCTGATGCCATCTGATCTTGCGCGTTACAACATCGAAGGCAGCCGGAACACATCGCGTCCCGGCAGGCGGGCGTGCACCGCCGGCTTCAGGCCCAATACGGCATTGGCCATGAGCATGTCGGCAACCACGCCTTCCGTATCGCCGTAGAAGTGCCGGTAGTGATTGTAGGCGTGACTGTAGCTGTGGTTGCCGATCGTCACCAGCGGCATTGCCTTGGCGCGCCGTACCAACGCCTTGTTGGACGCACTGGCTTCGGCATGCATGCCGACCATGAACAGCGTTGCGGGAACCTGCGCTGCCTCCAAGACGTCGAGGATGTTGCTTGTGCCGTTCAGCGGACCGTCGTCGAAGGTGAGATAGATGGTGCGATCCGCGCCATAGGCCGGCAACGCCGGCATCAACATGGCTGCCAGGGCAAGCCGAAGGAATGTCATGCGGCCGCTATCCCGTTGCGATCAGGGCAGGCCGCCATTTTCGCGGCTGCTTGTCAAGGCTGGCCGGGCTCTACCTACGCCAGGCTTCCCTGCAATACCGTCAGCCTGGCTTTCTTCGGCATGCGGGCGGCCAGCCATTCAAGCGCCTTGTCATGCGGCATCGGAAAAGCGATCGAATAGCCTTGCACCTGGTCGCAGCCGATTGCCATCAGCGAATCGAGTTCCGCCTCGGTTTCGGCGCCCTCGGCGACGATGGAGATGCCCAGCCCCCGGGCAAGCTCCGTGATGGCGCGCACGATCTTGGAGTTGTCTCCATTCTCATGGATGTTCTGGACGAAGCGGCGGTCGATCTTGAGCCGGTCGATCTCGTTGGGATTGACGTGGCTGAGCGAAGCATAGCCGGTACCGAAATCGTCGAGCTCCAGATGGACGCCGGCCGCCCTGATGTGGCGCAGCTTCGCCGCGATGCCTGTCTTCTCGTCGTCGAGAATGACGGATTCGACGATTTCCAGCGACAGTTTCTGTGGCGGTAGTCCGGCTTTCTCCAGCGTCTCGAACAGAAACGCATCGAAATCGTGCTCGCGCAACTCGGTGCCCGAGACATTGACGGCAAGCCGCCCGAAGGCAATCCCGGCACGGTTCCATTCAGCGGCCTCGTTGATCGCCTTGCTGATCACGATGCGGCCGATCTCCGGCATGAAGCCGCATTTCTCAGCGACCGGAATGAACTCGCCCGGCGAGATCATGCCGCGCTCGGCATGGCTCCATCGCACGAGCGCTTCGATGCCGCTGATGGTGCCGTCGGTCAGCGAGACCTGCGGCTGGAAATAGACCTGGAACGCCTTCTCGGAAATGGCGACCTTGATGTCGTGTTCGAGCTGCTTGCGGTAGTCGAGCTCGCGGCGCAGTTCCTCTGAGAAGAACGAGAAGTTACCGCCACCCATTTTCTTGGCGGAGTAAAGCGCCAGATCGGCATGCACGAGCAGGTCTTGCGCATTGTCGGCATCGATCGGATAGACGGCGATGCCGCCGCTGGCGCCCGGAAGGATGGTGGTGCCCTGGAACACGATGGGCTCATTGATGTGCACCAGGATGCGCCGTGCCAGCATGTTGATGTCCTCGGTGTTGCCGGCTCCGTTGAGGATCATCACGAATTCGTCGCCACCAAGCCGCGCGCACAGATCCGACGCCCGGCAGGAATCGCGCATGCGCTGTGCGGTCACCACCAGGACATAGTCGCCGGCGGCGTGGCCCAGCGTATCGTTGATCTGCTTGAAGCGGTCGAGGTCGAGCTGGACCACGGCCAGGCGTTCGCGCCGGCGATGCGCGCCCTTGATCAGCGTCTCGAAATGGTCGGTCAGGAAGGTGCGGTTGTGCAGGCCGGTCAGGCCGTCATGCACCGCGATGAAGGCCATCGAATTGCGCGCATCGACCAGTTCACGTGTCTTGCGTAGGATCGCGTTGGACATCGGTCTGAAGATGAACAGCGCCACCAGCAGGATGACACCGAGGGTGGCGTAGAACAGCGTGCGATGGAGGGTGAGCAGCTTCTCGGAGCGCTCGTCGGCATCCGCACTGATACGCTGGCCGAGCGCGGCATAGCCCGACAGCGTGGCATTGGCGACCGAGGCATCGAGGTTGACTCGTTCGGCGCCGCCCTTGTAGCCCCCATTGTCGAGCTGGTTGAGTTGCGATTCAAAGGCCGAGACCAGCCGATCGCCATTGGCGATCAGGCCAACCGAGAAATAGTCGAGATGGAAGGGTTTGGCGAAAAGCACGCTCTCGATCGACTTCGGATCGAGCTTGGCAGGCGATTGCGGATCCGCGCCTGTCTGCTTGAGCAGCAGATCATAACTTGTCTCGAACTCAGCCGTGGCCTGCTTCAGCGCGCTAACCAGCGCTGGCTGCTTGTCGCGCGAGGCGGCGCCCGTTGCGCTGGCAAGGAAAACGATGCGCTGCGATAACGTTTTTTGCGTGCCGACGATGTCGAGCAGCGTGTTGTTGTGCTGCTGCGTGGCCATCGTCTGCTGCAGCAGGACGAAGGAGGCCGCCACCATGGCGGCAATGATCAGCAGCGCCAGCCAGTAGCCAGCTTTGATCAGCAGTATGAGCTTGCCTGAAACGGTTTGCACCGGCTGCTGAGACATGTTCGGGGGCGGTCCTCTCGCCAACGGATTTCTGTATGAGCACCATTGAACTGCAAACGTTAACAGGACCGGAAGTCGACTGCCGGCCGGCAAGGGGGAGGCGGGGAGAAATCGCGAAATGGTTATCGGCTTCTTTCGCCGCAAGCCCGCATTTGAGCATTCGTCAGTCCATGCGTTCCCGGGCCGTCACTTGGGCAATGTCCATTGCATCCCGGCTGATGCTGCCCGGCCACCTGATCCGGTCGCTTTTGCGATGGATTTTTTGCGCCGGCGGGACGACAGTCTGTCCACGTCAAACGAGGCCTGATCATGACCGCAGCATTTCTCTCCCATATCGACAGCGAGCTTGCAGGGCTGAAATCCGCCGGCCTTTACAAGTCCGAGCGGGTGATTTCCTCGATGCAGTCGGCCGAAATCGAGGTCGGCGGCGAGAAAGTATTGAATTTCTGCGCCAACAATTATCTCGGCCTTGCCGACAGCGCGGACCTGCGCGCGGCGGCCACGCAGGCGCTCGATCGCTACGGCTACGGCATGGCCTCGGTGCGCTTCATCTGCGGCACGCAGGAAGAGCACAAACAGCTCGAGGCGACAATTTCATCCTTCCTCGGCCTGGAGGACACCATCCTCTACGGCTCCTGCTTCGACGCCAATGGCGGCCTGTTCGAGACGCTGCTTGGCGAAGAGGATGCTGTTATCTCGGATGCGTTGAACCACGCCTCGATCATTGATGGTGTCAGGCTGTCGAAGGCCAAACGCTTCCGCTACGCCAATAACGACATGGCCGATCTCGAGGCGCGATTGCAGGAAGCGAAGGATTGCCGCTTCCGGCTGATCGCCACCGACGGCGTGTTTTCCATGGACGGCATCATCGCCAATCTCCGAGGTGTCTGCGATCTCGCCGAGAAATACGACGCGATGGTGATGGTCGACGACAGCCATGCGGTTGGTTTCGTCGGTGCAAACGGCCGCGGCTCGGCCGAACATTGCGGCGTCGAGGGTAGGGTGGACATTATCACCGGCACGCTCGGCAAGGCGCTCGGCGGCGCTTCCGGCGGATATACCTCTGGTAAAAGCCAGGTCGTCGACTGGCTGCGCCAGCGCTCGCGGCCCTATCTCTTTTCCAACACGCTGATGCCGGCGATCGCCGGCGCCTCGATCAAGGTGTTCGACCTGATCCGCAATGGCGATGCCTTGCGCCAGCGCCTATATGCCAATGCGGCGCGGTTCCGGTCCCAGATGGGTAAGCTTGGCTTCACGCTGGCAGGCGCCGATCATCCGATCATACCGGTGATGCTCGGTGATGCGACGCTGGCGCAGGAAATGGCCGCGCGCATGCTGAAGCGTGGCATCTATGTCATCGGCTTTTCGTTCCCGGTCGTGCCGAAAGGCCAGGCGCGCATCCGCACCCAAATGTCGGCGGCGCATTCCAGCGCTGATATCGACCGCGCGGTGGAGGCATTCGGTGCGGTCGGTAGGGAATTGGGCGTGATTTCCTGAACGGCCGGCGCCGAAAAGCGATTCCGGATCAAGAGATTCGAGGGACAAAAGAATGTCGAACATGATGAAGGCGCTGGTGAAGGCCAAGGCCGAGCCGGGCATCTGGATGGAAGAGGTGCCGGTGCCGGAGATCGGCCCCAACGACGTGTTGATCAAGGTCAAGAAGACGGCGATCTGCGGCACCGACGTGCATATCTACAATTGGGACCAGTGGGCGCAGAAGACCGTGCCGGTGCCGATGGTCACCGGCCATGAATTCGTCGGAACGGTCGCCGACTTTGGTGCTGCGGTTACCGAATACAAGGTCGGCCAGCGCGTGTCGGGCGAGGGCCACATTGTCTGCGGCCACTGCCGCAACTGTCGTGCGGGCAGGGGACATCTGTGCCGCAACACGCTCGGCGTCGGCGTAAACCGTCCTGGCGCCTTCGGCGAATATCTGGCGATCCCGCAGCACAATGTCGTGCCGATTCCCGACGATGTTCCGGACGAGATTGCCGCGATCTTTGACCCCTTGGGCAATGCCGTCCACACGGCGCTGTCCTTCGATCTGGTCGGCGAGGATGTGTTGGTCACCGGCGCCGGACCGATCGGCATCATGGGCGCGCTGGTCGCGCAGTGCGTCGGCGCGCGCAAGGTGGTCATCACCGACATCAACCCGGTGCGGCTGGCGCTGGCGAAAAAGCTCGGCGTCCAACATGTCGTCGATGCCTCGAAGGAAAAGCTGCGCGATGTCATGCCGGTGCTCGGCATGACCGAGGGATTCGACGTCGGTCTCGAAATGTCGGGCGCCGCGCCCGCCTTCCGCGACATGATCGACACCATGAACAATGGCGGCAAGATCGCCATCCTCGGCATAGCGCCGACCGGCTTCGAGATCGACTGGAACAAGGTCATCTTCAAGATGCTGCACTTGAAGGGCATCTATGGCCGCGAAATGTTCGAGACCTGGTACAAGATGATCGCCCTGGTGCAGGGCCCGCTCGATGTGACCGGCCTAATCACGCATCGCATTGGCGTCGATGATTTCCAGGTTGGGTTCGATGCGATGAGGAGCGGCAGTTCGGGCAAGGTGGTGATGGACTGGTGAGACGCGTCGACAGAGATGTGGAGTTCCTTCGCGCCCCTCTGTCCTGCCAGCCTATCAACTCTATTTTCCTTCCAACGCCATCTCCAGTGCCGCCATCCCGCTCATAATCGCCGCACGTTCGTCCACGCCAAACTTGGCCAGCAATTCCCTCTCAAACGCCTTCGCCAGCGGCACCATCTCGCGATAGGCCGCAAGCCCGGTCTTGCTCAGTGTCAGGTGCTCGACGCGGCGGTCGTTCTCGTCAGCCGTTCGCATCAACCAGCGCCGCCGTTCCAACTCGGCCACGGCGCGCGAGACCTTGGTCTTGTGCATGGCCGATTGTTCGCCAAGTTCCGTCGCGGTCATCGTGCCGCGCTGTCCCAACCCCGATAACGTGCGCCATTCGGGCCGGGTCAGGCCATGGCGGTCCTTATAGACCTTAGAGAATTCGCGGCTGACGGCATCGGCGAGGCGATACAGCCGGTAGGGCAGGAAGCCTTCGAGTTCGAGAATGTCCATTGTCCGCACCCGGGAAAAACGGAAGATTGATAGTTACATTTTCAATGGTTACAAATGAAACCAGTTTGGTCAATCCGGGAGGAAGCGATGGCCCTTTCCTACATGCCGGGCTTCGGCAACGACTTCGAGACCGAGACACTGCCTGGCTCGCTGCCGCAGGGGCGCAACTCGCCGCAGCGGCCGGCCTACGGCCTTTATGCCGAACAGCTTTCCGGTTCGCCCTTCACCGCGCCGCGCGGCACCAATGAGCGCTCCTGGCTCTATCGCATCCGGCCGAGCGTCAAGCATACGGGCCGGTTCAAGGCCGCCAGCTACCCCCGGTGGAAGACCGCCCCAAATGTCGGCGATCATGAGCTGGCGCTTGGCCAGTACCGCTGGAATCCGGTGCCGATGCCGAACGAACCGACAGATTTCATCCAGGGCATGCGCACCGTCACCACGGCCGGTGACGTGCTCGGGCAGACCGGCATGGCCGCCCATGTCTATGTCGCCAACACATCGATGGTCGACGATCATTTGTTCAATGCCGATGGCGAGTTGCTGGTGGTGCCGCAGGTGGGCGGCTTGCGCTTCGTCACCGAAATGGGCGTCATTGAACTCAGGCCAGGTGAGATCGCGGTGCTGCCGCGCGGCCTCGTCTTCAAGGTCGAATTGGTCGACGCCGAAGTGCGCGGCTATGTCTGCGAGAATTACGGCGCCAAGCTGACGCTGCCTGACCGCGGCCCGATCGGCGCCAATTGCCTGGCCAATCCGCGCGACTTCAAGACGCCTTGCGCCTGGTTCGAGGAGAAAGAGACGCCGTGCCGGCTGATCGTGAAATGGTGCGGCAATTTTCACGTCACCGAGATCGGCCATTCGCCGCTCGACGTGGTGGCGTGGCACGGCAACTACGCCCCCTACAAATATGATCTGGCGACCTTTTCGCCGGTCGGCGCGCTGCTGTTCGACCATCCCGACCCCTCGATCTTCACCGTGCTCACCGCGCCGAGCGGCGAGGAAGGCACGGCCAATATCGATTTCGTCATCTTCCCACCGCGCTGGCTAGTGGCCGAGGATACGTTTCGGCCGCCCTGGTATCACCGCAACATCATGAGCGAGTTCATGGGGCTGATCCACGGCCAGTACGATGCCAAGGAGGAGGGTTTCGTTCCCGGCGGCATCAGCCTGCACAATCTGATGCTGGCCCATGGACCGGATGCGCCTGGCTTCGAAAAAGCCTCGCGCGCCGACCTGAAACCGGTCAAGCTCGACAACACCATGGCTTTCATGTTCGAGACCCGCTTTCCGCAGATGCTGACCCGCTACGGTGCCGAACTCGAAACCCGGCAGGACAATTACATCGACTGCTGGGCCGACCTGAAGAAACGCTTCAACGGCACGCCCGAGGGCGACTGGTCTTGAGCCGCAAGCCAACGCCGGATCGGCTGGTGCTGCTGGGCTCGAAAGGCGGTCCGGCGCTGCGGCCGGGCGGACCGTGGCCGAGTTCGTCGCTGCTCGAGATCGGTGGGCGAGCGATCGTCGTCGATTGCGGGCTTGGCGTCACGCGCGGCCTGGTCGATGCCGGTGTCAGCCTGAAGGCGCTCGACTTGATCTTCATTACACACCTGCATTCCGACCATGTGCTGGAACTGGGTCCGCTGATCCACACCGCCTGGACGGCTGGCCTGGCGACGCCGGTCACCGTGTTCGGCCCGCCTGGGGTCGGCCACTACTGGCGGCGCTTTTGTCAGTCAATGGAATTCGATATCGAGATCCGCATCGTCGATGAAGGCCGGCCCGACATTCGCGAGTTGGTTTCTGTAGACGAATTCGGCGAGGGCCCTGTGGTCGAGCAACGCGGCCTGAAGGTGACGGCGCTGCGCGTCGACCACCCACCGGTGACCGACTGCTTTGCCCTGCGCTTCGAGCATGGCGCAAAAAGCGTGGTGTTCTCGGCCGACACGGCCTTCTTCCCGCCGCTCGCCGATTTCGCCGAAGGTGCCGATATCCTCGTCCATGAAGCCGTGCTGGAAGAAGGCATCGAACGGCTGGTCGCCAGAACCGGCAATGGCGCGCGGCTCAGGGAACATCTGCTCGCCAGCCACAGCTTTGCCGAGGAGGCCGGCCGCGTCGCCGGCGATGCCGGCGTGAAGCGGCTGGTGCTCAATCACCTCATTCCGGCCGACGAGGCAGAGATCGCAGAGGCGGACTGGATCGACGCCGTCAGGAAAACATGGATCGGCGACTTGACGATCGCCCGGGACGGCCTTGTTGTGGAGCTAGCATGATCCCGAACCGAAGGACCGCGTCAGCGAAAAATGGGAACCGGTTTTCGGAAAAGATCATGCGTGAGACAAGAAATCAAAGCGGCGGCAAGGCCGCCTCAGGAGAGGGAACCACATGAAGCTTGCCACGCTGAAGGACGGAACGCGCGACGGGAAACTCGTCGTGGTTTCGCGCGACCTGACGCAATACACCGACGCCTCGTTCCTGGCACGCACGCTGCAGGCGGCACTCGACGACTGGCGCAGGATCTCGCCGCATCTCGCGACAATCGCGGAATCGCTGGAGAACAATGCGATGCCGGCAGCTCGCTTCCACGAACACGATGCGCATTCGCCGCTGCCGCGCGCCTATCAATGGGCCGACGGCTCCGCCTATATGAACCATGTCGAACTGGTGCGGAAAGCGCGTGGCGTCGAAATGCCGGCGAGCTTCTGGACCGATCCGCTGATCTACCAAGGCGGCTCGGACTCCTTCGTGGCGCCGCGCGATCCGATCCGCATGGCGGATGAAGCCTTCGGCATCGACATGGAGGCCGAAATTGCCGTCATCGTCGACGACGTGCCGATGGGCGCCAGCCTCGATCAGGCACGCGCCGCGATCCGGCTGGTCATGCTGGTCAACGATGTCACGCTACGCGCGCTCACCGGGTCGGAACTCGCCAAGGGATTCGGCTTCTTCCAATCGAAACCGTCCTCCGCCTTCTCTCCGGTCGCGGTGACGCCGGATGAGCTGGGCGACGCCTGGGATGGCGGCAAGGTCAGCCTGCCGCTGCTCGCCGACATCAACGGCAAGCCGTTCGGCCGCGCCAATGCCGGTATCGATATGACCTTCGATTTCCCGGCCCTGATCGTTCACGCCGCCCGCACAAGGCCACTGGTGTCAGGCACCATCATTGGTTCGGGTACGGTATCCAACAAACTCGACGGCGGCCCGGGCAAGCCAGTCTCGGCGGGCGGCGCCGGCTATTCCTGCATCGCCGAATTGCGGATGATCGAGACCATTGAAGGGGGTGAGCCGAAGACACCGTTCCTGCGCTTCGGCGATACGGTGCGCATCGAGATGAAGTCGAAGACCGGAGCCTCGATTTTCGGCGCCATCGAGCAGACGGTGGAGAAATACGAGCGGTGAGCGCAAGGAGGAAGAATGACCCTGCTCGAGCATCTTCGCCGCATGGCGCGCAATAATTTGTGGTCGAACGACCGGCTCTATCGCGCCGTGCTTGCGCTGAAGCCCGACGAGTTCGAAGCCGAACGCACCAGCTTTTTTCCGTCGATCAAGGAGACGCTTAACCACATCCTCGCGGTCGATCAGCTCTATCTCGATTTTCTCGAAGAAGGCGGCGTCGGTGCCGCTGCCTACGATGAATTCATGCCTTTCGATGCTGCGCCGGAGCTTTGCGTGGCTCAACTTGCGGCCGACCGGCGGCTGATCGCCTTCTGCGATGGCCTGTCGGAGACCGATCTCGATCGCCGCGTCATCACCGATCGGCGCGAGGACGGCATGATCCCGGAAAAGATCGGCGATATCCTGGCGCACGTCTTCCTGCACGACATCCACCATCGCGGCCAGGTCCACGCCATGCTGTCCGGTAGCTCGGTCGCGCCGCCCCAGTTGGACGAGTTTCTGCTCGATTACGATTTCAAGCTGAGGGAGACAGAGGTCGAGCGGCTGGGGCTCTAGCCGTCATCTCGAATACTCGGCCCATTCAGAGCCGAGGGCGTCAAAATCATCGGCGATACGAATCTTGCCCTTCAAGGCGCCGATGCGTGGCAAAAGGTCTTCCTTCCCCGGCGGCGGCAAGAGACGCGCCACGGCCTTCCCGCGTCGCGTGAGCACGATCTCCTCGCCAGCTTTCGCGCGTCTCACTAGTTCCGACAGTTTGGCTCCGGCTGAAGTTAGTCGTCCGTGAACAATGAAGTGGGTCAGGCTGCGCTGGATCTGCGGCGGCTTTGAGTTATGGAGACGTTCACAGATCGACCTCTTATGGCCGGAACTTAGGTCAACGCTGATCGAACCGCAAACGAGCTTTCACTTTTACGCCGCCTTGCCGTCAACCTTGATGACGCCGCGCTTGATCTGGTCCTGCTCGATCGATTCGAACAGCGCGCGGAAATTGCCTTCGCCAAAGCCTTCATCGCCCTTGCGCTGGATGAACTCGAAGAAGATCGGCCCGATAACGGTCTTCGAAAAGATTTGCAGCAGGATCTTGGTCATGCCGCCATCGACCACGCCTTCGCCGTCGATCAGGATGCCGTGCTTCTTCATCCGCTCGATCGGCTCGTCATGGCCGTTCACGCGGTCATACGACATGTCGTAATAGGTCTCGGGCGGGCCGGGCATGAATTTCAGCCCGTTATCGGCGAGCTTGTCGGTGGCGGCGTAGATGTCGTCCGTGCCGACAGCGACGTGCTGGATGCCTTCGCCATTGTACTTCTTCAGGTATTCGGCGATCTGGCTGGTCTCATCCTTGGACTCATTCAATGGAATGCGTATCTTGCCGCAGGGCGAGGTGATGGCGCGGCTGACCAGGCCGGTAATCCTGCCGTCGATGTCGAAGAAATGGATCTGCTTGAAACCGAACAGATTGCGATAGAAGTCCCACCATTTGTCCATCTGGCCGCGATAGACATTGTGGGTCAGGTGGTCGAGGTAATAGAAGCCGACGCCCTGCGGTCGCGGGTCGCGTTCGCCCAGCCATTCGAACTCGGCCTCATAGGCCGAGCCCTTCTTGCCATAGGCCTCGATGAAATAGAGCAGCGAACCGCCGATGCCTGATATGGCCGGCACGTCGAGCGCCTTGTCGTCGCCTTCATAAGGCGTGGCGCCCTTCGACACCGCATGCTCGAAAGCATGTTTGGCATCAACCACCCGCCAGGCCATCGAGGCCGCGCAAGGGCCGTGCTTGTCGGCGAACTTCATCGCATGCGAGCCGGGCTCGGCATTGACGACATAGTTGATGTCGCCCTGGCGCCAGACGGTGATGTCCTTCGTGCGATGCCTGGCTACCGCCATATAACCCATGCGGGTGAACAGTTCGGCTAGCTTCTTGGGCTCCGGATGCGCGAATTCGACGAACTCGAAGCCATCGGTGCCGGCAGGGTTGTCCTTGCTGATCGTGGCGGGCGGGGCGTCGTGTGGGAAGGGACCCATGATAATTCCTCCGGAAGCTGCTTGGCCTAAAAAGGCCATCCAACGCCATCATAGCGCGGAGCCTGTGCATGGTGCTTGCATTCAAACGCTTGAAATGGTGATGTCATGCGTGAAGCATGCATGATGTGAGAAAAAACCATGGATGAAACGCGCATTGATCAGTTTGACCGCAAGATAATGGCGCTCTTGCAGGGCGACGCGCGGCTCACCAACAACGACCTTTCCGAAAGGGTGAACCTGTCGGCATCGCAATGCTCGCGCCGCCGGCAGCGGCTGGAGGAGGATGGCTATATCAAGGGCTATCGCGCCGTGCTCGACCGCGAGAGGCTCGGCTTCTCGCTGGTCAACGTCATCTCGGTGACGTTGGCCACCCACAATCGCGACAATGCGCGGCGCTTCGGCGAATTGGTGGCGCGCCTGCCGGAAGTGCAGGAGGCGCATGCGCTGACCGGCGAGATGGATTACATCCTGAAGGTGGTGACGCCCGATCTCAAATCATTGTCCGAATTCGTCAACGGCGTGCTTCTGCCGCATGAATCCGTGCAGCATGTGAAGACCGCGATCGTGCTGGAGACGCTGAAGGAAACCGGGGCGCTGCCGATCTAAGCCTTCGACTGCTGTATCGCCAGGAACAGATTGGTGCAGCGCGCGCCGGACCGGCAATAAGCAAACACCGGGCCTTGGAGCTCGTCGAGCGCCTCTGCCTGGTCCTTGACATTCTCGGCGGTCATCTGGCCGCTGATCACCGGGATGTAGCGGAAGGCGAGGCCAGCGGCTTCCACCGTTGCCTTGAGCGTGTCCGCCGAAGGTTGGCCGGGCTGCTCATCGTCCGGCCGGTTGCAGATCACGCTCTTGAAGCCGGCTTCCTTGATGGTGGCGACATCTTCGGGCTGGATCTGACCCGAGACCGAATAGTCCTCGCTGATCTGGCGATATTCCATGGCTCATATCCTCGCAATCTGGTTTGGCGGCAGTCTTGCCATTGCCCGGTGGGCACGGCAATCCGCATCGACGGAATTCTCTGCCAAATAGACATGGCCCGCCAGAAAATCCAACCAGGCCGATACGGCCCGGTTGGGTGCGGATCAAATTCAGCTGCCTAGAATGGCACCTTTGATCTGACGGATGTTGTTGTGCATCATGTCGATATAGGTCGAGCCCGGGCCGTCGGGCTGCGACAGCGCGTCCGAGTAGAGCGTGCCGCCGACCTTGATACCGGTCTCGCTGGCGATCTGCTCGATCAGGCGCGGGTTGGTGATGTTCTCGACGAAGATGGCCGCGGCCTTGTCCTGCTTCACCTGCTCGACCAGCTTGGCGACATCGGCGGCCGACGGTTCGGAATCAGTCGAGATGCCTTGCGGAGCGAGGAAGGTCAGGCCGTATTCGTGTTCGAAATAGCCGAAGGCGTCATGCGAGGTGATGACGACGCGCTTTGCCTCGGGGATCGACTGGATCGCCGCCTTCACTTCGCCTTCCAGAGCATCGAGCTTCTTGGTGTAGGCGGCGGCGTTTGTCTTGTAGCTGACACAGCCGTCGCTGTCGGCCGCGCAAAAGGCATCGGCGATGTTCTTCACATAAATCTTGGCATTGGCGATCGACTGGAAGGCGTGCGGATCGGTGACCGTCTTGCCGCCGCCGGTGCCGGCACCCTCGGCCGCATCGGCGTCGGCGAATTCAGGTTTGAAGTCGATCGGCGTCACGCCCTTGGTCAAGGTGACAATGGAGGCCTTGGTGGCGCTGGCATCGACCAGGCGCTGCAGGAAACCTTCGAAGTGCAGGCCGTTGACCAGCACGATATCGGCCTTGGCCATGGCCACCGCGTCGGCAGGGCTCGGCTCGTAGACATGGGCATCGCCGTCTGGGCCGACGATCGTGGTGATCGCGATGCGGTCGCCGCCGACATTCTTGGCGAAATCCGCAATGACTGTGAAGCTGGCGACCACTTTCAGCGGCGCGGCGAAAGCCGATGACGCGCTAAAGGCGGCAAATGTTATAACGCTCATCGTCAGGGCGGCACGGATCGATTTGAGCATAAGCGGGTCTCCTTTTAGGGCGGGGGATCAGGCCGTTCTGTGACGGTGATGAATGATGCGGGCGCGCAGGATGCCGCGCGTGCCAAACAGGATCGAGGCGAAATAGACGACGCCAGCCGACAGAATGATGGCAGGGCCGGATGGCAGCGACGCATGATAGGACAAGAGCAGTCCGGCGATGCAGGAGGCAAAGCCGATCAGTACGGCCAGCACGCACATCGGTTCGACGCGCGTCGTCCAGAAGCGCGCGGCTGCCGCCGGCAGCATCATCAATCCGACGGAAAGCAAGGTTCCGAGCGCCTGGAAGCCGCCGACGAGGTTGAGCACGACGAGACCGAGGAAGATGAAATGCACCGGGCTGCCCATGCGGCTGACCGAACGCAGGAACAGCGGGTCGAGGCATTCGGCCACCAGCGCCCGCCAGAAGATGGCAAGGCTGACCAGCGTCACCGCGACGATGCCGCCGATCAGCGTCAAAGCCTCGTTGTTGAGCGCCAGCACTGTGCCGAACAGCACATGCATGAGGTCGACGCTGGAGCCGCGGATCGACACCATCAGCACGCCGATGGCGAGCGAAATCAGGTAGAAGGCCGCCATCGAGGCGTCCTCGCGCTGGATGGTGAAGCGCGACACGGCACCGGCGCCGAGCGCCACGATGATGCCGGCGATCAGGCCGCCAACGGTCATCGGCAGGATTTCCAGCCCGTAGAACAGGAAACCCGCGGCCGCACCCGGCAGGATGGCATGCGCCATCGCGTCGCCCGACAGGCTCATGCGCCGCAGCATCAGGAAGACGCCGATCGGGCAGGCGCCGAGCGACAGCATCAGCGAGCCGAACAGCGCCCGCTGCATGAAGCCGAAATCGGCGAAAGGGGCGATGAAAAGACTGTAGAGCGCATCCATCAGGCAGCCCTCGGTCCGGCACCGTGGTGATGATCGTGGTCGTGGCCAGGATGGTCATGGTCATGAGCGTGCTCGTCAGGCTCGCACCAGGGCGCGTTCTCTTCCCAGGCTTCGTGGAAGCGGCGCGCGCGCAGCAGGTTCTCCGGTTTCAGCGTCTCCCGGGTCTCGCCCCAGGCAACCGGCTGACGGGCAAGCAGCAGTGTTTCGGGAAAATTCTGGCGCACCAGATCGAGATCATGGACCACCACCATGATGGTGCGCTCTTCGCCGTGCCAACGCTTGATCAAGGCAATGAGGTCACCGACCGTCTTGGCGTCGACGGCGTTGAACGGTTCGTCGAGCAGGATCAGGTCGGCATCCTGCAACAGCACGCGGGCAAACAGCGTGCGCTGCAACTGGCCACCCGACAGCGTGTCGATCGGCCGCTTCTCGAAACCGCCGAGGCCGACGGCCATCAAAGCCTGGCTGACGGCCTCACGATCTTCCCCGGTATAGCGGCCAAGCATGCCGCGCTTCGGCCACAGGCCGAGCGAGACAAGATCGACAACGCGGGCGGGAAAGGAGCGATCGAGTTCCGATTGCTGCGGCAGGTAGGCCGCCCGCACGCCCGGCGCGCGAATGACCTCGCCTGCCATCGGCTTCAGCACCCCGACAATACCCTTCATCAGCGTCGACTTGCCGGAGCCGTTGGCCCCAACCACGGCCGTCAGCGAGCCCTTGCGGATCGCGCCATCGAGGTGATGGATCGCGGGATGGCTGTTGTAGCCCAACGTCAGGTCACGGAATGTCAGGCAGGTCTGGGTCATATCGTTCCGTGGGAAACCAAATCCGGCTAAGGTGCGGCCGTTTGGATATGTGATGTTATTACATTAGTCAACAAGCCAATCCGGCGGAATTGCGTCGCGGTGGTCAACTCGCCGTGTAGGCGCCTGGCCCTGGATGGAGCAATTGGCTCAGCGGTTTCGGTTCAGCCGGCCTTGCCCGAAGCGGACGGCGACTCTAAAGAGGCGCGACCACAACGGAAGGAACTCGCAATGAGCATTCGTCGCATCGATGTTGGCCCGCGCATGAGCCAGATCGTCATCCACGGCAACACCGTCTACCTGGCCGGCCAGGTCGGCGAACCCGGCGGCAACGTCGCCGCGCAGACCCGCGATATTCTGGCGACCATCGATGAATTGCTGGCCAAGGCCGGCACCGACAAGACCAAGATCGTCCAGGCGATCATCTGGCTGGCCGACATGGGCACCTTCGCCGAGATGAATACCGAATGGGACAAGTGGGTGCCGCAGGGCCACACGCCCGCCCGCGCCACCGGCGAAGCAAAGCTCGCCGGCCCGGAATATCTGGTCGAGATTATTATCACCGCGGCGCTGTAAAGGCGCGACGTCAGAACTGCCGATCTCCCCCACGACGAGGGGGAGATCACTCACCCCTGCGACGGCGTGAACCTTGCCACCAGCGTATGGCTTTCCGCCGGATAGATGAAGCGCACGTGGGTGACCGGATGCTCGGCACTCCAGGTGCGGCGTTCGACCACTAGGCAAGGTGCCCCGGGATCGATGTCGAGCGCATCGGCGATGGCTTCGTCAGCGCTCATGGCGCGTATCCGATGCTCGGCCTCGCTCCACGGCACGCGGTCGATCAGCCAAGGCCCGGCAGCGATTTCCAGAAACTCTTCGTCCCCGGCTTCCGAAACCGCCGAAAGATTGATCAGACGTTGCTCGAGCGCGAATGGCCGTTCGCCGGCAAAATGAAGACCTTCGAGCCATAGCACTGGACCTGCGGCGGACAGTTCGAGCAACGTCCTGTCCTCCCCATTGCTGCGCCGCTTCAGGCGTTCCAGCCGCTTGTAGCGATAGGGCAGGCCGAGCGCCTCAACTTCGATCCTGATGTCGTGAAGTTCCAGCACGGCTGCCTGCGATTGCGGCTGGCGGACAAAGCTGCCCGACCGGCGGCGGCGTTCGATCAAACCTGCCTTGGCCAACTGGGACAGAGCCTTGTTCACCGTCATGCGTGAGCATTTGTATTCGGCGGTCAGCTCATGTTCGAACGGGATACGGTGGCCGGGCACCCAGGTGCCGGAAAGAATTCTTTCCCGGATATCGGAAAGGATGCGCTGATGCAGCGAGACGGTCTCGCTGTCGTCTATCTCGGTCGGTTCAGCCATGCTCATCTGGGTGAACCCTCGGAAAGCGCTATCATCACGCTGCGAAACCGTTCGGCGATGGCCTCGCGCTTGGCATGTCTGCCATCACTGACCTGTTTCTTGCCATGCACCCAGACACAATCGACCTTGCTGCCATTGGCGAAAATCCAGGCGTCGAGGATTGCATCGCCGGTTTTGCCG
The DNA here is from genome assembly GCF_037179605.1 of Mesorhizobium salmacidum (SeqCode). NCBI lineage: Bacteria > Pseudomonadati > Pseudomonadota > Alphaproteobacteria > Hyphomicrobiales > Phyllobacteriaceae > Mesorhizobium > Mesorhizobium salmacidum (SeqCode). The sequence continues at coordinate 88,882 of NZ_JAPYKS010000013.1, forward strand.
GCCAGCGAGGGGTTGCCGGCGTCGAGCGAGATGAGATCGGCAGATGCACCAGGCGCGATTTGCGATGCGCCGGCGCCAAGCGCGACGCTGCCGCCGTCAAGCGCTGCGTCGTACAGCGCGCGGCCGGTCGAGCCGCCAGCCACGGCCAGCACATTGCGGGCGCGGTGCGCGAGGCGCTGCGAATATTCGAGCTGGCGCAATTCGTCGGGAAGGCCGATCAGCACGTTGGAATCGGAGCCGATACCGAAGCGGCCGCCATGCTCCCGGAACAATGGTGCGGCAAAGGTGCCGTCGCCGAGATTGGCCTCCGTGATCGGGCAAAGACCGGCGATGGCGCCGCTCCTGGCCATGCCGATGGTTTCGGCATCGGTCATATGGGTGGCATGGATCAGGCACCAGCGCTGGTCGACAGCGGCAGCCCCAAGCAGAAATTCGACCGGACGCGCGCCCGACCAGGCAAGGCAGTCTTCGACTTCTTTCACCTGCTCGGCGATATGGATGTGGATCGGCCCGTTTGGCGCCATGGCCGCAACCGCCGTGAGTTCCTCAGGCGTCGCGGCCCGCAAACTGTGCGGGGCAACGCCGACAATCGCTTGATTCAAAGAGCGAACAGATTCCCGGCTTTTCTCAACAAGCCGGGCGAACCGATTCACATCGTTGATGAATCGGCGCTGGCCCTCGTTTGGCGCGGCACCACCGAAGGAGGAATGTGCGTAAAACACCGGCAGCAGCGTCAGGCCGATCCCCGTTTGGCCGGCCGCGGCAGCGATGCGCTCGGCCATCTCGGCTGGGTTGGCATAGGGTTGTCCATCACGGTCATGGTGCAGATAATGAAATTCGCCGACGCGGGAAAAACCGGCCTCCAGCATTTCGACATAGAGCTGCGCCGCCACCGCCTCGACCTGGTCGGGAGTCATCGACAGCGCGAAGCGGTACATCACCTCGCGCCAGCTCCAGAAACTGTCGGCGGAGGGCCCGCGCAACTCGGCAAGCCCGGCCATGCCGCGCTGGAAGGCGTGGCTGTGCAGATTGGCCATGCCGGGCAGGAGAATGGCATGGCGTTCGTCACCAGCCGACGCGGTGCTCCCAGGCTCTACGGCCGCAATGCGCCCATTGGCGAAAGTGATCCGCACATTGTCGTGCCAGCCGTTGGGAAGAAGCGCCTGTTCCGCAAAGATATCGGTCACTTTTCTCTCCGCTTCCCGGTCTCGTGTGCGATGATGGCACTTGCAGTGCGTTTCAATATGTATATACATAATTGCCACCGATTGAAACGGAAAAGATGATGGCCGTAGAGAGCAAAAACCCGGCAGGGGGGCTTCGCCTGTGGCGCAACGCGCGTCTGGCGACCATGGCTGAAAATTCTGCCGGACTGGGTATCGTCGAGCAAGGCGCGCTCGCCGCGCGCGATGGCCGCATTGTCTATGCGGGTTCGCAATCCGAGATGCCGTCGGCGTTTGCCCAGGGCGAGATCATCGATTGCGAGGGCCGCTGGATCACGCCCGGCCTGATCGACTGCCACACCCATCTCGTCCACGCCGGGAACCGCGCCAACGAGTTCGAGATGCGGCTGGCCGGGGCCACGTATGAAGAGGTCGCCAGGGCCGGCGGCGGCATCGTTTCCTCGGTCAGATCCTTGCGTGCCGCCAGCGAGGGCGACCTGGTTGCCCAGACGCTGCCGCGCCTCAATGCGCTGATCGCCGAAGGCGTCACCACCGTTGAAATAAAGTCGGGCTATGGTCTCGATCTCGACAACGAGAAGAAATCGCTGCGCGCCGCGCGGCAACTGGGCAATGAACGCCCGGTGACGGTTCGCACCACATGTCTCGCAGCCCACGCGCTGCCGCCCGAAGCCAAGGGCGACAAGGACGCTTTCATCGATCTCGTCGCCAAAACGATCCTTCCCGGCGTCGCCGCGGAAGGCTTGGCCGATGCCGTCGACGGGTTCTGTGAAGGCATCGCCTTTTCGCCCGAGCAGATGTCTCGCGTGTTCGACAAGGCCAAGGCGCTCGGCTTGCCCGTAAAACTCCACGCCGACCAGCTGTCCAACCTGCATGGCGCTGAACTCGCCGCCCGCTATCACGCATTGTCGGCCGATCATCTCGAATACACCGATGAGGCGGGCGCCATGGCGATGGCCAAGGCGGGGACAGTGGCGACGATCCTGCCCGGCGCCTACTACTTCATCCGCGAGACCAAGAAGCCGCCGATCGCCCTGTTCCGCCAGCTTGGCGTCAAAATGGCGGTGGCCACCGACAACAATCCCGGCACTTCGCCGCTGACCTCGCTGCTTCTGACCATGAACATGGCGGCGACCCTGTTCGGCATGACGGTCGACGAATGCCTTGCCGGCGTCACCCGCGAAGCCGCGCGTGCGCTGGGCCTGCTGGAAGAGACCGGCACGCTCGTATCAGGCAAATCAGCCGACCTGGCGATCTGGGACATCGAGCGTCCTGCCGAACTCGTCTACCGCATGGGCTTCAACCCGCTGCATGCCCGCATCTGGAGAGGACAATGACAGAACTGACGCTGAAGCCCGGCAATGCGACGCTGGCCGACTGGCGCGCCATCTACCGTGGCGCCGTGCCGAAACTGGACGGTGCCTGCCGCCCGAAAATCAAGGCAAGCGCCGAAGCTGTCGCGCGCATCGTCGCCAAGGGTGAGGCGGTCTATGGGATCAATACCGGTTTCGGCAAGCTGGCCAGCGTGCGCATTCCCGCCGAGGATCTCGAGACCCTGCAGCGGAACATCGTGCTTTCGCATGCCGCGGGCGTGGGCGAGCCGATGCCTGTTGCCATTGCCCGGCTGATGATGGCGCTGAAACTTGCGAGCCTGGCGCAGGGTGCCTCCGGTGTGCGCCCGCAAACCATCGAGTTGCTCGAAGCGATGCTGGCCAATGACGTCATCCCGGTGGTGCCGGCGCAAGGCTCGGTCGGCGCCTCCGGCGACCTTGCCCCATTGTCGCACATGACGGCGGTGATGATCGGTGTCGGCGAATGCTTTACCCCGCATGGCCGCTTCCCGGCCAAGGTCGCGTTCGTCTCGCATGGGCTGGAGCCCGTCACATTGGGCGCCAAGGAAGGTCTGGCACTGCTCAACGGCACGCAGTTTTCGACGGCCTATGCGCTGGCCGCCCTGTTCGAGGCCGAAGTGCTCTACCAGTCGGCGCTTGTCGCCGGCGCGCTCTCGACCGACGCGGCAAAGGGTTCCGATGCCCCCTTCGACCCGCGCATCCATATGTTGAGAAAGCATCGCGGCCAGATCGAGACCGCGGATGCGTTGCGCAATCTGATGGCCGGCAGCGCCATCCGCGAGTCGCACCGGCTCGGCGACGAGCGTGTGCAGGATCCCTATTGCCTGCGTTGCCAGCCGCAAGTCATGGGCGCCGCGCTCGATGTCCTGCGCAAGGCCGCCGATACGCTCGAAACCGAGGCCAATGGCGTTACCGACAATCCGCTGGTCTTCGCCGAGGACGACACGGCGCTCTCCGGCGGCAATTTCCACGCCGAGCCGGTCGCCTTCGCCGCCGACATGATCGCGCTTGCCGTCTGTGAGATCGGCTCGCTGTCGGAACGCCGCATCGCCATGCTGGTCGATCCCGCGCTGTCAGGCATGCCCGCCTTCCTGACGCCCAAGCCCGGCCTGAACTCCGGCTTCATGATCCCGCAGGTGACGGCGGCCGCACTTGTCTCGGAAAACAAGCAGAAAGCCTATCCGGCCAGCGTCGATTCCATCCCGACCTCGGCCAACCAGGAAGACCATGTCTCGATGGCTGCGCATGGCGCGCGCCGGCTGATCGGCATGATCGAGAATGCGACGGCTGTTATCGGCATTGAATTGCTGGCCGCCGCGCAAGGCTGCGATTTCCATGCACCACTCGCCTCGAGTGCGGCGCTTGAAGCCGTGCGCAAGCTGGTTCGCGCCGAGGTGCCGCATCTCGACAATGACCGGCACTTCCACCCCGACATGGAAAAGGCGATCGCCATGGTACGCAGCGGTGCGGTCGCGAAGGCCGCGAGCGCCGTGGCGCTGCCGGGGATTGCGCGATGACACCTTCTTGGCTGACAATAAAACGAGGCACGGCACCGCTTCTGGTGTCGATCCCGCACACCGGTGTCGACCTCGCCGGCCTCGAAAACCGGCTTATCTCGCCATGGCTTGGTCGGCGCGATTGCGACTGGTGGATCGACAATCTCTATGATTTCGCCGGCGGTCTCGGCGCAACCGTCGTGCACACCGCGATCTCGCGCACCGTCATCGACGTCAACCGCGATCCATCCGGCGCCTCGCTCTATCCCGGCCAGGCAACCACTGGCCTATGCCCAACCGAAACCTTCGACGGCGATCCGCTCTATCGCGAGGGCGAAGAGCCGGGACCGTCGGAGATCGACGAGCGTCGCGAGAAGTTCTTTGCACCCTATCACGCGGCCTTGCAGGCCGAGATCGACAGGTTGCGCACCTTGCATGGCAAGATTGTCCTCTATGACTGCCATTCGATCCGATCGGTCCTGCCACGCTTGTTCGAGGGCACGCTGCCGGTATTCAACCTCGGCACGAACGACGGCAGGAGCGCTGATCCGGCGTTGCAGGCGATGGTCAACCAGATCGTGGCAGAAACCGGTGAGACCTTTGTCGTCAACGGACGCTTCAAGGGCGGCTGGATCACGCGCCATTTCGGCCAGCCGCATCAGGGCGTGCATGCGCTGCAGATGGAGCTCTCCAACCGCGGCTACATGCGCGAGCCGGACGGGAAGGGCACACCGGACAATTGGCCCGCGCCCTACGATGCCGCGTTCGCCGCGCCCATCCGCGCCACGCTGACGCAGATTCTCCAAACCGCCATTGACTGGGCCGGGCGCTGACGCGCCGCCTCATCCGAAAGGGACAATGATGACCGACCCCCGTCACAACATCCGCGAAGTGCGCAGCCCCCGCGGCGACAAGCTCAATGCCCGGTATTGGACGACTGAAGCGCCGCTGCGCATGCTGATGAACAATCTTGATCCTGATGTCGCCGAGAACCCCAATGAACTGGTCGTCTATGGCGGCATCGGCCGGGCGGCGCGTACCTGGAACGATTTCGATCAGATCGTTGCGTCGCTGAAGACGCTTGGCGAGGACGAGACGCTGCTGGTGCAGTCCGGCAAGCCGGCCGGCGTGTTCCGTACCCACCCCGATGCGCCGCGTGTGCTGATCGCCAACTCCAACCTGGTGCCGCACTGGGCGACCTGGGAGAAATTCAACGAGCTCGATAAGAAGGGCCTGATGATGTACGGCCAGATGACGGCCGGCTCCTGGATCTACATCGGCACGCAAGGCATCGTGCAGGGCACCTACGAGACCTTCGTCGAAGCCGGCCGCCAGCATTATGGCGGCAATCTCAAGGGAAAATGGATCCTGACCGGCGGCCTGGGCGGCATGGGCGGCGCCCAGCCATTGGCCGCCGTCATGGCTGGCGCCTGCTGCCTGGCGATCGAATGCAATCCGGATTCGATCGACTTCCGCTTGCGCACCCGCTATGTCGACGAGAAGGCCGAGACGCTCGACGAGGCCATGGAAATGATCGAGCGCTGGACCAAGGCCGGCGAGGCGAAGTCCGTCGGCCTGCTCGGCAACGCCGCCGAGATCGTGCCGGAAATGTTCCGTCGTGGTATCCGCCCCGATATGGTCACCGACCAGACCTCGGCGCACGACCCCATCAATGGTTATCTGCCGAAGGGCTGGACGATGGCCGAGTGGCGCGAAAAGCGCGTCAGCGACCCCCGGGCGGTCGAGAAGGCGGCGCGCGCCTCCATGCGCGAGCATGTCGAGGCGATGGTCGCGTTCTGGAACGCCGGCGTGCCGACACTCGACTATGGCAACAACATCCGCCAGGTCGCCAAGGACGAAGGGTTTGAAAACGCCTTTGCGTTCCCCGGTTTCGTGCCGGCCTACATCCGTCCGCTCTTCTGCCGCGGCATCGGCCCGTTCCGCTGGGCAGCACTCTCCGGCGATCCGGAGGATATCTACAAGACCGACGCCAAGGTGCGTGAACTCACCCCCGGCAACACCCATCTGCACAATTGGCTGGACATGGCCCGCGAGCGGATTTCCTTCCAGGGGTTGCCGGCGCGCATCTGCTGGGTCGGTCTTGGCGATCGCCACCGATTGGGCCTCGCCTTCAACGAAATGGTGGCCAAGGGCGAACTCAAGGCGCCGGTCGTCATCGGTCGCGATCACCTCGATTCGGGTTCGGTCGCTTCGCCGAACCGCGAGACGGAAGCGATGAAGGATGGTTCCGACGCCGTCTCCGACTGGCCGCTGCTCAATGCGCTGCTCAACACGGCTTCGGGCGCGACCTGGGTATCGCTGCACCATGGCGGCGGCGTCGGCATGGGCTTCTCCCAGCATGCCGGCATGGTCATCGTTGCCGACGGCACGCCGGACGCGGCAAGGCGGCTGGAGCGCGTTCTATGGAACGATCCGGCGACCGGCGTCATGCGCCATGCCGACGCCGGCTATGACATCGCGATCGAATGCGCCAAGGAGCACCAGCTCAATCTGCCAGGCATTCTCGGATAGCGGCTGACGTGATGCGTGTCCTTCGTGCCACCGATTACCGCGTCATGCCGTGGAAGAACGGCGGCGGTACCACGACCGAGATCGCCGTCTCGCCCGATGGTGCCGGGCTCGACGATTTCGACTGGCGCGTCTCGATGGCCCGGGTCGAACGCAGCGGGCCGTTCTCCAATTTTGCCGGCATCGACCGCACGCTGTCGGTGCTGGAAGGTGAGGGGATCGTGCTTGACGTCGCGGGCCGTCCGCCGCAGCGGGTGACAGCGGCTTCCCAGCCATTTTCCTTTCCAGCCGACCAGCCGACGAGTGCCGCGCTGATCGCCGGCCCGATCACCGATTTCAACGTCATGACCCGCCGCAGCCGCATATTGCATTCGGTCGAGCGTCTGGCGATTTCGACGGCTGCGGAAATCCCAGCCGAGGCCGGTTCCACCCTTATCCTTTGTCACAGAGGCCATGCCATTTTCCCCGGCGCCGCGCCTATTCGTGTCGGACCGCTCGACACCCTGCTGCTCGGGCCGGACGCCTCTGTCTTGCGGGTTCAGCCCGCACCGGATGTGACCCTTTTCGTGATCCGGATAATCGCTGCCGCCTGACGCGCTTCGCCCCAACGGTTACCGCCTGTTTCCAAACATGATCGCGACGCTGGCGAAATATAGCGTAAGCTGGCACTGGCATCACGAAAAAGCCCGAATCCTCTCCGTCGATCGATCCCGACGGGAGCGAGAGGCGCTCGTCTTTGGATTGGTCGAAAGATGACGCTCCGTCGTGGTGCGGAAATAAACTTTCGGCTTAGGGGTTGATGCAACCGATTGCATTCGAACCGGTTTTAGGGCCATTGCCGTGGCGGTGACGCCGCTGAGTGCCCGCTTACGGAATTTTCAATGAATATTCAGACGAACCTAGCCCAGATCGAGAAGACAAGCGCGAGCTTCCCAGTCATCACGGAAGAGCCGATAAGATCCACATTCCTGCCGGAGGAACGGCTCCGGCTGCTCGGCGAAAGCCTGGCCAAGGGCGATCTGACGGATCTGTTCGGTCTGAAACCGTTCGACTTTCAAGCCCGTATCCGTGACAGCGCCAAGAAGATCCTCGAAGTCTACCGGTCTACCAATGCCGCGCAGGCGAGGGGCGAAACCATCACGCCGGCCGCGCAGTGGCTGCTCGACAACAACTATCTGATCGAGGAAACCATTTTCCAGGTCAAACGCGACCTGCCGCGCCGCTTTTACCGGCAATTGCCGACCCTGAAACTGCCCGATGGCGGCACCGTGCCGCGCGCATTGGCGCTGGCCTGGACTTATGTCGCGCATTCCGACAGTTCCGTCTCGGCGACCATGTTCAAGTCTATCGTCCAGGGTTTTCAGTCGGTCGAACCGTTGAAGATTGGTGAACTCTGGGCACTGCCGTCCCTTCTGCGTTTCGTGCTGATCGAGAACCTCCGTCGCCTGGCGGTCAGGGTCAACCGCACCCGCCAGATGCGCCAGATCGCCAATGACGTGGCCGACAAGGTGCTGGCGACCGACGACAATCCGGATCGGCAGGCGATCCTTGCCAATTTCAGCGCGCATGCGCAGGACACCACCTTTGCTACTCAGCTTCTCTATCGCCTGCGTGACGGATCGCAGAACGCCGGCAAGGCGCTGGAGTGGCTGGAAGGCGAACTCGAGAAGACCGGCTCGGATGCCGAGGAAATCATCATTTCCGAGCACCAGACGCTGTCCAGCGGCAATGTGACCACCGGCAACATCGTCCGCGGCCTGCGCCTCATCAACGACGTCGACTGGACGGTGTGGTTCGAAGGCGTCAGCCGCATCGATACCGTGCTGCGCGAGCGCACCGATTTTGCCGCGCTCGACTTCTTCTCGCGCGATCAATACCGCACCGCGATCGAGGAACTGGCTCGCCGCTCGAACCTTTCGGAGTACCGTGTCGCCGAAAAAGCCATTGAACTGGCCGGCCACGCCGTCGGTGAAACCGTCCCGGAGAGCGGAGGGGGAGTGGACGCCCAGGTTGCATCCGCTCATACCGATGTCGGTTTTTACGTCGTTGGCCCGCGCCGGCTGGAACTGGAAAAGGCGATCGGTTACCGGCCCACGATCAGCCAGACGGTCAAGCGGACCTTCGCCAAGACCGGCTGGCTGGGCATCGTCCTGCCGGTCTTCGCGCTGACCGTCCTGCTGCTTGTCCTATCCGGCAACGCCCTTTCCAATCTCGGCCTGTCGGTGCCATCGATCGTGCTGATGCTGGCTCTGTTTGCCGTGCCGGCCAGCGAAGGCGCGCTCGCTTTCTTCAACACCGTGGTCTCGCTGTTCCTTAAGCCGACACGCCTTATCGGTTACGACTACAGGCACGGTGTGCCGCCCGAGGCGCGCACCCTGGTGGTCGTGCCGTCGCTGATCGGCTCGCGTGACGATGTCGAGGAAAACATCCGCAACATCGAAGTGCATTACCTTGCCAATCTGGCGGACGAGATCCATTTCGCGCTGCTTTCGGATTGGCCCGACAGCAAGATCGAGATCGATGCGGCGGATACCGAGATCCTCGACTTCGCCCGCGCCGAAATCGCCCGTCTCAACGCGCGCTATCCCTCCGACGGCGCGCCGCGCTTCTATATCCTGCACCGCCGCCGGCTCTACAATGCCGGTCAAGGGTGCTGGATGGGCTGGGAACGCAAGCGCGGCAAGCTGCACGAACTCGACCTCTTGCTGCGCGGCGACAGCGATACCACCTTCCTGCCGCTCGAAGTCCCGCTGCCGGAAAAGGTCGTCCATGTGATGACGCTCGACGCCGATACCCGCACCACCCGCGATGCGGTATCGAGCCTGGTCGGCAAGCTTTGCCATCCGCTCAACCGTCCGCATTTCGACGCCACGAGGCGCGTCGTGACCGCCGGTTACACCATCCTGCAGCCGCGCATCACCGCTTCACTCACCAGCGGCGACGAAGCCTCGTTCTTCCAGCGCGTCTTCTCGGCCAATCGCGGCCTTGATCCCTATGTCTTCGCTGTTTCGGACCTCTATCAGGACGTCTTCAGCGACGGATCCTTCACTGGCAAGGGCCTCTATCATGTCGATGCCTTCGAGGCCGCCTTGCAGGGCCGCATCGAGGAAAACACCATCCTCAGCCACGATCTGCTCGAAGGCGCCCTGGCGCGCGCCGCACTGGTCACCGACGTCGAATTGGTCGAGGATTACCCGACCCGCTACTCGGTCGATGCCTCGCGCCACCATCGCTGGGCGCGCGGCGACTGGCAGCTTTTGGGCTACATCTTTAATCCTCGTTCCGGCGTTCCGGCCTTGTCGCGCTGGAAGATGGTCGACAATCTGCGCCGCTCACTGACGCCGATCTTTTGGGTGATGGCGGCGATCGCCGGCTGGACCTTGCTGCCGTTCACGCAGGCCGCGCAGTGGCAGGCCTTGCTGATCCTCAGCCTGTTCATGGCGCCGACCTTCGACGTGGTCAACGCCATCCTGCCCAAGAGCGGCGACCAGACGCCGCGCGGCCATTTCTCGGCGCTGGCGCGCGACGTCGCCTTCGGCACCGCCATGGTGGCACTGAAGATCGTGCTGATGGCACATAACGCCTGGATGATGGGCGATGCCATTGTGCGCACGCTGTACCGGCTGTTCGTCAGCCGGCAGAACCTCCTGGAGTGGCGCACCGCCTCGCAGGCGCACAAGGCGGGCGACAACGATGTCGGCTCCTATTACGGCATGATGTATGGCGCCGTGATCATCGGCTTTGTCGGCCTCGCCATTCCGGTGCTGGCCGATTCCACCGGTGCCTTCGTCGCCTTCTTCTTTGCCTTGTTCTGGATCGGTTCGCCGGCGATCGCCAGCTGGATCAGCCGCTCCGCCGAAACCGAGGACCGGCTGCGCATATCGCAAGCCGACATCCACACGCTGCGCACCGTGGCGCGGCGCACCTGGCACTATTTCGAAACCTTCGTCACGGCAGAACATCACAATCTGCCGCCGGATAATTTCCAGGAGAGCCCGGCGCCCGTCGTGGCGCCGCGCACCTCGCCGACCAATATCGGCGTCTACCTGCTCTCGGTCGTTTCGGCGCGCGATTTCGGCTGGATCAGCCTTTCCGATGCCATCACCCGCATCGATGCAACTATGACGACCATCGAGAGCATGCCGCGCAGCCGCGGCCATCTCTTCAACTGGTACGACACCACGACGCTCAAGCCGCTTTATCCGCTCTATATCTCGGCTGTCGACAGCGGCAATCTCGCCGGTCACCTGGTGGCGGTGGCGGCGGCCTGCGCCGAATGGGCGGAAGCGCCTTCCGTCCATCTGCAGGGCGATTTCGAAGGCATTCTCGACACGGTGACCATCCTGAGCGAAAGCCTCGATGAACTGCCCGACGACCGCCGTCAGTTGCGCCCGTTGCGCCAACGGCTTGTCGATCGCCTCGACGGCATGCGGCGCGCCGTCGACACGATCAAGGCCCAGCCGGAAATGGCGTCGATCCGCACCATCAACCTGGCGGTGCTGGCCGGCGAAATCCGCAAGCTCGCCACCGCCATTCACACCGAGGCCGCATCACCGCAGAGTGACGTCATCGTCGACTGGGCGGCAAGGCTCGAAGCCACCTGCGAGGCGCACGTCCACGACGCCCACAGCGACGAAAACGCTGTCGAGGCTCTGCGTGCCAAGCTGCTCACCTTGCGCGAGCGCACCCGTCGTTTCGCCTTCGAGATGGAATTCGCCTTCCTGATGCGGCCGGAGCGCAAGCTTTTGTCGATCGGCTACCGGGTCGAGGAACATCAGCTCGACGAAAGCTGCTACGATCTTCTGGCTTCCGAGGCGCGGCTGACCAGCCTGTTTGCCATCGCCAAGGGCGATCTGCCAACCGAACACTGGTTCAGGCTCGGCCGCCCCATCGTCGAGATCGGCTTCCAGGGCGCGCTGATGTCGTGGTCCGGCTCGATGTTCGAGTACCTGATGCCGCCGCTGGTGATGAAGGAGCCGCAAGGCTCCATCCTCAACCAGACCAGCAAGCTGATCATCAAGCGCCAGATGCAGTACGGTCGCCAGAAGAACGTGCCGTGGGGCATCTCGGAAGCGGCCTACAACGCCCGCGACCGCGAACTGACCTATCAGTACACCAATTTCGGCGTGCCGGGCCTTGGGCTCAAGCGCGGCCTTGGCCAGAACACGGTAATCGCGCCTTACGCGACTATCATGGCGGCGCAGTTCAACCCGCGCGAAGCGGTGCAGAATCTGGCCCGGCTGCGCGAGATCGGCGCGCTTGGCCGTCATGGCTATTATGATGCGGTTGACTTCACGCCGCAGCGCGTGCCGGAAGGCACCAACCAAGCGGTCGTGCTGAACTACTATGCCCACCATTCGGGCATGTCGATCGCCGCCGTCGCCGACGCCATCTTCGAAGGTCGCCTGCGCGATCGCTTCCACAGCGATCCGGTCATTGAATCGGCCGAACTGCTGCTGCAGGAGAGGGCGCCGCGCGATATTCCGACCGCCACCGTCCGCACCGAGGCCGACGAGCGCTCCAAGGACGAGACCGAAACCGAGAGCCCCGATACCCGCATCGTGCTCGATCCCGTGCGGGCGCTGCGTTCGACCAATGTGATGTCGAACGGCCGCTATTCGGTGATGGTGACCGCGACCGGCTCCGGCTACAGCCGCTGGGGCGACCTTTCCGTCACCCGCTGGCAGCCCGACCCCGTCGAGGACCGGCTTGGCTCCTACATCTTCCTGCGCGACGCCGCCACCGGCGACTGGTGGTCGGCGACATCGGAGCCCAGACGCGCCGCCGAGGAAAAGACGCAAACCTTGTTTTCCGACGACAAGGCGAGCTTTGTCAAAACCGCCGGCACGCTGCGCTCCGAGGTGGAATGCATCGTCGTTTCCGAGGGCAATGGCGAGGGCCGCCGGATCACGCTCTACAATGAGAGCACATCCGACCGTCACATCGAAGTGACGTCCTTTGCCGAGCTGGTGCTGGGTTCGGAGGCTTCCGACAACGCGCATCCGGCTTTCTCGAAGATGTTCGTGGAAACCGAGATCGCCGCCAACAATGGCGCGATCTTCGCCACGCGTCGCAAGCGCGAAACCAGCGAGCCCGATGTCACCCTGGTGCATTTCGTCACCGATCCGTCGGGACCGGCGCGTGATGCCGAAGCCGAGACCGACAGGCGCGCCTTCATCGGCCGTGGCCGCACCATCGTCGATGCCGCCGCTTTCGATCCAGGCGCCAGGCTGGGTGGCCATTCCGGCTTCACGCTCGATCCCATCGCCTCGCTGCGCCGTCAGGTGCGCGTGCCCGCCAACAAGAAGGTATCGCTGACCTTCTGGACAGTCGTCGGGGCCAACCGCGCCGAACTGGAAGAGGCCATAAGCCGGCTCGACCATCAGGAGAGCTTTGCTCGCCAGGCCATGCTTGCCTGGACGCGCAGCCAGGTGCAGACCCGCCATATGGGCCTCAGCCTGACCGATGCGGCCAATGTGCAGAAACTGGCGCGCTATCTGATCTATCCCGACCCGTTCCTGCGGCTGCCGGCCGAGTCCGTTGCTTCCGGATTGGGCAAGCAGTCGAGCCTGTGGCCGACAAGCATTTCGGGCGATTACCCGATCTTCCTGGTCAGGATCGGCGACGTTGCCGATCTGGAGATCGTTGCCCAGGCGTTGCGCTTCCAGGAATATATGCGCACCCGCGGCATGATGATCGACTTCGTCGTCGTCAACGAGCAGGCTTCCTCCTATGTCCAGGATCTGCAGCGCGCGGTCGAAACGCTTTGCGAAAACAGCCGCTTGCGTGGCAAGGAACTCGGACCCCGCCAGCACATTTTCGCGGTGCGCCGCGACCTGATGGAGGAAACCACCTATAAGACGCTGCTCGCCGTCGCCCGGGTTGTGCTGCATACGCGCAATGGCACCATTTTCGACCAGATCGAACGGGCCGAGGCGGCCGCACTGCAGGCACGCGATGGCCTGCAGCCGGCAGGGTTGCCAGGCCCGCGCGAAATTCCGGCGCCCGCACCGCAGATGCATGCATTTGCCTCGCAGGCGGGGGCCGATGTCAGTGCCGATGGCTCCGGCCTTAGCCAGTGGAACGGTTTTGGCGGCTTCGACGGCGACGGGCGGCACTATGTGGTGCGCCTGACTGGCGGGCGTACCACGCCGCAACCCTGGATCAACGTCGTCTCCAACGCCTCGTTCGGCTTCCACACCTCGGCCGAAGGTGCTGCCTTCACCTGGAGCCGCAACAGCCGCGACTACCAGTTGACTCCATGGTCGAACGACCCGGTGTCCAACCGGCCGGGCGAGGGCGTCTATATCTATGATCAGGCCAGCGGCAAGGCGTTCTCGCCAATCGCCGCGGTGGTGCGCGATCCCTCGATGATCTACGAAGCCTGGCATGGCCAGGGCTTCTCGACCTTCCGCTCGAAGCGCGGATCGTTGTCGATGGACCTGACCCATGTCGTCGATCCCATCGATCCGGTGAAGATCACGCGGCTGCGCATCCAGAATTCCGGCCCGGTACCGGCTCGGCTGCGCGTTTACGCCTATGCCGAATGGGTGCTTGGCGGGCATCGGTCGCGCACCGCGGCAACTATAGTGCCGTCCCGCGACGGTGCCACCGGCGCGCTGCTGGCGCAAAATCCCTACGGGCTCGATTTCAGCGAGCGGGTGGCCTTCCTCGCCGCTGACACCGGCGTCCACTCGGTGACATCAGACCGGGCCGAGTTCCTCGGCCGGCACGGGTCCAGCGAGTTGCCGCAGGCGGTGCTGAGCGGCGCGGCTCTCTCAGGCCGCGTCGAGGCCGGTGATGATCCTTGCGCGGCGATCGCCCGCGATATCGAGATTCAGGCTGGCGGCGACGTCACGCTCATCTGGCTGCTTGGCGATGCCGAGTCTTCGGCGCAGGCGAGCGCGCTGGTGCAGAAGCACCGGGGCAAGGATTTCGACCAGCGCCTGGCCGACAATGAGCGCGAATGGCGCGCCTTCCTCGACACCATCCAGGTCGAGACGCCCGACAAGACGCTCGATGCCATGGTCAATCACTGGCTGCCTTATCAGAGCCTTGCCTGCCGCATCCGCGCCCGCTCGGCTTTCTATCAGGCAAGCGGCGCCTTCGGCTTCCGCGACCAGTTGCAGGACACACTCGCCTTGCTGGCGCATGATCCCACGCTGGCGCGCGACCAGATCCTCAACGCCGCGCGGCGGCAGTTCCCGGAAGGCGACGTGCAGCATTGGTGGTTGCCGCGCACCGGCGCCGGCGTGCGTACCCTGATCTCCGACGACGTGGTGTGGCTCGCCCACGCCACGGCCCGCTATCTCTTGGTGACCGGCGACGCCACCATCCTGAAGGAACAACTGCCTTTCCTCGACGGACAGGTGCTGGGCGAAGGCGAGCACGACGCCTTTTTCACCCCGGAAATCTCGAAGAAGACGGTGTCGCTGTACGACCACTGCGCGCGTGCGCTCGACCTCGCCATCAAGCGCAGCAGTCCTGCCGGCCTGCCGTTGATTCTCGGCGGCGACTGGAACGACG
This sequence comes from Mesorhizobium salmacidum (SeqCode), assembly GCF_037179605.1. NCBI lineage: Bacteria > Pseudomonadati > Pseudomonadota > Alphaproteobacteria > Hyphomicrobiales > Phyllobacteriaceae > Mesorhizobium > Mesorhizobium salmacidum (SeqCode). Next base: position 103,966 of record NZ_JAPYKS010000013.1, read on the forward strand.
GCATGAACCGTGTCGGCGAGCACGGCAAGGGCGAGAGCGTGTGGCTGGGCTGGTTCCTCCTGAAGACGCTGGGCGACTTCGCCGCGGTCGCCAGGACCGAGGGCGACACCAAGCGCGCACAGGCCTGGACAAAACATGCCGACGCGCTGAAGCGAGCGCTCGAAAGCACGGCATGGGATGGCGAATGGTACCGGCGCGGCAGTTTCGATGACGGCACGCCTTTGGGGTCGCGTACATCGCAAGAGTGCAAGATCGACTCCATCGCCCAGTCCTGGAGCGTGCTTTCGGGCGAGGGCGACCCGGCGCGGTCGACCACCGCGATGCAGCAGGCGACGAAGCTGCTCGTCGACGATCATCTCAAGATCGTCAAACTGTTCACTCCACCCTTCTCGAAGACGCAGAAGGACCCCGGCTACATCAAGAGCTATCCGCCTGGCGTGCGCGAGAATGGCGGCCAGTACACCCATGCCGCCACCTGGTTCGTCATTGCGCTCGCCGAGATGGGGCAGACCGATGAAGCCTATCGCTGCTTCTCGATGCTGAACCCAGTCAACCACGCGTTCGACGAGGCGTCGACCGAGCACTACCGCGTCGAACCCTATGTAGTGGCGGCCGATATCTATGCCGGGGACGACAAGGGTGGGCGCGGCGGCTGGACCTGGTACACCGGCTCGGCGGGCTGGCTCTACCGGGCGGCGGTCGAAGGCATCCTGGGCATCGAACGGCGCGGCAAGCAGATCACATTCCGGCCGAAGCTGCCCAGCCACTGGGATGGCTACCAGGCTTCGCTCAAGATGCTGGGCGCCGACATCAAGGTCCAGGTCGTTCGCGACAAAAAGGCCAAGACCATCTCGCTCGAAGTCAACGGATCGAAGACAAAAGCGGCGTCCTTTGAACCCAAAGCCGGCGGCCAGACCGAGGTCGTGGTCAAGATACCAGCGTAAAATCAGCAGGTTAGGTCAAAAGCGCGCGCGTCCTCCGTGACGCGCGCCGCCGCGTCCTGTTTACTTGCGCGCGATCTGTGGAGCGTCCGCCAAAGACGCGCGAAACCGACGTGCAAGCTCGCGGTGATTAAAAATGTGGCAGTGCTCCGCTGCTGCCACGATTTTGCCGCAAGGCTGACATTTCACCTTTTATCTCAAACCGTTAGGTGATCACGTCAGATTTCGTATCGTCGTCATCTTTTGTTCGCTAAACGGGAACGGAAGCGATAGACGGGCATTGTTTTGCGACGCATCAACCGTTAGGTGTTACGAAATGGTGCAGTGCACAATATTGGTATTGGGCACAATAGAAAGTTGGCGGAGTAGCTAAAGTGTCACTTCTGCAGATCTATTGGAGAGCGCTGGGATATCTGGCTGCCGACAAGAAGCGCGTCGCGCTGATTTGTGCGGCCAACGTCGCGCTTGCAGCCATCGCGATCCTTGAGCCGATCCTTTTAGGCCGGGTGATCGGCGCTATTTCCGAAAAAGGTCCGGTGTTTTCGACGCTCGCGGTTTGGGCAGCTCTCGGTCTCTTCAATGTCATGGCCTTCGTGCTGGTGGCGCGTGGCGCCGATCGCTTCGCCCATGCCCGTCGTTCGGAAGTGTTGTGCCAGTCCTTCGAGCGCGTAATCACCATGCCGCTCGCCTGGCATCACCAGCGCGGCACTTCCAATTCGCTGCACACGCTGCTGCGCGCCGTTGAAACCCTTTTTAGCTTGTGGCTCGAATTCATGCGCGTGCATCTTTCGACGGCCATCGCGCTGGTGCTGCTGGTGCCGACCGCGCTTGCGATGGACGTCCGCATGTCCATTGTGCTGCTTGGCCTTGGCGTCCTTTACGTGGGCATCGGCCGTATCGTCATGCGCCGCACCAAGGCAGGGCAGACCGCCGTCGAGCGTCACTATCATACCGTGTTTGCCCATGTGACCGACAGCGTCAGCAATGTCGCCGTGCTGCAGAGCTACAACCGCATCGGCCATGAGACCGCGGCGTTGAAGCGTTACGTCAAGGGCCTGCTCGACGCGCAGAATCCTGTGCTCGACTGGTGGGCGATTGCCAATGCGCTGAACCGCCTGTCCTCGACCATTTCGATGATGATCGTGCTGTCGATCGGCGCGTATCTCGTCACCCGTGGCCAGCTCCGCGTCGGCGACGTCGTGGCCTTCACCGGCTTTGCCGGAATGCTGATCGCCCGTCTCGACCAGATGTCGGCCTTCACCACTCAGATTTCGGAAGCCCGCGCCAAGCTTGAGGATTTCTATAAGCTCGAGGACTCGGCCGCCGATACCGCCGAGCCGGATGGCCTGCGCGACCTTGCCAACGTCACCGGCCATGTCCGTTTCGAGGATGTCAGCTTCGAGTTCGCCAATTCGGGCCAGGGCGTCAGCGATGTGTCCTTCGAGGTCCAGGCAGGCCAGACCGTCGCCATTGTCGGGCCGACGGGTGCGGGCAAGACCACGCTCATCAATTTGCTGCAGCGCGTCTTCTCGCCGTCCAGCGGCCGTATCCTGATCGACGGCATCGATACCCGCACGGTGACCCGCAAGTCGCTGCGCCATTCGATCGCCACCGTGTTCCAGGATGCCGGGCTTCTCAACCGCTCGATCGAGGACAATATCCGGGTCGGCCGTGCCGACGCGACCAACGAAGAAATCCATGCCGCCGCCTCCGCGGCCGCGGCGCAGGATTTCATCCTGGCCAAGAGCAACGGCTACGACACGGTGGTCGGCGAACGTGGGGGCCAGCTGTCTGGCGGCGAGCGCCAGCGCATCGCCATCGCCCGTGCCGTGCTGAAGGATGCTCCGATCCTGGTGCTCGACGAGGCGACCAGCGCACTCGACGTCGAGACCGAGGATCGCGTCAAGGAAGCGATCGACGAATTGCGCCGCGACCGCACCACCTTCATCATCGCCCACCGCCTGACCACCGTCCGCGACGCCGATCTGGTCGTGTTCATGGACAAGGGCAGGGTGGTCGAGATGGGTGGCTTCGCCGAACTGTCGCTGCGCAACGGCCGCTTCGCCAGCCTGCTGCGCGCCGGCGGCCTGCTCAATGACGAGGAAGTCCGCCGCCTGAGCCGCTCCGTACAGGGTGAGGCCGCCTGAGCCGGTTCTTCCTTCCCCCACAAGAGGGAAGGAAGACGCTTCTACGCCTGCGACACCACCGCTCGATTGCCCCAAACGCATCGGCGGTCTATGTAAAGTCGCATGAGTGACACCACCTCACGCCTGGGCGGCTGGGCCGATCTTGCCAATCCGACGCGGTTCGTCGGGATGGCCGACAAGCTTGTACCGTGGTTGGCGGCGCTCGCCGCGCTCGTCCTCGCCGTCGGCCTCTATATGAGCTTCACCGCGCCCGAGGATTTCCAGCAAGGCATCACCGTTCGCATCATGTACATCCATGTGCCTTTCGCCTGGCTCGCCATGATGTGCTACACGCTGATGGCGCTGTCTGCCCTCGGCACGCTGGTCTGGCGCCATCCGCTAGCCGATGTCGCGCTCAAATCAGCGGCCCCCATCGGTGCCGTCTTCACCGCGCTGGCGCTGATCACGGGTTCAATCTGGGGCAAGCCGATGTGGGGCACCTGGTGGGTCTGGGATGCAAGGCTGACCTCGGTGTTCGTGCTGTTCCTGATGTATCTCGGCATCATCGCACTGACCCGTGCGCTGGATGATGCCAGCCGTGCCGCCTGGGCCGCCGCCATCATCACGCTGGTCGGCTTTATCAACATCCCGATCATCAAATTCTCGGTCGACTGGTGGAACACGCTGCACCAGCCGGCTTCCGTGTTCAGGCTCGGCGGCCCGACCATCGATCCCAGCCTGCTCTGGCCGCTGCTGGTGATGGCCGTCGGCTTCACCGCGCTCTTCTTCACGCTGCATCTGATGGCCATGCGCACCGAAATCCGGCGCCGCCGCGTCATTGCCATGCGGCGGGTGGCGGCGCGGCAGGCGGAGCGTCCGGCCTAGAAATTCACCCCATAAGTCCGCGTGCCGCCACGGGCAGCGTTTCCAGCACCTTCTCACCGTCGATCAGATTGACCTCGTTGAACAGGTTGGTGACGACGCAGCAATGGTCCGGCACCACGCGCACGCGCTCGCCAATGCGCAGCTTGCCATCGCCCGACAGCGTGACCGTACCGTGCTCCTCGCTCAAGCTCGTCACCAGCGCTCCCGGCACGCCCATCAACTCTCCGAAATCCTTGAGCCCCAGCGTATCGCTGGACAGGGCCTTGCTGCCGCTATCGAGAATGGCGCGCGTCGCTGTTGGATGGCTGACCACGGTTGCGAGCACCGTCAGCGCGCAATCGTTTATTGTGCCGACGCCTTTGGCGACCTGGTAACGGTCGAGATAGATATAGGTGCCGGGCCGGTATTCGGTAACGACGGAGGCATCGGCGGAACGCCACATGTCAGGCGTGCCGCCGCTGGAGATGCGCTCACAGGCGAGCCCTGAAGCGGCCAGCGCCTGTTTGGCGTCGGCAAGCCAGGCTTCGGCCTCCACGGCCCGGCCGGCCGCCGGATAGGTCATCAGCCCGCCGAAGGCAAGGCCGCCTGCGTTATTGATCACCCTCGCCAGCGCAACCGCTTCATTGGCCGTCTGCACGCCGCAGCGTCCCATGCCGGTGTCGCATTCGACCAATACCGATAGCGGGTGCCCGGCATCGATGAAGGTGGCGGCGAGCCCTTCCAGCGTCTGCGCGCTGTCAGCCGTCACCGACAGCTTCACGCGACCATGCAGCGCCTTCAGCCGTTCGAGCTTGGCGCGCCCAAGGATATTGTAGGGGAGAAAGATATCCGTCAGCCCGGCATCGGCCATCACCTCGGCCTCGCCGATCTTCTGGCAAGTAATGCCGACGGCGCCAGCCGCCATCTGCTTCTTCGCCCAATAAGGCAGCTTGTGCGTCTTGATGTGCGGCCTGAGCTTCAGTCCGTTCTTGTCGGCATGGGCCTGCGCTCTGGCGATGTTGGCCTCGGCGCGTGCGACGTCGATGAGGATCGACGGCGTATCGAGATCATGGATGGTCGGCATCGGCTATCTCTGTGAAAATTCGCTGGGGTTATGAGCCTGAAAGCAAGCGATGTCACGCCGCAGGCGAACCCGATCGGTGGGCCATGGTTGGGAACGCGCAAGGCTCGAATAAGCAGAATGGATCGACACCGCACCGGCGTTCGGCTATGCGATCTATCGGAAAAACCGAGACAAGGGGTCATGATCATGAAACGCTCCGCAATCAACGATATCATCCGCGAAGCCGACGCTTTCATCCGCTCGTTCGGCTACATCATGCCGCCCTTCGCATACTGGTCGCCGGAAGAGATGAAGGCGCGCCAGGTCGATTCCTCGGCCATCTTCACCTCACGGCTCGGCTGGGACATCACCGACTACGGCCAGGGCAAGTTCGACGATCTCGGCCTGTTCCTGTTCACCGTTCGCAACGGTCGCTACGAGGACATGAAGAAGGGCATGGGCATGCTCTATGCCGAGAAGATCATGATCTCGCGCAAGGAGCAGATGTCGCCGATGCACCGCCACAACATCAAGGCCGAGGACATCATCAACCGCGGCGGCGGCAAGCTGGTGCTTGAACTGTTCATGCATGATCGCGATGGCGGTATCGACCCCAAGGCCGAGGTGTCGGTGCCGGTCGACGGAACCATCCACAGGCTGCCGGCGGGCGGGCTGTTGAAGCTCGATCCGGGCCAGAGCGTCACGCTTTTGCCCGGCGTCTGGCACGCCTTCTGGGCCGAAGGCAAGGATGTCCTGATCGGCGAGGTATCGACCGTCAATGACGATCGCACCGACAATGTCTTCCGCGAGCCGATCGGCCGTTTCGCCGATATCGAGGAAGACACGCAGCCACTGCACTTGCTGGTGGCCGACTATGACAAATGGCTAGGCTGAAGGCGTCCGCCCCTAGCGCCAATTCGCCCCCAGATTTGCGGGCCAGTAACCAAGTCCGAGGAGTAAGTCTTGAAATCAGTTCTAGTTGCCGTTGCCGCCTTGGTGGCCCTCAGCTTGCCGGCCCATGCGGCCGGCTTCGATAACATTGTCCTTTCCGGGACGAAGGACGGGGGAACGCCTCAGAGCAGCTTCCCTGTCGACACACCGGTGATTTATGTGTCGGCCGATTTGGTGGATATCGCGCCCACATCGAAAATCACATTCTCCTGGGTCTCGGTCGATTCCCACGGCGCGGCACCGGAAAACTATACTATCGACAAGGTCGACCTCGACGTCGGAGCGAACAACGAGGCTGATTCACAACTCACCAAACCTACGGCGGGATGGCCGGAGGGCACCTATCGTGTTGATTTGGCCATTGATGGAACGGTTGCGGAATCGGTGCCCTTCAGCATTCCATGATCGGAAATTAACCGCCCGGGAAGGTCGGCCGGCGCCCTGTTAGTCGCTTTCGGGTGGCGCTTCTTTTTGCCAGCCGGCTAGCTCGGGCAGGTCGTCAAGCCAACTTTTCTCGGTCATCAAGGCATCGCTGGTCTGCGGTGCCGCCACCGTGGCGTTTTGAATCAGCCAATCCATCCACTTTCGATAGGCAATTGGGTCCAGTTGGGGCGGCAGCACCTTGGCCTTGAGCAGCATCCTCTTGCGAAAACTGGTTTGCCTGCGCAGTTTGGTGGTGGTGAATTTGATTGCCTTGCCTTGGTATTCAACTATCCACCGGTCGCTCCCATGGCTGACAAGCCTGTCTACGGCGAATCCGGCATCGACCGGTCTATCGCGCCAAGGAAGCTCGATAGCGTTCTTCCTCAGATCGATAGCCCATCGCCTGTAATTGGCCCCGGTACGCTGAGCCGGCAGCACGCCGGCCTGTTCGAGCATCTTCCTTCGGAACGTAGGCTGCTTCTTGAGCTGGCCGGTCGTCAGCTCGATTCGATGTCCACGAAATTCGACGTGCCACCGGACCCTCCCGTTGCCGACATACTTCACCAACCTGTCGATGAAGGACTCGCCATCGGCCAGCATCACGCAGCCTTGGCTGATGCTTTCGCGGATGAACTCGGTGTCAGTGACCATCAGGCGGCCTTATACGGGAATGGCAGCCCACATGCGATCGGTGAAGGGCAGGATCGCCGCTTCGGGCCTTTAGGTCCGGTTGGTGTGGGCGCGTTGCTCCTGTGCCTTCTTACAGATGTCATCCAATTTTTCGCGGACCCGGTCGTTATCAAACAGCAGCTTGGCGCGTGAGAATCCTCTGCTACGAAGCTCCCATTCAATGGCAAGCCATCCTTCATAGTCGCCAGACGCCGCAAGCTTCCCGGCTTCGCGCCACATATGCGCGTCACGCTCTCGGGACACACCTTTCTCCCGTGCTAATGCGCCAAGCATATAGGCATATAGGACGTCGGGCCCCGCTGAAATCGCTGCGCGACAGCTTTTTGCGAGGGACGTCCATTATTTTTACATTTTGTGATTTGCACGATATGGTTAACGGGGCTCTGGTAGGTGCAGGCCTTTCTGGCTTCAGGCGTTTGGGCAGAAAAAAGGGCGGGGTGTGAAAGGTGGCCGAACATGGCCAATGCGAACACCATTGTCTTGAGCGACGACTATGGCTACCGCCAATATAAGGTATCCGGTCTGCCCGCCGACACCACAATCGATGCCACCAGCGCCTCATGGATCGTTGCCAATCAGGGAAGCCCCACCAACCTCTATCCCTTCGCGGTCGTCAACCCCGGCGACAACCTCACGGCTTTGGGCGGCACGATCAACGGCACGGTCTCCCAAACCGGCGACTGGGAGAACATCTACGTCAACTCCGCCGCAGTCCGTGTGAATTCAGCCCACAGCTTTGTCATCGACGACTTTACGATCACCCAGCCCTGGGATGGCATCCGTGTCGGCGGCACTGGCACCTTCCTTATCGAGGATAGCTATGTCGGCAACTCACGAGACGACGCGGTCGAGGACGACGACGTCATCGGCGGCACCATCAAGGATTCCCTGTTCGACCACGTGTTTTCCGGAGTGAGCCTTGGCGACGGTGAAGTGGATGGGTCTGACAACTCGGTTACCATGGATGGCATGCTTCTGGGCATGGGAGAGTACCTTCGCAAAGGCGTGATCACCCACGGTTCGCCATTCAAACTCGACGACGGCACAGGCGCCAACGATATCTCGCCCAGCCTGCACTTTATCGACTGCGTGGTGGCGATCACCGACGTTCACCACAACGGCCAGGGGCGGCTGCAGCACGCCTGGGACAAGACGGTCGAGTCGCACGGCAATTACTATCTCAACCTCTCCGACACGCCGCTGCCGGCGGATTATCCAAAGCCGCCCGCCGGCTGGACGATCCTTCAAGGCCAGGCGGCCCGCGACTATTGGGACCACGCCAAGGCGGCCTGGCACGCAGCCCATGACGGGACGGACCCGATACCGTCACCTCCGACCCCGCCGACCGACCCGACACCGCCACCTCCGACCGACCCGACCCACGGAACGGCCGGGAACGATACATTTATCGGCACTGGCGCGGCCGATACCTTTGACGCCCAGGCTGGCAACGATACACTGCGGGGCCTGGGTGGCAACGACGTGCTGACCGGTGGCAGGGGCGAGGACACCTTCGTGTTTGACACGGCCTATGGCCCCGGCAATGTCGCCACAATCACCGACTTCGACGCGGTACATGACGCGCTTTATCTCGACAGTGCTGTCTTCACCAAGCTCGGCCCCGGTTCCTTGTCCAGCCCGACACAGGTGAACTCGTCGTATTTCGAGTTACGAGAACACGCCGCCCACAGCAACGATTACCTGCTCTACGACCGGACCACGGGCGTTCTGTCCTATGATCCCGACGGCTCGAAATCGGCCCCGCAGGTGGAAATCGCCCATCTGGAGCCCGGGGCGGCCCTGACCTATCACGACGTGTTCGTCGTTTGATCGCTTCTGCGATCGCACCGATAATGGTGTCGCCGCCATCGGCCCGGAACTGGTGATGGCACCGCTGATTGCAAGGGCCGGCGCATGTGCGTCTGTCGCGATCAACGTGGCCGACGTTTATGGGCAACGTGAAGAATCATCCATGGACGACGGCGTTTGGCTCCTGGACTGGGTCGCGAAGCCAGCCGACTGTTCGTCCGGCAGCTTCCTAACGAGAAGCTCCTACATCTGGTGCTGTCGAACTGTGAATGGAATCGAGGCGAAGTCTGTGCCCTTCAGGCAACCGTTTGATTGACCTGCGGAAACGGTGGCCGCGGCAGCATAGCAAAATTAGTCAACCAGCATGTAACACTTAGCGTTTTCTAACGCGCCTTAACTGCTTGATTTTGTTGTTGAAAAGAGGAGTGGCTGGGGAACCTGGATTCGAACCAGGACTAACGGAGTCAGAGTCCGTGGGTCTACCGTTAACCTATTCCCCAGCAGGCGCGGTCATGGACTGCGCGGGCCGAACGGCTGAGCCGCTTGAGCGCTGCCTTGTAGCCGCCAGCGGAAAATAGTCAAGCCTGCTCTGCGGTTCAATCGCAACGTTTCGGCCGCTGGTATCAGGCGCCGAGTTCATATGGCGCGCACAACGCGGGTGCAAAGTCCGATCCGATGCCTCAGCTCTCCTTGCGGCTGAATTGCGAGCGTTCGAAGAACAGCACGATGCCCAGGCCCAGAAACAGCGGGATGATCAGATAAAACAGCCGGAACACCAGCAGCGCCGCCAGCACGCCGACCGGGTCCATGTCGGAAAGCCCGGCCAGGAACACCACCTCGAACACGCCGAGGCCACCCGGCGCGTGCGAGATCTGGGCGACCGAGAAGGAGACGAGGAAGACGCCCAGCACGACGAAATAGCCTGGATTGTGCACTCCGGGCAGGGCGAAGAAGATGATCGCCGCGGCGGCGAGCAGTTCGATCGGGCCGATCAGCAATTGCCGTGCGACGATCGGCAGCGCCGGATAGTGCAATTGGAAGCTGCCGATCGTCAACGGGCGCAGATGCAGCCAACTGCCGAATATATAGGCTGCGATGAGGATCAGCATCGCGATGCCTGCGGCCTCCGACAGGCCGTGATGGGCGATGCCGGAGAATCGGTCGATAATCTGCGGCTCGAACACCAGCACAAGGCCCGAGGCGAGTATCGTCGACAGCACGAAGGTTATCCAGCAGACCGCCACCAATACGCCGACTTCCTGGCCGGTCAGGCCCCTGGTGCCGTATGCGCGGTAGCGGATGACGGCGCCGGAAAACACCGAACCGCCGATATTGTGCGACAGCGCATAGGTGGTGAAGGAGCAGAGCGTGACGAACAGCCACGACACTCGTCTGCCGATATGCAGCAGCGCGATGTGATCGTAGCCGGCGAGCGCGGCATAGGCGACGACCGAACTCAAGCCTGCCAGTATCCAGTCGCGAGCCGGAATGGCCGCCAGCCCGTCCCAGACGTCATCCAGCGAGATGCCGCGCAATTCATGCCAGAGCAGCAGCAGCGAGAAGATCACCGCGCCGATGCCGACGACCGGCCAGAAATAGCGTTTCCAGTTCATTGCCAGACTGCCATGCCTTGTGTATCCGCTTCCTTTTCTGTCGAGAGGCCAACCGCCCCGCATTCCCCATTCATTTCAGAAATGCCTCATTGAAGCCGGCTATTCAACCGCGAACACTTGTCGCGCCTGATGCCGGCAAGACCTGCCTGCACTGGACGGTGCGCAAAACGCTGACAAGCGTGAGGGCATCGGCTTCGACGGGCGCGGTCTCCTCAGGCGTCGCGTTATCAATCCAGCCTTGCGGGTACATTAAGGCGGTGCAGCAGAAAAAGGCGGTTCGCGCCCCAGCCGGCAAAATTCAGCATGCGGCTCTTGGTGATCGGCCACAGCACTGTTAGTCTGGCCGTAACTTGAAACATGCCAAAGCGCCTGCTGCGTCCGTCACCGGTTCGCGCGGCGCCGGAAGGAACGACAGTGGAAGACCGCGACACCGGCGCAGGCGCGCCGGAGGTGGGCGCGTCCAGCGCTTCCCCGGGATCGCCAGGCCCGGGGACAGCCGGTTGGCAGCAACGCCGCCCGACGGAGCCTCGCTCCGTGAATGGGCAGGCGGGCGACGCGACCCACAACCAGAAGGGCAAGCCCAAGAAACGGCGCAAGCGAAGGCGTGGGCGCAAGGTTTTTGCGCGCGACGATGCGCGCCCCGGGGACAATCGAGCGCCGGCACAAGGCAAGGCCGCTGTCGCGGCAGTAGAGCTGAAGCCTATTGCCGCTGCGGCGATCTCGCCCGTCGTTCCAATCCCACGCCCCGAGCAAGGACACCGCAGGCCGCCGGTGCACGAGCTTCCGGTCTTTGCGGCGCTAGACCTCGGCACCAACAATTGTCGGCTGCTGGTCGCCGTCCCTACGCGTCACGGCCAGTTCCGCGTCATCGATGCCTTCTCGCGCATCGTCAGGCTGGGCGAGGGGCTCACCGCCAATGGCCGGCTCGGCCAGCCGGCGATGGACCGCGCGGTTGAGGCGCTGAAGGTCTGCGGTGACAAACTGCGCGGCCGCAAGATCAGGAAGGCAAGGCTGATCGCCACCGAAGCCTGCCGCACCGCCGAAAACGGCGTCGAGTTCCTCGATCGTGTCGAACGCGAAGCCGGCCTGAAGCTCGAGATCATCGACCGCCAGACCGAAGCCCGCCTTGCGGTTTCCGGCTGCGGTTCGCTGGTCGAGCGCGACACGCAAGGCGTCGTCCTGTTCGACATCGGCGGCGGCTCCTCCGAGATAGCGCTGATTGATCTCACCGGCCGCCGTTCGCCACGCCTCGCCAATCATATCGTTTCGTGGACATCGCTGCCGGTCGGCGTCGTCTCGTTGGCGGAACGCTTTGGCGGCCGCACCGTAACGCGCGAGATCTTCACCGCCATGGTCGACGACGTCGCCGGCAGGCTGGCCGCTTTCGACGGCCGCGATCGGTTGAGCCATCTCAAGGCCAGCCCGAATTTCCATCTGTTGGGCACTTCGGGGACGGTGACGACGCTGGCCGGCGTCCATCTCGACCTCGAACGCTACGACCGCCGCCGGGTCGACGGCCTGTGGATGGACCGCGACAGCGTCGACCGCATGGTGGAGAGACTTGTCGGCTGGGATTTCCAGCAGCGCTGCGCCAACCCCTGTATCGGCGCCGACCGCGCCGATCTCGTGCTGGCCGGCTGTGCTATCCTCGAGGCAATCCGCGCCGTCTGGCCCTCGGAGCGGCTTCGCGTCGCCGACCGGGGCCTGCGCGAGGGCATATTGAGCGAGCTGATGGCCGATGACGGCGTCTGGCGTAACGACGGGCGTGCTAGGGCATGATCATGCTCAAACAAGAAATCAGGCAATGACCAAGAAACCGGAAAAACCAGGGTCCGCCAGCATTCGCGTGCTGAAAACGCGGATCAAGAAGAAAAGCGGCTTGAAGGAATCGTCGCGCCGCTGGCTGCAGCGCCACATCAACGATCCCTATGTCCAGCGCTCCAAAGCCGACGGCTATCGCTCGCGCGCGGCCTACAAGCTGATCGAGATCGATGACAAGCACCACCTCTTGAAGCCCGGCATGAAGGTGATCGACCTCGGTGCCGCCCCCGGCGGCTGGTGTCAGGTCGCGGCCGCGCGCACGAAATCGACGGCCGAGCATCCGCATGTCGTGGGCATCGATTATCTCGAAATGGACGCCGTGCCTGGCGCGCCGGTGCTGCTGCTGGATTTTCTTGATCCGCAGGCTCCGCAAAAGCTCTCCGAAGCGCTGGGCGGGGATCCGGATGTCGTGCTGTCCGACATGGCCGCACCGACCACCGGCCACAAGCGGACCGACCATATCCGCACCATGCATTTGTGCGAGGTGGCGGCCGATTTCGCGCTGTCGGTCTTGAAGCCCGGCGGCCATTTCCTGGCCAAGACTTTTCAGGGTGGCGCCGAGAACGAGCTGCTCTCCATGCTCAAGAAGAATTTCCGCTCCGTCCACCACGTCAAGCCACCGGCATCGCGCGATGAGTCGGTGGAGCTTTATCTGTTGGCCAAGGACTTCAAGGGGCGAGAGCCGAGCAGGGAGTAACGCCTTCCCTTCTCCTCTTGCACAAGGGGAGCAGGGAGAGAGCCTCACTCTCCCGGCGATCTCACCTGTTCCAGTGTCTTGGGCGTTGTCAGCCGGCCATGGCCGGAGACGGCGTTGCCGGCATCGGGTGCCAGCCGCATGAACGACAGCGACGCCGCCGCCGATACCGCCGCCACGATGAAGAAGGCGATATGGAAGTCGCCCAGCGTCAGCGGGCCGCCATGGATCGAGGTCGAGACTTCCAGAACGCCGCCGGCGAGCGCCACGCCGAGCGCGATTGACAATTGCTGGAACACCGCCGTGATCGGCGTCGCCTTGCTGGTATCCTCGGCCGACACCTCGGCATAGGAGAGTGCGTTGACACCGGTGAAGAACATCGAGCGGATGAAACCGCCGACCAGCAATATGGCCAGCATCAACGCATAGGGCGTCTCTGGGGTGAAGAGACCATAGATGGCGATCGATGCGGCGGCGACAAGCGAGCCCAGGATCAGCACGCGGCGGAAGCCGACAACGCGGAAGATCAGCGCGGTGACGAATTTCATGCCGATGGCGCCGATCGCCGAGACGAAGGTGATCATGCCGGACTGGAACGGGGTCAGCCCGAAGCCGATCTGGAACATCAGCGGCAATAGGAACGGCACCGCGCCGATGCCGATGCGGAACAGGCTGCCGCCGAGCACCGACGAGCGGAACACCTGGTTGCGGAACAACTCAAGCGCGAGCAGCGGATTCCTGGCGCGGCGCGCATGCATCAGGTAGAGCGCGCCCGCCAGCAGCCCCACGGCGATCGTGATGAAGCCGGTCGCCGGCGGCAGATAAGGCAGGCTGACCACCGACAGGCCGAAGACGACGCCGGATGCGGCCAGCCCGCTCAGCACGAAGCCGACGAAATCGAGCGGCGGCGTCTCCATCGATTCAGTTTCTGGCAGGAAGCGGGTGGCCAGCCAGATGCCGATCAGGCCGATCGGCACGTTGATCAGGAAAATCCAGTGCCAGGTGAAGTAGGTGGTGATGAAGCCGCCGATCGGCGGGCCCACCAGCGGCCCGACCAGCGCGGGAACGGTCAGCCAGGACATGGCGGCGACCAGTTCGCTTTTGGGCGTGGCACGAACCAGAACCAGGCGTCCGACCGGGGTCATCATGGCGCCGCCGATGCCTTGCAGGAAGCGAGACACCACGAAGGCCGGCAGGGAACCGGAGAGGGCACAGGCGACCGAACCGGCAATGAACACCGCGATCGCGGCACGAAAGATGTTCTTGGCGCCGAAGCGATCGGCCATCCAGCCGCTGATCGGAATGAAGATCGCCAGCGACACCAGATAGGCCGTCAGCGCCAGTTTCAGCGCGATAGGGCTGGTATGGATGTCGGTCGCGATCGCCGGCAGCGATGTCGCGATGACGGTCGAATCCATGTTTTCCATGAAGAGAGCGACCGCAAGGATAAGCGGGATAGTGCGGTTCAACGAACGCGTCCGAATTGGTCGAAATTGCCTGCCGGCCGGGGGCATGCCGATACAATGGGCGGTTATCATGCCTTTGGGCCGATGTCGCATTAATTTGCTGTCACTTTTGTGCGACTTCGACGCCGCGGAGGGCCTGGGCAGCGATCAGAGATAGCTTGCCAAGGAGCCAAGCTATAGCTATTCTAGTTAAAATAACTACTTTGATGCAATCATGGACGAATCCGTTTCAGCCGCCGACGCCAATCGAAAATTTTCGCTCATTCTTCGTGGTGTGCGGGAAGGGCGGAACTTTGTGGTGACCAGTCACGGGCGGCCGGTTGCGCGGATCGTACCCGCGGACAATCGCGGTCAGGTGGCCTCGCGCTCGCGCACCGCGCTGCTGTCACGGCTTGAGCGGCAGCCTGTCGTCGATGCCGGGCAATGGACCCGCGACGAGCTTTACGACCGGTGAAGATCGCGCTCGACACCAACATCCTTGCTTATGCAGAAGGCGTGAACAACGCCGACAAGCGTGACGCTGTTCTGGAGTTGCTGCGCAACGTTCCGCAAGAGGCAGCTGTCATTCCGGTTCAAGTGCTTGGCGAACTGTTCAACGTGCTTGTTCGCAAGGCTGGACGATCTTCGCAGGAAGCTCGGGATGCACTCCTGGGCTGGCGCGACGCCTTCCCGGTTGCTGGAACGTCGCCCGAGGTTATGATGATGGCGGTCGATCTTGCGGCCGACCACCATTTCAGTATCTGGGATGCGGTCATCCTATCAGCTGCCTCCCAATCGAGTTGCCGGCTGCTCCTGTCGGAAGATCTGCAACATGGCTTCACCTGGGGTGGCGTAACCGTTGTCAATCCTTTCGCATCGCCACGTCATGAATTGCTCGATACCCTGCTGGGCGCGGACTAGGCTCCAGGCAAAGTGTGAACCGGTTTTTCCGCCTGGAACTGCGTAGAAACAGGAAGTTGGATCGGTCCCGCGACCCTGTCGACACTGAACCGATCCTTAACGTCCACTCAACGATCGGCTTTTCAACGCCGCCGCGACGTGTTACCAGCCACCGCCAATCCTGAAAGGGAATAATGAGTCGGCGCTGTCCATTCCGGTCCAGCGCCTTTCTGCATTCAAAGGGCTGGCCATGGCAAAAATCATCGAAACCTCCACCGGCGCACTGGCGCTGACCTTTGACGACGTGCTCTTGCAGCCCGGTCATTCCGAGGTGATGCCCGGCCAGACCGACATCCGCACCCGCATCGCCGGCGACATCGACCTCAACGTGCCGATCCTGTCGGCGGCGATGGACACGGTCACCGAGGCAAGGCTCGCCATTGCCATGGCGCAGGCCGGCGGCATCGGCGTCATCCATCGCAATTTCTCGCCCGCCGAACAGGCCGAGCAGGTGCGCCAGGTCAAGAAATTCGAATCCGGCATGGTGGTCAACCCGGTCACGATCGGTCCCGACGCCACTCTCGCCGACGCATTGTCGCTGATGCGTACCTACTCGATTTCGGGCATTCCGGTGGTCGAGAATGGTGGCGCCGGCGGCCACAAGACCGGCCGGCTCGTCGGCATCCTGACCAACCGTGACGTGCGCTTCGCTTCCGATCCGGCGCAAAAGGTCTACGAATTGATGACCCGTGAGAACCTGATCACGGTCAAGGAGAATGTCGACCAGGACGAGGCCAAGCGGCTTCTGCACCAGCACCGCATCGAGAAGCTGGTTGTGGTCGACAAAACGGGCAATTGCGTCGGGCTGATCACCGTCAAGGACATCGAGA
The DNA here is from genome assembly GCF_037179605.1 of Mesorhizobium salmacidum (SeqCode). Classification (NCBI taxonomy): domain Bacteria; kingdom Pseudomonadati; phylum Pseudomonadota; class Alphaproteobacteria; order Hyphomicrobiales; family Phyllobacteriaceae; genus Mesorhizobium; species Mesorhizobium salmacidum (SeqCode). The sequence goes on from NZ_JAPYKS010000013.1 coordinate 120,196, forward strand.
AGTCGCAGCTCAACCCGCATGCCACCAAGGATGCGCAGGGGCGCCTGCGCGCCGCGGCCGCCACCAGCGTCGGCGATGACGGCTTCGAACGCGCCGAGCGCCTTATCGAGGCCGGCGTAGACCTTTTGGTGATCGACACCGCGCATGGCCACTCACAGCGGGTGCTGGACGCGGTGACGCGGGCGAAGAAGCTTTCCAATTCCGTGCGCATCCTGGCCGGCAATGTCGCCACCGCGGAAGGCACGCGGGCGCTGATCGACGCCGGCGCCGACGCCGTCAAGGTCGGCATCGGTCCGGGCTCCATCTGCACCACCCGCATCGTGGCCGGGGTCGGCGTTCCCCAGCTTTCGGCCATCATGTCGGCGGTCGAGGCAGCGCATAAATCGGGCGCCTCGGTGATCGCCGACGGTGGCATCAAATATTCCGGCGATCTCGCCAAGGCACTCGCCGCCGGCGCCAGTGCCGCCATGATCGGCTCGCTGCTTGCCGGGACCGACGAAAGCCCGGGCGAGGTCTATCTGCACCAGGGCCGCTCCTTCAAGGCTTATCGCGGCATGGGCTCGGTCGGCGCCATGGCGCGGGGCTCCGCCGATCGCTACTTCCAGGCCGAGGTGCGCGACACGCTGAAATTGGTGCCGGAAGGCATTGAAGGGCAGGTTCCCTACAAAGGACCTGTGTCTGGCGTGTTGCACCAGCTTGCGGGCGGGCTGAAAGCCGCTATGGGTTATGTTGGTGGCCGCGACCTTGCCGATTTCCGCGACCGCGCCACTTTTGTGCGCATATCCAACGCTGGACTTCGTGAAAGCCACGCCCATGACGTCACGATTACCCGCGAAAGCCCCAACTATCCCGGCGGAGCCTGATTCTTCCGGGCTTTGGCGCAACTTGACCGCCATGGTGCTGCGCCTGTCGCGCCATGTCGGGGCGCTCTGCTTTCTCTCGGCGGCGGTTTTCATCGCCATGACGGGCATGGAGTTCTTCTATTTCCGCCAGTTGAGCGGGGGCTTGGCCTCGCTCGACATGCGCTATTTCGGATTCACGCCCGACGAAGGCATGGCCTGGCTGACGGCGCTTGGCCGGCGCGGCAGCGAGATCATCCTGGTCTGGCATTACCTGACCTTCGATCTTTTGTTTCCGGCGCTGCTGTCGCTGACGCTGGTCAGCCTGATCCTGGCGACTGGCCGGCGACTGAAGAATTTCCGCGTGCTGCCGGCTCAGATGCAGGCGATCTTCGCGCTGGTCCTGGTGCTGCCCTACACGCTCGCCGACTACGCCCAGAACATCGCCGTGGCGCGGCTTCTGTCCGATTTCCTCTACGCCAACCCGGATTCGCTGTCTTTCGCCTCGGCGCTGATCGTCACCAAATTCGCGCTTCTCGCCGTCCCGGTCATCGTCATTGCCGCTTTCTGGTTGGCGGGCCAAAGACGTCAGAATTGAAGCCGAACAGGGCAGGGGCGACTGCATGAACCAGACCGCGATCTTCTGGCCGATGCTCGCCCACGTACTGCTGATCTATATCGTCTATTGCGTACTGGGCCGGCGCCGATATGTTGCCGTCAAGTCGGGCGAGGCGAAGGCGAGCCAGTACAAGGCCCGCTCGACAGAACCGGTCTCCTGCGCGACCGTTGCCGGCAATCTCAGCAATCAGTTCGAACTGCCGGTGCTTTTCTATGTGCTGTGCCTGGCGCTGCACGTCACCAATGGCGTCAACTATCTGACACTGGCGCTGATGTGGGCTTTCGTGGTGACCCGCTACTTCCACGCCTGGGTTCACCTGACCAGCAACGATCTGCGCTGGCGCAGCCGCTCTTTCTTCCTTGGAGCGGTCATTGTCCTGTTGGGCTGGATCTGGCTCGCTCTTCACCTGCTCGGGGTGATTTGAGCAGAATTGGCGTCAGCTCTCTTCTCCGCGACGGAAGAAGAGAGACTGAACCTACAGGTCGAACACTGCTATTTTTCGATTGTCGAACTTGATGCCGATCTCGCCGCGCACAAGTTTCAGCGCCTGTTCGCCGAACACGGCGCGTCGCCAGCCTTGCAGCGCCGGCACATCGGCATCCTCGCCTTCGGCGGCGATGCGATCGATATCGTCGCTGGAGGCGAGCACCTTCGAGGCGACGCCCTGTTTTTCGGCGATGATCCTGAGCAGCACTTTCAAGAGCTCCGCGGCCGCATTCGACCCCTCGGGCGGCTGGAAGCTTTTCGGCAGTTTCGGCATCTGCTCCTTGGGCAGGGCGAGCGCGGTGTTGACCGCGCCGAGCAGTGCCGTCGCCGTCGAGGAGCGTTCCCAGCCCTTGGGCGTGGTGCGCAGCTTGGCAAGGGCTGCCGCATCGCGCGGCCCTTGCTGCGCGATCTCGTAGATCGCGTCGTCCTTGAGCACGCGGCCGCGCGGCACGTCGCGCTCGCGCGCCTCGCGTTCGCGCCAGGCCGCCACGGTCTGCACGATCGCCAGCTCCTGCGGTTTGCGAAGCCGCATCTTCAGCCGCTTCCAGGCGTCCTCGGGATGCGGATCGTAGGTCTCGCGCGAGGTCAGGACATCCATCTCTTCATTCAGCCAGTGGGCGCGGTTTTCCCGCGCCAGCTCGGCGTTGAGGTGCTGGTAGACCTCGATCAAATGGGTAACGTCGGCCAGCGCGTAGTCGAGCTGCTTGTCGGACAGCGGGCGGTGGCGCCAGTCGGTGAAGCGCGACGACTTGTCGAGTCGTGCGCCGGTGATGCGCTGCACGAGCTGGTCGTAGGAAACGCTGTCGCCGAAGCCGCAGACCATCGCCGCCACCTGTGTGTCGAACACCGGGTGCGGAACGAGATCGCCGAGATGGACGATGATTTCGATGTCTTGCCGGGCGGCGTGGAAGACTTTGACCACCGCCTCGTTGGCCATCAATCTGAAGAAGGGAGCGAGGTCGATATCAGGTGACAGCGGATCGATCAGCGCCGTTACGTCGGGCGCGGCCATCTGGATCAGGCACAGGATGGGCCAGAAGGTCGTTTCGCGGATGAATTCGGTGTCGACGGTGACGAAATCCGACTTTTCGAAAGCGGCGAGAACGGTCTCGAGTTCTTTCTGGGTGGTGATGACGTGCATCAAATCGCTTTTGGCAGGAGTAGGGTCTTCCTAGATTTCAGCCGGGAAGGCTTTCGTCAAGCTGTGGTGCCACCGTGACGGCCCTTCCGGACTGTCTGGATCACTATTTCTCCTCGCCAGCCGCGCAAAAATGGTCGAGGTGCGCAACAGCGCGGTGAAGCGCTGCGCTTGCCGGCCGGCATGCCGGAGAGGATGACGGCGGTGAAGACCGCTTAGACCATGGCGCTGAAGACAAACAGCGCGCTTGGCCCGAAATACTGCATCGCTGTCGAGGCCGCGAACGGGCCGCCAATGGCGCCGAAGGAATAGAACAGCATCAGGGCCGCCTTGATCAGCACGAACTCGCCGGCGGTCGGAGTATTCAATCGACGCGCTCAAAGGTGTCTAGGCTGGTCCCGAAGGCGCGCCATGTTCCGACCTGGGTCAGCTTTGCGGGCTCACCCTCGGCATCGGCTGAAAGTGCCAGTCCAGCCACTGTGTGCCACAACATCTCCATCTTGCCGTCTCGAAAAATGCCGGTGTAGCTGACCGCCGCCGGGCCCGTTTTTCCTAACGCCGCGGAAGTAAAGCCAATCACATCTCCATGAGCGGCCTCGTGGAGAGGCACTTCCATCCCGGAAAAGCTGCTGTCGGGCAATGCTGTCTTGAAGACACCGCGGATCAAACCATCGCTATCGTCTTCGATAACTACAACCGAACCGTATTGATTGCGCCAAGTGCCCTTCCAGGAAAACATGTTTGCCTCCTCTCACTCCATCATGCGCCAACGCGAGAGGCGGTTTACGGTTCCGCCACATGACCGGCTATGGATTGAAACCCGAAGTTCCAGACTGAGAGACTGCCGCTCCATCCGTTTGCCTTGACAAACCATGCCTCTCATGCGCTTTTCGCGCAAATTTTGGGCCGGGCTGCGATGCTTTGGCCCGCAACCCACAATCCCGGACTTTTTATCCATGACCATGCACCGTTACCGCAGCCATACCTGTGCCCAGTTGCGAAAGAGCGACGTCGGCAATTCCGTTCGCCTGTCGGGCTGGGTGCATCGCGTGCGCGACCATGGCGGCCTGCTGTTCATCGATCTGCGCGACCATTACGGGCTGACCCAGATCGTCGCCGATCCGGATTCGCCTGCCTTCAAGGTCGCCGAGACCTTGCGCGGCGAATGGGTGATCCGCGTTGACGGCGAGGTCAAGGCACGCCTGCCGGAAACCACGAACGCCAACCTGCCGACCGGTGAGATCGAGATTTTCGCCCGCGAGATCGAGGTGCTGTCGGCGGCCAAGGAATTGCCGCTGCCGGTATTCGGCGAACCGGACTACCCCGAGGACATCAGGCTGAAATACCGCTTCCTCGACCTGCGCCGTGAGACGCTGCACCGGAACATCGTGGCGCGCACGAAAATCATCGCCGAGATGCGCAAGCGCATGGGCGAGGTCGGCTTCACCGAATTCTCGACGCCGATCCTTACCGCCTCGTCGCCGGAAGGCGCGCGCGACTTCCTGGTGCCGTCGCGCATCCATCCTGGCACCTTCTACGCGCTGCCGCAGGCTCCGCAGCAGTACAAGCAGCTTATCATGGTGTCCGGCTTCGACCGTTATTTCCAGATCGCGCCGTGCTTCCGCGACGAAGACCCGCGCGCCGACCGTCTGCCTGGCGAATTCTACCAGCTCGACGTCGAAATGAGTTTCGTCGAGCAGGACGATGTGCTGTCGACCATGGAACCGGTGATGCGCGGCGTCTTCGAGACCTTCGCCAACGGCAAGCCGGTGACGCAGAAATTCCAGCGCATCCCTTACGATGTCGCCATGCGCAAATACGGTTCCGACAAGCCGGACCTGCGCAACCCGATCGAGATGCAGGCCGTCTCCGACCATTTTCGCGAGTCCGGCTTCAAGGTGTTCGCCAACATCCTGGCCAACGACCCGAAGGCCGAGGTGTGGGGCATTCCGGCAAAAACCGGCGGCAGCCGCGCCTTTTGCGATCGCATGAACAGCTGGGCGCAAGGCGAGGGCCAGCCGGGGCTGGGCTACATCTTCTGGCGCAAGGAGGGCGACAAGCTCGAAGGCGCCGGCCCGCTCGCCAAGAACATCGGCGAGGAGCGCACCGAGGCGATCCGCCTGCAGCTTGGCCTTGCCGATGGTGATGCCGCGTTCTTCGTCGCCGGCGACCCGAAGAAGTTCGTCTCCTTTGCGGGCGCCGCGCGCACGCGCGCCGGCGAGGAGCTGAACCTTGTCGACCGCGAGCGCTTCGAACTGTGCTGGATCGTCGACTTCCCGTTCTTCGAATGGAACGAGGAGGAGAAGAAGATCGACTTCGCCCACAATCCGTTCTCGATGCCGCAGGGCGGCATCGATGCGCTGAACGGCGAGGACCTGCTCGGCATCAAGGCCTTTCAGTACGACATGGTCTGCAACGGTTTCGAGATCGCCAGCGGCGGCATTCGCAACCATTTGCCAGAAACCATGGTCAAGGCATTCGAGACGGTCGGGCTGGACCGCGCCACGGTCGAGGAGCGCTTTGGCGGCCTCTATCGCGCCTTCCAGTATGGCGCGCCGCCGCATGGCGGCATGGCCGCCGGTGTCGACCGCGTCGTCATGCTTCTGGTCGGCGCCAAGAACCTGCGCGAAATCACCATGTTCCCGATGAACCAGCAGGCCTATGATTTGTTGATGAACGCGCCGTCGGAAGCGAGCCCGCAGCAGCTTCGCGATTTGGCGCTGCGCGTCGCGCCAACCAAGAAGGACGCCTGACCGGAAGCTTCGGGCTTTACTTCAGGAACTTGCTCGAACCGGTTCTTCCGATTCGCCAACAAAAAACCGGCAGCGATGCCGGTTTTTCGTGTCCTGAGGCCGTTTCGATCAGTCCTCGTTTGCCTTGACGCTGACGCCGAGCGTCTTCGGCAGGTCCAGCGGGTTCGACATGGCGCCCGCCATGATCAGCGCGAACGGCACCGATGCCGGCGGCTCGGCCGAGATTTCGAGGCTCTTCGGATCGTCGAGATATTTGCTGACCGCGGCGGTCACCTGAGCCGTGAGTTCCGGATTGTTGAGCTGCGCCATGCCGAACGGCACGATCGCCTTCGCCTGGTTGGCGATGTCCTTGGCCGACATGCCCTGCTGCTTGCCGACATAGTCCAGCACCTTGCCGGTCAGCGAATCGTCGTCGAAGCGGATCGAGGCGCTGTTGAACGAAAGCTGCTGCAACAGGCCGAGCATGGCCATGCCTTGCGCCGAATTGTCGGCGCCTTCCGGCTGTGCGGCCATCTTCTTCTGCATTTCCTGCAGCGACTTGATGAAGTCGACCGTGTAGCCGCCGAGGTCGAAGGTCATGCCGAGCGTGCCGGCATTCTCGACGGAGATGTCGTATTTCGACAGTTCCATCTTGCCGTCAGATGGCTGCCAGGTGCCGGCCATTTCGAGATTGCCCGAGATGTTCTGGTAGCCGAGCGCGCTGATGACCTCCTTGGATTTGGGATCGTCGACCAGCGAGAGATCGGCCGTGAACTTCTCCGTATTGGCGGTGAATTCCATCGCCTTGCCGTCGGCGGGCGGCGTGATCTCGATGGCAAGGCCGTCCATCGAGAATGCGGTTTTGTCGGCGACCTTGACCGTCATGTTCGACAGTTCAGCGGATTTATACATCATCAGCGAGCCAAGCGGGCTGGTGGAGCCGTCGGCCGGCACCGTCATGTCGTGGATGATGAAGGGGCTGAGATCGAGGGTGACGCCGTCCTTGCTGTGTTCGAAGGCCGAGGTCGACACGGTGCCGATATCATAGCCGCCATTGGCTTCGGTGATGTTCTCGAGCTTGACGTCGCCGATCGTCAGCGCTTCCTTTTCCGCGGCCGGTTTCACCGACACGCCCTGCAGCACCATGCTGGTGTTGTCGCCGGTCACGCCGGTCCAGGAGATGTCGACGCCCTGTGCGGAGAGCGCAGCCTTCAGCCGGTCCGCGACCGCGGCGTCCTGGGCAAGGGCAGCATTCAGCGGCAGTGTGAGCAAGAAGGTCGAAAGAGCGAATTTCCGGAGAGTTGAGCGGTTGATTGTCATCGCAAGGTCCCTGAGAGTGTCCTGAAATTATTTTTCAATTCTTTGCGCCATCACCATTCCGTGACGAACTGGACGGGAAAAAGGCGTGTCCCGGCACAATGGTCGAAAATCGCGGTGAAAGGCAAACCCGATCCGAACGCTATTGGACAATGCAGTGAATTTGGCATGAAGGTCGGGCCGCCTGCGTGCTTCGCAATAGATGCGGGATGTAACAGACTGATGTTGGCCGGCAAGCTCGATCTTGCGGTCTCCTGTTGCAGAAAAGTGCGCAAATCGACCGGTCCGGTGCGCGCCCCTTGCCGCGAATCACCCGCTCGGCTAGTCCCAGCCCATGGGAAAAAGGCTTTTGCCGCCTGACAATGGCGGCGGCGATCATATTGAACCGGTCGATCTGAAGAAGGCGCTGGAAGAGCGTTATCTCGCCTATGCGTTGTCGACCATCATGCACCGGGCGCTGCCCGACGTTCGCGACGGACTGAAGCCGGTCCATCGCCGTATCATGCACGCCATGCGACTGCTGCGCCTCAATCCCGACCAGGGTTTTGCCAAATGCGCCCGTATCGTCGGCGAGGTGATGGGCAAGTTCCACCCGCATGGCGACCAGTCGATCTATGATGCGCTGGTACGGCTGGCGCAGGATTTTTCGATGCGCTACCCCTTGGTCGACGGCCAGGGTAATTTCGGCAACATCGACGGCGATAACGCCGCCGCCATGCGCTACACCGAAGCGCGCATGACCGACGTGGCGACCGAATTGCTTGCCGGCATCACCGAGGATGCCGTCGACTATCGGCCGACCTACAATGAAGAGGACGAGGAGCCGGTCGTGCTCCCCGGCGCCTTCCCGAATCTGCTGGCCAACGGCTCGTCCGGCATCGCGGTCGGCATGGCGACGTCGATCCCGCCGCACAACGCGGCCGAGCTTTGCGACGCCGCACTGCATCTGATCGAGCATCGCGACGCGCCGGTGGCGAAGCTGATGGATTTCGTCCAGGGTCCGGATTTCCCGACCGGCGGCATCATCGTCGACAGCCGCGCCTCCATCCACGAAGCCTATGAGACCGGCCGCGGCGGCTTTCGCGTGCGGTCGAAATGGAACCAGGAGGACCAGGGCAGGGGCACCTGGAGCATCGTCGTCACCGAAATCCCCTATGGCGTGCAGAAGGCGCGGCTGATCGAGAAGATCGCCGAGCTGTTGATGGCCCGCAAGCTGCCGCTGCTCGAGGATATCAGGGACGAAAGTGCCGAGGACATCCGCGTCGTTCTGGTGCCCAAGAGCCGTTCCGTCGACCCCGGCATCCTGATGGAATCACTGTTCAAGCTCACCGAGCTCGAGAGCCGTTTCCCGCTCAACATGAATGTGCTGTCGCGCGGCAAGGTGCCCAACGTGCTGTCGTTGAAAGGCGTGCTGCAGGAATGGCTGGATCACCGCCGCGACGTCCTCATCCGTCGCTCGAAACATCGCCTCGGCGAGATCGAGAGGCGGCTGGAAATCCTTGCCGGCTACCTGATCGCCTACCTCAACATTGACGAGGTGATCAGGATCATCCGCGAGGAGGATGAGCCAAAGCAGGTCATGATGGCCCGCTGGTCGCTCACCGACACCCAAGCCGAAGCGATCCTCAACATGCGGCTGCGCGCGTTGCGTAAGCTGGAGGAATTCGAGATCCGCAAGGAATTCGATGGCCTGACCGCAGAGAAGAAGCAGATCGAGGCGCTGCTGGCGTCCGATGCAAAGCAGTGGTCGACGATCAAGTGGGAAATCACTCAGGTTCGCGACAAGTTCGGCCCGGAGACCGAGATCGGCAAGCGCCGTACCCAGTTCGCCGATGCGCCCGAGCACGACCTGACCGACATCGCGCATGCCATGATCGAGCGCGAGCCGGTCACCGTCGTGGTTTCGGAAAAAGGCTGGCTGCGGGCAATGAAGGGCCATCTGGCCGATCTTTCGACGCTGACCTTCAAGGAGGGTGACAGTCTCAAGCTCGCCTTCCATGCCCAGACGACAGACAAGGTGCTGGTCTTCACCACCGGCGGCAAATTCTACACGATCGGCGCCGACCGGCTGCCCGGCGGCCGCGGCCATGGCGAGCCGATCCGCATCATCGTCGACATGGACAATGACCAGGACATCGTCACCGCCTTCGTCCACGATCCCAAGCGCAAGCTGCTGCTCGCCTCTCTCGACGCCAACGGCTTCATCGTTGCGGAGGAAGAGGTGGTCGCCAACACCCGCAAGGGCAAACAGGTGATGAACGTCAAGGCCCCGGACGAAGCCAAGCGCTGCGTGCCGGTCACTGGCGATCATCTGGCCATCGTCGGCGAGAACCGCAAGATGCTGGTGTTCGCGCTCTCGGAAATTCCGGAGATGGGTCGCGGTAAGGGCGTGCGGCTGCAGAAATACAAGGATGGCGGCCTTCTCGACCTCAAGCCGTTCACGCTGGAGACCGGTCTTTCCTGGCAGGATTCGGCCGACCGCACCTTCACGCGGTCGCGCGAGGAACTGGCCGAGTGGATCGGCGCGAGGGCATCGGCAGGGCGTATGGTGCCGAAGGGTTTCCCCAGGACTGGCAAGTTCGGGTAACGGGGCGCTTCTTCCTTCTCCCCTTGTGGGAGAAGGTGGATCGGCGCGTAGCGCCGAGACGGTTGAGGGGTGTTCCATGGAACACCAACGCCTCGCTCCGCTGGAACACCCCTCATCCTCGCCTTCGGCGACACCTTCTCCCACAGGGGGAGAAGGAAACACAGCGCCACCATCACCATTTGGACTATCGTCACGATTGCTGCACTATATCAGTGCATAACTGACCGGACGGGTCGGGGAGAACAGGGCATTTGAAGGAAGCAAAGATACAGAAACCGGAACGGCAGCAGCGCCTCTTCGGGCTGTCCACACCGCTCCGGTCGGCCGTCATACCGCCGCTGTCGGCGGCGCGCTGGCTGCTGGTGCTGATCGTTGCCGCTGGTGTCTATTTCTTCCATGGTTTCCTGTTCCCAGTGCTGGCCGCGCTCGTCATCGCTTTCGCCAGCTGGCCGCTCTATCGGCGCCTGCTGGTCGGCGTCGGCGGTAACCGAACCATCGCCGCCACATTTGCCATCCTGTTCATCCTCGCCTTCCTGGTGATACCGATCGCGCTTGCCGGCACCTATGCAATCAACGAGGTGCGCGAGTGGGTCGGCTGGGCGATCGAGACCAATCGGCACGGTGCGGTGACGCCGCACTGGATCGCCACCCTGCCTGTGGTGGGTGAGTGGCTGAACGAGCAGTGGACGACCAATCTCGGCCATCCCGGCGGCATCGGCGAACTGATCCAGCTGGTCAGCGGCGCCAATATCGGCAGCATTTACCGCGGCGCGCTCGCCGCCGGCGGCAGCGCTTTCAGCCTCTTTCTGACGCTGCTGTTCATGATGATCGCCCTGTTTTTCGCCTATCGCGATGGCGAGAATTTCGCCGGCCAGATCGACCGCCTCGGCGAACGCATCCTGCCGACCCGCTGGGAGCGGATCTCGCGCGTCGTGCCGGCGACCATTTCCTCGACCGTGACCGGCATGACCGTGATTGCCATCGGCGAGGGTCTGGTGCTGGGCGTCGCCTACTGGCTGGCCGGCGTGCCGTCGCCTGTGACGCTGGGCGCGCTGACAGGCGTGATGGCGCTCATCCCCGGTGGTGCGCCGCTGTCCTTTACCTTGGTGTCGATTTACCTCGCCGCCAGCGGCTCGCCGATGGCCGGCCTGGCGCTGTTCATATGGGGAACGGTCGAGCTGTTCATCGTCGACAAGACATTGCGCCCCAAGCTCGTGGGTGGACCGATAAAACTGCCCTTCCTGCCGACCTTTTTCGGCTTGATCGGCGGCGTCAAGACGATGGGTTTTCTCGGCCTGTTCATCGGCCCGGTGCTGATGGCGCTGCTGGTCGCGATCTGGCGCGAGTGGCTGCGCGAGGTGGAGTTGGCCGACGACACCGCTCCCGATCCCGTAGCCGAGCTCGAACGCGGGCCGCCACAGATCGAGATTACAGCAGAAAAAAGAGCCAAGGCCTGACTACGGCTTGTGCCGGCCTTGTGTCATCACTTGTGGAAAGACAAGCGCCCACACGAGTGTGGCCCACGTCGAGAAGGCTGCCAGCATCATGAAAATGAAGCCCGGCAAGAAAATCGATTCCGCACCATTCCAGAAGTGGCTGAGTTGACACGCCTCGGTTAAGTCCGGCCCTTCCGGGAGGCGGAATCCTTTCGACAACCAGCCCCCTTGTTGGCGCACAATAAAGATCATCAAGAAGTAAGAGAATGCAAAAAATAGGCACCACCAGAAGGTGCCCATGGCATATTTGCCTTCCCATGGTCGTGCGATCATCCAACATTTCACCAGCACGCCGAGATGGATTACTCCGGCCATTGCCATGAACAAAGTCGCTCCAATGATATTGCGAGCAAACGGCAAGCCGCACTGCCCGAGGTCTACTTTTCGGACGAACCAACTGGAAAATAGTGTCGCTGCACTGGCGTCGAAGCCTCGCGCAACCCCAAATGCCGCCACGATTAGCAGCAGGACGACCACGGTCGAAATGGTCGCCTCTCGACTGATCCCAACGCGCACAGTTGATTTCACGGCTCACTCGACTTCATACGAGCCATCCTGAAGGCGAGCTGTTACTAGCGCGCTAACGGCGGCCAGGATTCTAAATCCAGCACCTCTTGTGCCGAGGGCTTCTAAACGGGGTGACTTAATGCAAGCGTGCCCCGGCGCCTGCGCCCATCATGCAGCTGCCAGAGCGAATGGGCGACCAGCGTGACGATCAGGATGCCGCCGCCGATCAGGCTGTTGCGCGTCGGCGTCTCGGCGAAGATCATCCACACCCAGATCGGCGCCAGCACCGTTTCGAGCAGGTAGAACATCGCCACTTCCGGTCCCGAAATGTATTTCGGCCCTGCGGCGAGGCAGAAGAACGAGATCGGCATGATGACGGCGCCGTTGAAGATGATCCACCATGGCGCGTTCACGTGGAAGCCTTCGCCTGTCACCATGAAGGCGGCCAGTCCAAGCGGCAGAAGGACGCCTATGAGCGAGGTGAATCCCATATCCTTGCCGCTGGCGCGCGAGATGGTGATGGCGACCGCGATGAAGAATGCCGAGCAGAGCGCCATGAAGTCGCCGAACAGCTTGCCGGTGCCGACCGAACCGCCGACGATGACCAGCACGCCGAGGATCATGACCAGCATCGCCACAATCGTCACCGCCCGCGGTCTTTCCTTCAGGAATATCCAGGACAGCAGTGCGGCGAACACGGTGTTGAAGGCCAGGATGAACACCAGATCGGCGGTCGAGGTATGAAAGACCGCGGTAACGAAGGTGATCGAGGTCAGCCCATAGCATATCGCCACGATCAGCCCGGACCAGCCGGGGATGAGCGGCGGGACATTCCGGCTCAGCGCGCGCCAGACCGACCAGATGATCATCGCGGCGATGAAGGTGGTTCCGGTCCGCAGCAAAAGGATCGTCCACGCGCCGCCATCCGCAAGGCGGATCAACGGTATGTCGACAGTCAGTATCAGCCCGCCGATGGCGGTTATCAGAAGGCCCTTCTGGTGGTCTTGGTGAGAGGACATGCAGGAACTTTCGCAATGAAATGCAGGCGGTGGCCGACCGGCGCAATCGCGCACTCTCTCCATCCGAGCGGCTGAAAGACCAGCATCCCCTGCCTTGAAACAGTTAAGCGTGGATCGTGGGAAAACTCAGCGTCAGACCGCTTCGTGGGTATAGCGCTCCCAGCCTTTTGGGCCGAGATGCTCCTGCGGCATGAAGCGCATCTTATAATTCATCTTGCGCGAACCATTGACCCAGTAGCCAAGGTAGACATGGGGCAGTCCCATCGCCTTGGCACGGGCGATGTGGTCGAGGATCATGAACGTGCCGAGCGAGCGGCTTTCGAAATCGGGATTGAAATAGGAATAGACCATCGACAGGCCGTCGGCCATCTTGTCGGTGAGTGCCACCGCGATGAGTTCACCCTGACCCTTGCCGGTGATGAAAGTATCGGGTCCCCGCCGCCGGTATTCGATCACCTTGGTGTCGACATGGGTATCCTCGACCATCATGGCGTAGTCGAGCACCGTCATGTCCGACATGCCGCCGCGGCGGTGGCGGGCATCGAGATAGCCGCGGAACAGCGAATATTGTTCGGTCGAGGGCTCGGCATTGTGCATGGCGCCGACGAGGTCGGAATTGTGCTGCAGCACGCGCTTCATGTTGCGGCTGGCGGTAAACTCCTGGGCCAGGATACGCACGGATACACAGGCACGGCAGGTCTCGCAGGCTGGCCTGTAGGCGATGTTCTGCGAGCGCCGAAAGCCGCCTTGCGTGAGCAGGTCGTTCATCTCCGAGGCCTTGTCGCCGACCAGATGCGTGAACACCTTGCGCTCGAACTGGCCGTCGAGGTAGGGGCACGGCGACGGCGCGGTCAGGAAAAACTGCGGCGACTGGGTCGGGTGCTGCGTCATCGAGCCTTGGAAACACTCCTTCGAATCGCTCTACCTTTGGCTCCGGCGGCGAAAAATTCAATAGGATAGTGAAGGCGCGGTTGACTGAACACCTTCACATTTGCGCTCAAGGGGCTGTGTTTTCTCTTGAGGCGCCGGTTCTAGCGGCCAGTGCGGCTGACGGCCGTGCCGAGCAAAAGATCGTGCAGCGTGCGCTTGCGGTCGGAGAACAGGGTCACCAGCAGGACCAGCGGCGACAGGATGACGTTGCCGGCCCAGAACAGCACGGAATGGACGACCGCCGTGAGGCCGTCGATCGGCCTGCCGTCCAGACGGTCGAGGCGGATGCCCATCATCTTCATGCCCGTAGTGGCTTGGTCGGCGCTGCCCAGCGTGTTCCAGATGTAGAGGATGGCGACTGCCGGCACCAGGACGCCAAACAGCATCCAGCCAAGACCGAGGGTCAAAAGCCCGAGGAAGAACACCAGGATGGCGAACGGAATGGTGAGCAGGGCGACGATGATATAGTCGAGCACGAAGGCCAGGATGCGTCTTGTGCGCACGCCTTCATAAGCCCTGAAATCGTCAAGCCGGGTGTCGATGATTTCGCCGTCGAGAACGCGAGCGTCCATGTCATTTCCTCGTAACAGGGGCCTGCTTAGCCTGCGCCCACCTCATCAGAAATGGTGAAGGCTGATGGTGGAATCAAGATCGGGCCGTTTCGCCGCGCACCGGGCAGGGTAGAATGGGCTGACGGTCTGAACCGGTTGAATTTGCAGCGTGGATGGCGTTAGCTTGCTGCGGCGCAACAAGACGCCGAGGGGACGGGGTAATATGGACTATGACATGCTGGTCATCGGCAGCGGCCCCTCGGGCCGCCGCGCGGCGGTGCAATCGGCCAAACTCGGCAAATCGGTGCTGGTGGTCGACCGGGGCCGGCGTCTTGGCGGCGTCTCTGTGCACACCGGCACCATCCCCTCGAAAACGCTGCGCGAAACCGTGCTCAATCTCTCGGGCTGGCGCGAGCGCGGCTTCTATGGACGCGGCTATCGGGTCAAGCAGGATATCTCGGTCGGCGACCTGATCGAGCGCCTGCACAAGACGCTCGATCACGAGGTCGAGGTGCTGCAACACCAGTTCATGCGAAACACGGTCAAAAGTGCGCGCGCGGCGGTGAAATTTCTCGGCCCCAACAAGGTCAGTCTGACATCGGACAATGGCGATTACAGCGAAGTCGGCTTTGCCAACGCGCTGATCGCCGTCGGTACCAGGCCGCATCGGCCGCGCGACGTGCCCTTCGACAAGACCCGTGTCTTCGACAGCGACGAGATGCTTGAACTCGACCGGCTGCCGCGCACGCTGACGGTGATCGGCGCCGGCGTCATCGGCGTCGAATACGCGACGATCTTTTCCGCGCTCGACGTACCGGTGACGCTGGTCGAGCCGCGCAACTCCATCCTCGATTTCGTCGACCGGGAGATCGTCGACGATTTCATCCACCAGATGCGCGACCGCGGCATGACGATAAGGCTGGGCAGCGCGGTCAAGGAAATCCGCTCCAAGCCGGAAGCCGCCGAGGTGGAACTGGCCGATGGCCGAACCATCCGCTCCGAGGTCGTGCTCTACGCCGCCGGCCGCACCGGCAATGTCGGCAGCCTCGGCCTCGACGTGGTCGGCATCGAAGCCGACTCCAGGGGCCGTATCAAGGTCGATCCGCAGACCTTCCAGACCAGCGTGGCCAATATCTACGCCGCCGGCGACGTCATCGGCTTTCCGAGCCTCGCCTCCACCTCGATGGAGCAGGGCAGGGTGGCCGCCTGCCATGCCTTTGGCGTGACCCTGCCGGCGCCGCCGGAGACCTTTCCCTACGGCATCTATGCGGTGCCGGAGATCTCTACGGTCGGCCAGTCCGAGGAACAGGTACGTCAAAGCGGCGGCGCCTATGAGGTTGGTGTCGCGCGCTTCCGCGAGACGTCGCGCGGCCATATCATGGGCGTCGACACCGGCTTCCTGAAGCTGTTGTTCTCGATCGAGACGCGACGCCTGCTCGGCGCGCACATCGTCGGCGAGGGCGCCACCGAACTCATTCACATCGGCCAGGCGGTGATCAACCTCGGCGGCACGGTCGACTTCTTCGTCAACAATACCTTCAACTACCCAACGCTGGCCGAGGCCTACAAAATCGCCGGCCTCGATGCCTGGAACAGAATGGGACGCGGGTAGGGCGCGACGGCTATTCAGCGGTCGCTGGCTCGATCACGCTGCGCACCTGCGAAGGGAGCGGTCCGAAAGACACTCAGCCTACCTGCGCAGCACCGCCGATCCCGCCAGCCAGTGCCTGATAATTGCTGCGTCGGGGTCACCGATTTCGTGGCCCGATGGAACAATCCGGGCGTCGATCTCCGTGCCGTGCCGGCTGAGCAGCGTCACCAGCGCCGGCGCGAAAGGCCCGTAGGTCTCGTCGGCGGCTCCGGCAATGATCAGCGTTCGTGTCTCCGCAAGGTCCGTCGCCGGGGCCTTGTCGAGCACAGGCATTGGCCTCAGCAGCGCCGCGTTCCGGACGATGCCGGGATGGAGCAGCATCAGGCTTGAAATTAGATTGGCGCCGTTCGAATAGCCAAGGAATGTCGCGTGACCGAGATCAAGCCCGTGGCGCGCGGCGGCTTCGGTTGCGAATGCCGCGAACGCGGCGGTTTCGACACGGATGCTTTCCTGGTCGAAGCGCGTCGGCGTGATTCGCTCGAACCAGCGAAAACCGTCCTCCTGGGGGATACGGCCACGCACCGCGACCAGTGCGGCATCTGGTGCCATGCGTCTCGCCAGCGCCACCATGCTTGTCTCGTCGACACCCGATCCATGCAGCAGGAACAGGCATTCACGGCCGCCTCCGCCGGCGCCGAGGAGACGATAGGGAAAGGCCAGGTCCAGCATCGGCGGACCATTTTCGACACTGGCGCCAATCATATCGCATCCCGTTGATTATATGAGGTTTCGCTCAATTTGCCGGCTTCAAAACGCAATATTTTCATGCTCCGCGAAAGTTGATTGAACCAGGCGCATTCCAGCCCGTTTCTGCGCCGATATACTCCCTGCGGGAGGAATCGAAGCGGTGCGTCGGGGGTCGCATTGCTGGACATGAACAACCAGCTTTGAGGCCTTTTGTCGATGACCACCCCTGTTTCGCCGGATCGCGAGTTGCGTATCCCAGATCACGATTCGCGTATCCCAGATCGCGACACGCGTATCCTAGATCGCGATTCGCGTATCTTGGAACGCGACACGCGTATCCTAGATCGCGACACGCGTATCCTAGATCGCGATTCGCGTATCTTGGAACGCGACACGCGTATCGATGTACTGCGCGCGCTGGCCCTGCTCACGATCTTCATCGACCATGTGCCGGGCACGGCTTTCGAGGCCCTGACCTACAAGAATTTCGGTTTTTCTGATGCGGCCGAAGCGTTCGTGCTGATTTCCGGCATCTCGGTCGCGCTCGCCTACGGCACGAAATTCCGGCCGGGAGGCCGGCTTCTGGCGACCTTGAAGATGTGGCGGCGGGCGGGCTTGCTCTACATCGCCCATATCGTCACGACGATGGTGGTGATGGCCCTGTTCTGCGCCGTGTCGGTGTTTGCCAAGCGGCCGGAACTGCTGAAGCTCATCAATATCGAGCCGCTGATGAAGGACACGCCGCAAGTGCTGGTCGGCATCGTCACGCTTGGCCACCAGCTCGGCTACAACAACATCCTGCCGGTCTATGCCGCGCTGCTTTTGATGGCGCCGGCCTTCGTGCTGTTTGTCAGCTACAGGCCCGTCGCGGCCCTTCTCCTGTCCGGCATGCTGTGGCTCGTTGCCGGAATCTGGCAGATCGCACCGCCCAATTATCCCGAGCCCGGTTTCTGGTTCCTCAATCCGCTGTCCTGGCAGTTCCTGTTCAACATCGGCCTTGCCGCCATGCTGCATGTCAGGCGCGGCGGTATCATTCCGGTCAACCGCTGGCTGATCGGCGCGGCCGCCGCCTATGTGCTGGCGGCGCTGGTGTGGGTGCATAGCCCGCTCTGGGGACATATAACGTGGTTCAACCTGCCGGTGGTGATCGGCGGCTTCGACAAGACCTTCCTGTCGCTGCCGCGGCTGTTGCACATCCTGGCGGTCAGCTATCTCGTCGTCGCCCTGCCGGCGCTGTCCGGCCTGTTGCGCACCAGCCCCGATCATCCGCTGGCGATACTGGGCAAACGATCGCTGCCGGTCTTCATCGCGGGCACGGTGATCGCCATGGTCGCGCAGGTGATGAAGGTGATCAATCCGGGCGGGTTCGTCTATGACAGCCTGCTGATATCGGCCGGCATTGCCATGCAGTTCGCGCTCGCCTTCTATCTCGAATGGCTGTCGACCATCGGCGGTTTGGGCAAAGCCCGCACGGCCCAAAAGGATCCCGCGCCGGTTCGTGCGCCTTTGGGCCTCTCTGCCATGGCAAGAGCCAATCGGTAGTCGGTTCGGGCGTGCGGTTCAACCGCGGGGCGGACCCGACGAGCCCCGCACGATCAGTTCGACCGGCAGTTGCTGCCGGCTGACCGGTCCGTCGCTCTCTAGGATCGCCCTGACGGCAAGGCGGCCCATCTCGGCAATCGGCTGGGCGATCGTGGTCAATGGCGGCTCGGACACCGCTGCTTCCGAAACACCGTCGAACCCGACGACGGAAACATCGTCAGGCACGTTGAGCCCGCGTGCGCTCAGCCATTCGAGCGCCACCAGGGCTATTCTGTCCGACATGGCCAGGAGGGCGGTGGGCGGTGCGTCGGAGGCGAAGATGGTTTCGAGCCCTGCTTTCGTGCTCGCCACGTCGTTGGCGGTCTCGTAGACGGATACTTTGGATGTATCGATGCCAACCCGCGAAAGCTCCCGGAGATAGCCGGTGAGGCGGTCGCGCGTCCCTGCATAGGTTGCCGCCCGGACCTGTTCGGCCGAAACAAGGCCTGTCCTGTCGTCGGCGAAGGGCAGGGCCAGAACGGCGAAGCGGCGATGTCCGAGATCGGTGAGATGGCGGGCCGCCATGCCGGCGCCGGCGATGTTGTCGACACCGATCGCGGCGACCGACCCGTCCTCGGAATCGAGGTCGAGCGCGACGAAGGGAAGCTTGCGCTCGCGTGCCAACTCCACCAGGCGCGAGCCGCCTTCGATGCAGAAGACGATGAAGCCGTCGACCAGGGCGCTCTGGATGTTCCAGGCAAGCTGCTCGTTGTTGGCGGCCGAGACCAGGGAAATGCCGGCTCCCGTCGCATCGCAAGCCTGCGAGATGCCTGCCATCATAACGCGCGCAAACGGATCGTCGAAGAAATAGGAGAGGGGCTCGGCGGTGGCAACGCCGATGGCGTTGACCTTGCCGGCCCGCAGCAGCCTGCCCTTTGGATCGGGTCCGCCATAACCCATTGCCTCGGCTGCCGCGCGAACCCGGTCGCGGACTTCCTCGCGCACGATCTCGGGGCGGCTGAATACATTGGACGCGGTGCCGTGCGAAACACCGGCGGCCTTTGCGATATCGGCCAGTCGGACGGGTCGTCGATTGCCTGCACTGAGTGACGCCATTTGCGCGTGCCTCCTGACATGCATTTAGCACGTTCCTGGGCCGCATCTAGCATTTTCGTTGGATCGATTCAAATTTTGCTTGACCGGCCATGGCTGGAGTCATATGCTTGAATCGATCCAAGTTGGCAGGCTTGGCCTGCTTGTTTAACCGAAGGGGAGGAGCGCCATGCATCCCGTCAACTATCTGTTCGACGACATTTATCGCAACGACTGGAATATCAGGACAGCCGCCAACAAAGTCAGGCGCCGTGGCGAAGCCGGTCCATGGATTCGCGACCTTCGTTTCCTCGTGGCCCGCAAGCGGGGCTGAATTGGATCGATTCAAAGACAAGGAGGATGAGTCATGCACCCCATTAAACATCTGTTCGAGGACATCTATCGCAACTACTGGGGCATCGCGCCGGCCACGGAGCGACCGGAGGCGCGGCGCCGGACAAAACCCGCCGCGCGCGATCGCGAACTTTGGGTCCGCCCGGAACGCCGCCAGGATTGACGTGGAGCGATCATTTCAGGGTCGTGGACGCGCCACGGCCGAAATCGCTATCGCCAGCCAGCCTGCAATGAGCAGGGTGCCGCCGATCGGCGCCGACATCGGAAACAGTCTTGAGCCCCAGAAATCGCGGGCGAGAAGATCACCCGCGAAGAGCAGCAGCCCGGGGAGCAGAACGAGGCTTGCGATGCGCAGCCAGCGGTTTGTCCCGATAAGGCCGATGGCGAGAAAGACCGGCGCATGCATCAGGAGGAATGACGCGGCCGGGCCGGTGAAGGCGCCACCGCGATGCGCGGCAGCTGCCGAAAGCGCCACCCCCGCCGCGCCGACGAGACCGCCGGCAAGCACGAGGAGCCGGCTGCCGTTCGGATTGGCGAGGTTCATGGTCGGCGTGCTCCTTCTTTTGCAGGCCAGGCAAGCTCAGGGCTTGCCCGCTTCCAGCGCCATATGCCGCATCCGCCGCGACTGGACGATCCAGTTGTAGGCGGCACCGAGCGCCATCAGCACCGACGTGCCGAGAAACACCGCCGGCATTCCGAAATGGCCGCCGACGAAACCGCCGGCCAGCGGCCCCGCGACCTGCCCGACATACTGTGCCGAGATCGCAAGGCCAAGCACGTTGCCGCCGACGCCGTCGGGGATGTTGTGCCTGATGACACTGGTGATGCAGGGCAGGAGGCCGCCCAGCGCCAGGCCCATCAGGAAACGCAGGCCGATAAGCTGCCAGCTGTTGGTGACAAAAGCCTGCGGGATGAGCAACAGCGCCGAGACAGCAAGCGCTCCCACGACAACGTTCCAGTGCCCGGTCCGGTCTGCGAGCTTGCCGAGCCAGGACGCCGACAAGATAGTGCCGAGGGCGGCCGCCGACATTACCATGCCGGCGACGAGCGTCACCCGGTTCTGGTCCCCGATGAGCTGCTGCACATAGACGGTGATGATCGGCTCGATCGACATCGTGGCGAAGGCGAGCAGCATGCCGGTGGTCAGCATGGCCACGACCGGGCGCTTGTCCGGGATCTGCGACCAGCCGCTTTTCGGTTTTGTCGCCGACGCGGCTTTGGCAGCCCTCGGGCTCGGGCGCGGACTCTCCTTGATGAGGAAGGTCGTCGCCAGGAAGGCGAGGAAGATCACCCCGCCTGACAAGAGGAAGGTGGCGCGAATCCCGATCACCGGCGGCAGCACGCCGCCGAGCAGCGGGCCGACCAGCGAGCCCGCCGTGATGCCCGCCGACAGGACGCCAAGCGCCCAGCCGGAGCGCTCCTTCGGCGTCTGCATGGCCACCAATATGGTTGAACCCGAGGAATAGCCGCCGGCGAAGCCGATCAGCAGGCGCAGCAGCACCAACTGCCAGACCGTCTCGACCATGCCCGTCAGCGACATGCAGATCGCCATGCCGAAGGAGGCGCGCACCAGCATTATCTTGCGGCCGTAGCGGTCGCCCAGGCGTCCCCACAACGGCGCGACCATCGCCGCGGCGAAGAAGGTGGCGCCATAGGCGATGCCAGACCATTGTACGGTGGCGGCATGACCCTGTGCGCCGAGCTGTTCGACGTAGAGCGGCAAGAAGGGCAGGAGCAGGGTCATGGCGATGAGCGTGCTGAACGACCCCGCGAAACAGACGGCGAGATTGCGCCGCCAATGGATGTTGTAGCCGCTTTGCCGCGTGTCTTCCTGCGTCATGTCCTGCCTGCCCGGTATCACTGCTTGTTGCGGATACCATTTTGGGATACCAACCTGGTATCCGTCATGAACTTCAAGCCGGTTGCTGTCAATGCGGCTTCGGAAAGGATGCGCGATGTCGCAGATGATGCAGAATGTCGAACGGCAGCTTCGCGAGATGATCCTGGCGCTCGAGATCGGGCCGGGAGAGCGGCTGACCGAACGCTGGATCGAAGGCCGTTTCGGCGCCTCGCGCACGCCGGTCAGGGCGGCACTTCTGCGGCTGGAGACCGAGGGGCTGGTCGGCAGGGACGGGCGCGGCTGGACGGTCTCGCCAATCAACTTGGCCGAGCTCGAGCAGATTGCGGTCTATCGCGAGGCGGTCGAGGTCGCGGCGCTGCGGCTGACATGCGGGCAAGCGGACAAGAGCGCCATCGATGTCATCGAGGCGATGCTCGATTCCTGCGACGAAAACACCCCGCGCGAGGAATGGCATCGTGTCGGCATGGATTTTCACATCGAACTGGCGCGGCTCTCCGGCAACGAATTCCTGTTCCGGGCGGTTCGTGACGCCATGACGCGCCTGTCGCGCGCCCGCTGGCTGGAAGTGCGTGACGAAAGGGCCCTTGGCCGTGCCTGGCTCGAGCATCGCGCCATCCTAGCCGCTACACGCCTTGCTCAGGCCGATGAAGCCGCGCGGCTCCTGTCGGCCCACATCGTCGGCAGCCGCGACCGGCTGGTGACGTCGCTTGCCAACGACCGACGTGGCCTTCGCGCGAGGGGATTTGCCGTCGTCGCCGCTTAGTACGGCCTATGCGCGGCAGCCCGCTCGCCGGAAAACAGGCGGCATCCGACGCGAAGCGCACTTTCAGCCTCGCTTCATGCAAGCCGATGGCGTAAGAGCGGCGATGGAAAACAATCGCTTTGAAACACCCGTGACCGTCAAATCCGTCACGGCGGGAAGCACTCAGCTCTTGCGTTCGGCAAGGGAGGCTTCCGACTACCTCCTCAACAATTGGCCGGGCAAGCGCAGCGCCAAGCATCGTGCGGCGCTGCAGGCCTGCCACGACGCACTCGCCGGCGACAAGCCGGCGATGAATGCCCGACGCGCTTTCATCGCCGCGGCGCGGGAGGTGGATGTTTTCATCAGCGACAAGGCGCCAGCCTGACATAGGCTGATACCG
Source organism: Mesorhizobium salmacidum (SeqCode) (assembly GCF_037179605.1). NCBI lineage: Bacteria > Pseudomonadati > Pseudomonadota > Alphaproteobacteria > Hyphomicrobiales > Phyllobacteriaceae > Mesorhizobium > Mesorhizobium salmacidum (SeqCode). The sequence continues at coordinate 142,725 of NZ_JAPYKS010000013.1, forward strand.
ACAATTCGGATTGAGGCACGGCCCGCATTCGCGGGCCGCATGCCGTTATTCCTCGGTTTCGTTCTCCGTCTCGGTCTCAGGCTTCGAACGCTCGCGCGCGGCAACCTTGGCCGCCAGTTTTTCAGCCTTCTTGGCCGCCTTCTGGCGGTCGCGCTCCTTGCGTTCCTGATCGTAGTTTGGTGCTCGCGCCATATCGGCTCCTTTTGTCACTGCCTTGCGGCCCTGAACCTGCCTAGGAGCATTAGCCGTCAAACACAACAGCCGAAGCGACGATGCGTCGAAGAGATGCCGGGGCTTGCCAGATGGGCGCCACAATGATGTAGGAAACCCGGGGCGCCAATGAATTGAGAGCTGCCTGTTAATTTTGATCAAGTGACCGATGGCCACAATTTCGCGGACCGCAGCAAGAGTTTTCTATTATGCGCGAAACGCCGCGCGCGATGTGGCTCCGCAAGCGCTGTTTCGCGCCAGGCTGGCCGGCCGTCTCGAAAGGGCCAGGCTCTCCGGTGAGGCGGCGCGCCAGCGGTTGAATTACTACAACAAGTTGCAGGAAGGTTTCGCGCCAAGCGCCAATGCCAAGCGCATCAGCAAGCTGCCCTTCACGCCGACCATGTACTATTATGACCTGAAGGAATTCGCCCGCTACTTCGATCCGGATTTGCTCATCGACCTCGAATACGGCGACGTCAGGCGTGTGCCGAAGGTGCCGACGATCGTCAAGGATCGGCCGATCTGTGATGACGACAAGAATGCGATCATCATGAAGCTGGACAAGTTTCGCCACTTCCAGATGCCGGCTGACGCCATCTCGTTCGCCGACAAGCTGCCGGCCGTGGTCTGGCGCGGCGATCTCAACAATCCGATCAGGACAAGATTCCTGAAAGCCGTGCGCGACCTGCCGTTCTGTGATGTCGGCTCGCACAAGCCGAACGCGCCTGCGGAATACGCCAAGCCTTTTCTCAGCATCAGCCAGCACCAGCGCTATCGCTACATCGTCTCGCTCGAGGGCAATGATGTGGCGACCAACCTCAAATGGATCATGAACTCGAAGTCGCTTTGCCTGATGCCGCCGCCAACCTACGAGACATGGTTTGCCGAGCGACAGCTCGAAGCCAATGTCCACTATGTGCCGCTAGAGGCAGACTTCTCCAATCTTGCCGAAAACGTCGCCTATTTCGAGCGGCACCCGGCCAAGGCAGAGCGCATCATCGCCGCCGCGAACGCCTATTGCCGGACATTCGACGACGAGCGGACCGAACAGGCGATCTCCCTGCTGGTGCTCTACAAATACTTCGTGCTCTCTGGCCAGATCAAACCTGATGCCGAGGTGTGGCGCTACATAACGGGCTAATGCATGTCGCCCGGAAGTGTCCTCGGTTCCGGGATAACGACATGCATAAAATCAGAAGCTTACAGCAGGTCGGGCGAATCCTATTCGCCGCGACATGCTGTAGTTGCCGCGGCATCCCCGGCGCGTCTCGTCGAGGCCGGCCATCACGTGTTCGGGCACTGCCGGAATGCGTGCACTAACGATGCGCAATCACGCTGCGGGAACCATCCCGGCTGTTGTCTGTTTAGTGGCGCTTGTTTAGACTACGAGAACGATGGCCACCATACAACGGACGACGGCAAGGGTCTTCTACTACGCGCGAAACGTCATGCGCGATATCGCACCCCAGGCGATCTTCCGACGACGGTTGGCGGGCCGCCTGGAACAGGCCAGGCTCTCGAATGAAGCCGTGCGCCGACGGCTGAATCACTACAACAAGCTGCAGAACGCTTTTACGCCAAGCCCGGATGCCGTGCGCATCGACAAGATGCCTTTTGAACCGAGCATGTATTATTACGACCTGAAGGAATTTGCCCGCTATTTCGATCCGTCATTGCTCATCGACCTGAAGTTCGGCGACGTCAAAGGCGTGCCCAAGCTGCCGACGCTCGTCAAGGATCGGCCGATCAGCGTCGACAACGGCAACGCTGTCGTTATGAAGTTCAACAAGTTTCGCCACTTCCACATGCCTGTCGACACCGTCGCCTTCGCCGACAAACGCCCGGTCGTGGTCTGGCGCGGCGACCTCAACAATCCGATCAGGACACGGTTCCTGGATGTCGCGCGCGGCTTGCCGTTCTGCGACGTCGGTTCGCACAAGCGCAGTGCACCGGCTGAGTACAGCAAGCCTTTCCTCAGCATCAGCCAGCATCTGCGCTATCGCTACATCGTCTCGTTGGAGGGCAATGACGTGGCGACCAATCTCAAATGGATCATGAATTCCAACTCGCTCTGTCTGATGCCGCCGCCGACCTACGAAACATGGTTTGGCGAGAGCCAGCTCGAGGCCGGTGTCCACTATGCGCCGCTCGACCCGGACTTCTCCGATCTTCGTGAAAAAGTAGATTATTTCGAGCAGCATCCGGCCGCGGCGGAGCGCATCATCGCCGCGGCCAATGCCTATTGCCGCAAATTTTCCAATGAACGGGACGAGCAGGCGATCTCCCTCCTCGTCCTCTACAAATATTTCGTGCTCAGCGGCCAGATCGAACCCGATCCCGAGCTCTGGCGGTTCATCGGGACCTAGCTCTTGTGCTCGGCCCGACGCCGCTGATCAGATGTCGCTGCGGTCGAGAACCATGTCGGCGGGGCCGAAGCGATCCTTCGCCGTCAGTTGCTGGTGCCAGTAGGGGTAGAGCAGGGGCGGTCGGCTGACGGCGTCGAGGCGCTGGCGTTCCTCGGTGCCGAGCTCCAGGGCGGCGGCCGCGAGATTGTCCTTCAGCTGGACGTCGTTGCGGGCGCCGATCACCAGCGACGAGACGGCAGGGCGGCCGAGCAGCCAGGCAAGCGCCACCTGCGCCGCCGACACACCACGATCCTTGCCGATGTCGACCAGCACATCGACGATCCGCCACAGCCGGTCCGCGTCGCGGATCGGCGGCTCGGACCAGCCGGCGAGCTGGCGGGCGGTCGGGCTGTCGCGGCGGTATTTGCCCGACAGCAGGCCGCCGGCGAGCGGGCTCCAGACCAGCACGCCCAGCCCCTGGTCGACCGAGATCGGCAGCAGCTCGTACTCGGCCTCGCGCGCTTCCAGCGTGTAGTGGATCTGCTGGGTGACGAAGCGTTGCTGGTGACGGCTGTCGCTGATGGAAAGCGCCTTCATCACCTGCCAGCCGGAATAGTTGGAGCAGCCGATGTAGCGCACCTTGCCCTGGCTGACCAAAGTGTCGAGCGCGGCAACGGTTTCCTCGAGCGGGGTGAGGCCGTCCCACTGGTGGACGAAATAGATGTCGATGACATCGGTCTTCAACCGCTTCAGGCTTCTCTCGCATTCGCGGATCAGATGGTGGCGCGACAGGCCTTCGTCGTTCGGGCCCTTGCCGATCCGCATCCGCGCCTTGGACGCGATCAGCACATCGTTCTTGCGCTTGCCGCCGAGCGCTTCGCCTAAGATCTCTTCAGACAGGCCGTTCGAATAGACATTTGCGGTGTCGATGAGGTTGATGCCGGCGTCGATGCACATGTCGATCATCCGCTTGGCTTCGGCGAGATCGCTGTTGCCGACCGCGGCGAAGGGCCCGGCGCCGCCGAAGGTCATGGTGCCAAGCGTCAGTGTCGAAACCTTCAGGCCCGAACGGCCAAGGGTGCGGTATTCCATGTCAGATCCTCACGATTTCGTTGAAGAGGCGTGCCGCCAAGGGGCAGGCCTGGAACGCGACCGCGGATTTGTAGGACAATTCGGCCGGCTTGTCGCCGCAGAATGAGTTGGATCGATCACACATCGCCGAATCCGCCGTGGCGGCAATTGCGCCCGGGCTGCAATAAAACCGTCACCGCCGGCCTATATTGAAGTCGGCTCAGGTGTTTCCATTCCAGGCCACCGGCCAGCAATTTGGGGGCGCCCAGTGGTAACCGACAGGGCTTGCAAGCGGAGCAGCTGATATGACCGAGCTAAAACAGAATTCCCCTGCCAAGGACTGGCTCGAAGCCGAACTCGCCGACACGCTCGACGAAGATTATGAGCTCGAAATGTCGGAGCCGGCGCTGTCGATGGAGATCGCCAAGATCTACAAGAACTCGCATCCGCCTTCGATCGATCGCATGCAATATTTTCGCGACCTGATCAGCTTGCAGTCCGAATTGATCAAGCTGCAATCTTGGGTCGCCTATCACAAGAAGAAACTGGTGGTGATTTTCGAAGGCCGCGATTCCGCCGGCAAGGGCGGCGTCATCAAGCGCATCACCCAGCGGCTCAATCCGCGCATCTGCCGCGTCGTGGCGCTTCCGGCGCCGACCGAACGCGAGAAGTCGCAATGGTATTTCCAGCGCTATGTCCCGCATTTGCCGGCAGGCGGCGAGATCGTGTTGCTCGACCGCTCCTGGTACAACCGCTCCGGCGTCGAACGGGTAATGGGTTTTGCCAATCCCGAGCAGGTGGAGGAGTTCTTCCATGACGTGCCGGAGTTCGAGCGCATGCTGGTGCGCTCGGGCATCACCGTGGTCAAATACTGGTTCTCGATCACCGACGAAGAACAGCAGATGCGCTTCCTGATGCGCATCCATGATCCGATGAAGCAGTGGAAGCTGTCGCCGATGGACCTGCAGTCACGTGTGCGCTGGGAACAGTACACCAAGGCCAAGGAGGAGACTTTCGCCCGCACCAACATCCCCGAAGCGCCCTGGTTCATCGTCGAGGGCAACGACAAGAAGCGCGCGCGCCTGAACTGCATCGATCATCTGCTGAAGCAGCTGCCGTACGAAGACGTGCCGCACGAGGAGATCACGCTGCCGGAGCGCGTCTTCAACCCCGAATACGAACGCCAGGTCCTGCCGCGCGAACTTTACGTGCCGGAGAAATATTGAGAAACCTTTCCTTCTCCCCGTTTCACGGGGAGAAGGTGCCCGAAGGGCGGATGAGAGGGGCGCAGGGCTAACTGGTTAGACCGCCATTCGCAGGACTACGCCAGCATCATCTTCGTTCGGCAGCACCGCCCTCATTGTCCTGCCGGACCTTTCTCCTGGTACGGTGACGGGGAGAAAGGAGCTGCGCCAAAGCGCTCGGCCTAAGCCCTGTTGATGACCACGTGTGTGGCAAGTGCCGTTGCCGCCTGTTCGGTGCACTGATAACCAAGGTTGGGCATGTCGAGGCCGGCAAAAAGGTTTTCGCCCTTGCCCAGCAGCACCGGTGAGATCGCCAGGTGCATCTCGTCGATCAGCCGCTCCTGGAGATATTGCCGGATGGTGGAGACGCCGCCGCCGACCCGCACGTCCTTGCCGCTGGCCGCTGATTTTGCCTGCTCTAGCGCCGAATGGATCCCGCCGGTGACGAAATGGAAAATCGTTCCGCCTTTCATGGTGATGGGCGCCCGCTCGTGGTGGGTCAGCACGAACACCGGCACATGATAGGGCGGGTTGTCGCCCCACCAGCCCTTCCACTTGTCGTCAGGCCATTCACCCCGGATCGGGCCGAACATATTGCGGCCGAGGATCCAGGCGCCGAGGTTCTCGAAGCTGCGCGCCGCAAAGTCCTCGTCGACGCCTGTCTCGCCGCCTTCCTCGCCAAACATCTTGCGGAAGGTGCGGGTGCTGAAAGCCCATTTGTGCAGGGCCATTCCGCCGACGCCGAGCGGATTTTCCAGACTCTGATCAGGCCCGGCGCCGTAGCCGTCGAGGGACAGGCTGAAAGCGTTGACGCGAAGCTTGGACATGAAGACCTCCTCGATAACCAGTTGTATTTTGCAAGTGGTTTTCTTCTAGCAAACTGATTGTGAATTGCAAGCGGTATTTTTTCGGATCGAAAGACATCTATCCAGACCTCTGCACCAAGCGATGTCCAGACTGTTGTGTAGCGGTCGGCACGGACGGCCAGTGGCGGCCGTCGAGTCAGCCGCAATATCAACTCATTCGCCTGTAAATTTCACGAAGCGGATGTGGTGCCCGCATTGACGACGCCCGACCCCGACAGGGAACCGGGTCAGGAAGCATCCTCTGGAGGCGTTAGCCATACCTCTTGGCCGAGGTGCGGGCTGCCGGCAGCCTCCGGCAGTGCTGTTATTGTAGCTGCAGCTGCCGGTTTTTGTCAGCGGGAATTCGAAGCAATTGCCGACCGATCGAAGAGCGGTGACATCTACTGAAAGGCCTTGCCCGGGACGTTGAGGCTAGCCTTTCAGCATTTCCGCCACTTCGGGAGCGAAATAGGTCAGGATGCCGTCGCAGCCGGCACGCTTGAAGGCGAGCAGCGATTCCAGCATCGCCTTCTCGCCGTCGATCCAGCCATTGGCGCCGGCCGCCTTGATCATCGAATATTCGCCCGACACCTGATAGGCGAAGGTCGGCATCTGGAATTCGTCCTTCAGCCGGCGGATGATGTCGAGATAGGGCAGGCCGGGCTTCACCATCAGCATGTCGGCGCCCTCGGCGATGTCCTGTTCGGCCTCGCGCACCGCCTCGTCCGAATTGGCGTGGTCGATATAATAGGTCTTCTTGTCGCCCTTGAGCAGGCCGGCGGTGCCGACTGCTTCGCGATAGGGGCCGTAGAACGCCGAGGCGAATTTGGTGGCGTAGGACATGATCGCCACGTCCTGAAAACCGTTGGCGTCGAGCGCGTCGCGGATGGCACCGATACGGCCGTCCATCATGTCTGATGGCGCGATGATGTCGGCGCCGGCAGCCGCCTGAATGACGGCCGCCGCCGCGACCTGTTCCACGGTTTCGTCATTGACGATGATGCCGTCGCGCAGAATGCCGTCATGGCCATGGCTGGTGAACGGATCGAGCGCCGCGTCGGTGATGATGCCGATCTCGGGCACCGCCTCCTTTATCGCGCGGGTGGCGCGGTTGATGATGTTTTCCGGGTCGAGGATGTGCGAGCCGGTCTGGTCGCGCAGGCCCAGGTCGACATTGGGGAAGGTGGCAAGAGCCGGGATGCCGAGCTTGGCCGCGCGTTCGGCCTCCTTGACGGCAAGGTCGACCGACAGGCGGAAGACGCCGGGCATGGCGGCGATCGGTTCGCGGACATTCCTACCCTCGACGACGAAGATTGGCCAGATCAGGTCGTCGACCGAAAGCCTGTTCTCCTGCACGAGCCGGCGCGACCAGTCGGCCTTGCGCATGCGGCGCAGGCGGCGGCTGCCGGTGACGTCGTCGACGCTGCGCGCGCCGGCAGGTTTCGCTGGGGTGAATTTGTTCATGGCCAAAACTCCGGATCGGCGGCTTTTAGCACGAGCCCTTGGTGCTGACCAATGCGACACGTTTGTGCCAGTGTCGGTCGCGCTGTCAGCCGGGTTGACCATTACCGGACAGGATCTGTGCCGCGCCACGGATCGCGACGCGGAACGCCTCGTCGAAGCTGACGCCGCGTACTTGCCATTCATAGGTTTTGCCATCGATCGCAAGCCACCAGTCCACGATCCAGCCCAATTCCTTGTCGCGCCACCAGATGTTGCCGAAAAGGAGTGGTCGGCCGCCAAGGTCTCTTGCAATGCCGCCCAGCAGTTCAGGCGAGGTAGCGCTTACCTCTTCAAAGATGAACCCACCTTTGGTGAGCGTGGCCTTGTTTGGAATGACGATCGACATCGCCATGGGCTTGGCGGCCGCCTCGAACGAGTCCCGCATATAGGGACTCTCGTCCCCGTCGCTCGCGAGTACGAAGCCACGCCCTGCGCGTTCCACAGCCAAAAGTACCGACAGGGCGGGCCGCTCGCCAAGCCAGGGCCTGCTGCCGAGCGATGCCAGCACCTTGTCGATCACATCGGGCTTGTAGAGGCAGGTGAGGTCATGCGGCCGGTCATGCGTGCCTTGCTCGTCATGGATCGGAATACCCTCCAGCCGGTCATGGTAGCGAAACGAGTCGACAAAGCTGCCGGCCTTGTCGCGCAACGCGTCCATTTCGCGTCTGGCAAGCAGCCGCTGATCGCCCGAAACACGGACGAGGACCTTGTCGAGGCAAGTCCTGAAGCCGAGCTGGCGGTTTTCTTCACCCTGGCCGGTTACGATGGTCTGCGATTGGTAAAGATCGCCAAGGTCGGTTGCCCCCGCGGGGACATTGGTTGCCCACAACGCAGACAGGCAACTCAGAACAAGGACAAGGCGCAAAAACTGCGGCATGGCTCACTATCCGGCTCTTGGCCTGCCGTAATGGCCGCCAACGTCTAGCATCGGCCGCCACTTGCCGCCAAGACCGCGGCGGACAGACTGCTGCCATTGACGCACCCATGCGCCGCCTTTAGCACTTCAGTCCCGCAGGCGCGGGGAAGGATTCTCTGGCGATGGATTTTGGTGGAGGCGACGAAATTCGCTTCGAAAGGTTGGGCAGGGCCGGCGTCGTCACCCTGACGCGGCCGCTGGCGCTCAATGCCGTCACCCATCGCATGGTCAAGGCGCTGGGCGAGGCCCTGCGCTCCTGGGAGCGGGACGACGGCGTGGATGTCGTCGTGGTCAAGGCCGAGGGCAGGGCGTTTTCGGCCGGCGGCGATATCCTGCACATCTACGAAGCCGGCCGGGCCGGAAAACCGCCGGTCGAGTTTTTCGCCGACGAGTATCGGCTCAACGCCTACATCGCCCGTTTCAAGAAACCCTATGTGGCGCTCATCGACGGCATCGTCATGGGCGGTGGGGTCGGCATTTCCTTCCACGGTTCGCACCGGGTGATGACCGAGAATGCCCAGTTCGCCATGCCGGAGGTCGGCATCGGCTTTTTCCCCGATGTCGGCGCCAGTCATCTGCTGCCCGATCTTGGCGGTTCCTTCGGCATGTATCTGGCGCTGACCGGCAACCGCATCCGCTATGGCGATGCGCTGTGGTCGGGGCTGGCCACCCACACCATCAAGGCCGAGGACCAGCCGAGCTTCCTCGACCGGCTGGCGCTGACGGGCGATCCGGAATCGGTGCTGCGCGGGTTCTTTGTTCCGGCCAAGCGGGAGACCGACAGGCCCATCCTGGAGGCGATCTCCCGCCATTTCGCCCAACCCTCGCTGCCGGACCTCATCGACAGCCTGGATCGCGCGGACAAGGACGAATTCGCGGCCAGGACGCTGGCGACGATCCGCATGCGCTCGCCGACCAGCCTTCGCGTCGCCTGGCGGCAGATCAGCGCCGGGCAGACATTGTCGATGGACGACTGCATGAGGATGGAGTTCCGTATCCTGAACCGCATGCTGGCCGGCCACGATTTCTACGAAGGCATCCGTGCCGCCATCATTGACAAGGGCTCCAAGCCGCAATGGCGGCCGGCAAAGATCGATGCCGTCAGCGAGGCGGATGTCGAGGCCTATTTCGCTCCGCTCGGCGATCGGGAGCTTGGGCTGTGAGCGAAGTGACATCGAGACGCGTCGTCCTGCAGCCCTCGACGGTCGAGGTGATCTTCGCCTGGTTCCAGCGCGTCATCGCGGGCTACTGCCTGATGTTCGGCATCCTGTACTGGATCAAGCTGATCGGATTCTATCCGGGCTCGCTGTGGCGCTTCGATCTTATGCCGGTGCATTGGCAGGTGGCGGCGGTGATGCTCGCCGTGTTCTTTCCCTTCGCCGCGGCCGGGTTGTGGATGCTGGCGTCCTGGGGTCCGGTGATCTGGTTCATATGCGCGGTCACCGAGACCGTCATGTATGCCGGCTTTCCCGAGCTTTTCGGCCACCGTCTCCTGATCATCGTCTCGCATGCCTGCGTGGCGCTGCTCTACATCGTCTTTCGCGTCGTCATCTATCTGCAGAAACGCCCGGCACGACACTAAGCCATTGTACGTGTTGACGACCTGGCGACCGCTCGAATCCGCCCCGGCGATCATTGCCTAAATCTTTAGGTTAATCATCCTTGCCCGGGTGACCGTTCGTTAAGCGTCTTCCGAAACCTCTTACCGGTAAGCTCTTGTTAGCCCTAGCGTTTAAGTCGAATTTTATGAGTATTCGATAGTGTCGCGATCAAGGTGAAAAACAAAAAATCACCAGGGCGACAAACGAGAGGCAAAGACAATGATCAATTCGCGTCCGGCGGCCAAGACCGCCAACGTTTCCGACGATCGCCGCGAGGCTATCCGTTCCCTGTACATGGAATCGCTGCAGCTGGTCGAGCGTCTGCACCGCCGTCTGCTTGATGTCATCAAGGACGAATTCGACCGCAACGGCCGTTCCGACATCAATGCCATCCAGGCGCTGCTGCTCTTCAACATCGGTAATTCCGAACTGACCGCCGGCGAGCTGCGTTCACGTGGCTACTATCTCGGCTCGAACGTCTCCTACAATCTGAAGAAGCTGGTCGATCTCGGCTTCATCAACCACCAGCGCTCACGCATCGACCGCCGTTCGGTCCGCGTCTCGCTGACGCCGAAAGGCAATGAAGTGGCTGATGTGGTCGCCGGTCTCTATGAACGCCATGTCGGCTCGATCGAACAGGTCGGAGGCATCAACACCGACGAGTTCAAGCAGATGAACCGCGCCCTGCAGCGGCTCGACCGCTTCTGGAACGACACCATCGCCTACCGGATGTAAGACCATCCAGGAAACGGAGCCGCGCCGCAGAAGCGTGGCCATAACAGCGACCTCCAGTCAGGGCCGGTGCCGAAAAGCACCGGTCTTTTCTTTCTTGCGTCCGGCCAAAGCAAATTACGGGCCAAGGCCACGTTGCCGCCATATTCCAGTGGAACCGAGAGTGGCAGTGATGCTGTGGTGAAGACCATGCGTCCACCCGCAACCGCATCGCGCCTCTTGCCTTTGTCGCCAATGTGATACGGACCATGGTTGGCTAATTGTTAAGATTGCCGATTTTAGAGTGCGGGCGAGATCGCGCGATGATCGACGCAGCAAGTGATCGAACGCTACAAGAATGTCTGGAACGTCCATGAGAACCAGCCGCCGCTTTTTCCTTTCCGGAGCCTCCGCGCTCGCCGCCGCCATGGTGGCCGGCCGTGCCAGTGCGCAGGATGTGATCGGGGATATCCTGAAATCCTCGGCCCGCGGCAATTGGGATGATCAGTTCGATGCCCGCGCCAGCGAAGGCGGCAAGGTGGCCTCGACGCTGCCGATCTTCAGCCTGCAGACCGTTGCCTTCACTGAGCAGGCGGTCGCGCAGTATCAGAACATCGTCTCCCAGGGCGGCTGGACGGACGTTCCCGCGACCAAGAAACTGCAACTCGGCGTCGATGACCCGGACGTGGTGCCGTTGCGCAAGCGCCTGATGATGGCGGGCGACCTGTCGCAGAGCGCCGGCATTTCGACGGCTTTCGATTCCTATGTCGACTCGGCGGTCAAGCGCTTTCAGTTGCGCCATGGCCTGCCGGCTGACGGCTCGATGGGCAAGTATACCTACGCCGCGATGAATGTTTCGGCGCAAATCCGGCTCGGCCAGCTGCAGACCAATCTGCAGCGGCTGAAAGAGAAGGCCGGCACGCTGGGCAGCCGCTATGTGCTGGTCGATATTCCTGCCGCACAGATCGAAGCGGTCGAGAACGACCGCGTCGTGCTTCGCCACACCGCGATCGTCGGCAAGATCGATCGACAGACGCCGATCGTCAATTCCAAGATCAACGAGATCATCGTCAATCCGTACTGGAACGCACCGGTCTCGATCGTGCGCAAGGACATTATTCCGCTGATGCGGAAGGATCCCGATTATCTCAAGAACAGCCATATCCGCCTGTTCGCGCCCGATGGCAGCGAAGTCGACCCGATGAATGTGGACTGGTCGACCGACGATGCCGCCAAGTACCGTTTCCGTCAGGATCCCGGTTCGGAAAACGCCATGGCGTCGGTCAAGATCAATTTCCCGAGCCCGGACGGCGTCTACATGCACGACACGCCGCAGCAGAGCCTGTTCGGCAAGATGATGCGCTTCGATTCCTCGGGCTGCGTGCGCGTCCAGAACGTGCGCGATCTCGTCACCTGGATCCTGCGCGACACGCCCGGCTGGGACCGCCAGCATTTCGAGGCGGCTATCAAGACCGGCCAGAACACGCCGATCCAAGTCACCAACCCGGTGCCGGTGCATTTCCTCTATCTCTCGGCGTGGTCGACAGGACCCGGCGTCGTCCAGTTCCGCGACGACGTCTACGCGCTCGACGGCGCCAGCGAACTGCAGATCACGTCGTCGCTATAACGAGCTGATATTTTTGCAAAAAAGCCGCTCACTGGGCGGCTTTTTTTGTTGCGGACGTCGCCATTTCCAGCCGTTCGACCGGCTGGACGAAGCTCCGGCTATTGCGCATGGTCGGCAGACAGCCGGAATCGTGCCATGGACGTCGCCATCTTCATTCTCGTCGTGCTTGTCTCCGTGGCGCTTTCCGGCGCGCTCGTCCGGCTGGTTCGGGTGCCGTTGCCGGTGCTGCAGATCGCTATCGGCGCGGCCTTGGCCTGGCCTGCCGGGGGCCTGCATGTCGAGATTGATCCCGAACTTTTCCTGCTGGTGTTCATCCCGCCGCTTCTGTTCGGTGACGCCCTCGCGGCGCCCAAGCGCGAACTCGTCGCCTTGCGCGGACCCATACTCGATCTCGCCATCGGCCTGGTCTTCTTCACCATTGTCGGCTTCGGCTATGCCTTGCACTGGCTCGTGCCGAGCATTCCGCTCGTCGTCGCTTTCGCGCTGGCCGCCGTGCTGTCGCCGACCGACGCCGTGGCGGTGTCCTCGATCGTCGACAGGAATGTGGTTCCGGCCCGGCTGATGCACATATTGGAGGGCGAGTCGTTGCTCAACGACGCGTCGGGTCTCGTCATGTTCCGCTTTGCGGTGGCGGCGGCATTGACCGGCAGCTTCTCTTTCGCGGGAGCCTCGCTCAGCTTCCTCTACGCCGTCGCCGCTGGCATCCTGGCCGGTGTCGCGGCCCTGTTCATCGCCGCCAAGGCGCTGCAACTGCTCAGCCGCATCGGCGGCGTGCCGGCCGAGGCGCAGGTTCTCGTGATGATCCTGCTGCCTTTCGTCGCCTATCTCGGCGCCGAACATGTCGGAGCCTCGGGCATCCTGGCGGCGGTCACCGCCGGCCTGCTGACCGGGGTCAGCGGCATGTTCCGTTTCCTCGGCGTGTCGGCGCGCATGCAGATCCTGTCGCTCTGGGCGACGCTCACTTTCGTCTTCAATGGCGCTCTGTTCCTTCTGCTCGGCCTGCAGCTTCCCGACATCATCCGCAAGATCCCGCCGGAATTGTCCAGCCGGCATTGGCTGATCGAGCCGGTGGCGACGGTGCTGATCCTGACGCTCTGCCTGATCGGGCTGCGCTTCCTGTGGATCTGGGTCGGGGACATCGCCCAGGCGATCGCGGCGCGTGCGGGCAAGCGCAAGGCCGAGCCGTTCGGATTTCGCGTCCGGCTCGCCGGCTCCGTGGCCGGCGTGCGCGGCGCCATCACATTGGCGGGCATCCTGTCATTGCCGCTGGCTTTGCAGGATGGCTCGCCCTTTCCGGCACGCGATGTCGTGATCTTCCTCGCCGCCGGCGTCATCATCTGCTCGCTCGTCATTGCCAGCTTTGCCTTGCCCAGGATCGCGCGGGGACTGGTCGAGCCAGGCGAGAATCCGGCCGCCGCGGAGGAGCGCCGGGCGCGCGTCGGCGCCGCCAGTGCGGCGATCGCCAGGATCGAGAGCATCGCCAACGAGGCAGGCGAGGGCGAGGCGGTCGAGGCCCGGCTGGCCGTCGCCGACAGCATCGTGGCCGGCTACCGGCGGCGCATCGCGGCTTCCGACGAAGCCGACGAGGCCCGCGCAGAGGCCCGTGAGGCCGGCAGGCTGGAGCTCGAACTCAGGGCGGCGGGCATCGAAGCCGAGCGATCCGCGCTACGCGACATGTTCCGCAGCCAAGAGATCAATGATCACACGATGCGCGCCCTGTTTTCCGAAATCACATTGGCCGAGGCCTTGCTGAAGCAGCGGCGGGACAGGAAATAGCGGTCCGCCCCGATCCTTTGCCGCAAACCGGCCAGCAAATTTCGCGCCGCAAACGTGGCGAGCCCAAAACAACTGTGTTAATGGCCGGCGAACGCAATGCATGTCGCCCAGAACCGCCCAGTGGTTTGGGACGACTGCATCCACGAATTTGCCCTTCCAACCCCGGGGAACTCAGGCCATGGCAACAGCAGCGGCGGCGTCCAACAAATTCGAATCCTTTTTCGAAACCACTTTGGAAGATGCCGATCCGGAGATCTTCGGCGCCATCCGCAATGAACTCGGTCGCCAGCGCCACGAGATCGAGCTGATCGCTTCGGAGAACATCGTCTCTCGCGCCGTGCTCGAAGCGCAGGGGTCGATCATGACCAACAAATATGCCGAAGGCTATCCGGGCAAGCGCTACTATGGCGGCTGTCAGTTCGTCGACGTGGCCGAGGAACTGGCCATCGAGCGCGCGAAAAAGCTGTTCGGCTGCAACTTCGCCAACGTCCAGCCCAATTCCGGCAGCCAGATGAACCAGGCGGTGTTCCTGGCGCTGCTGCAACCCGGCGACACCTTCATGGGCCTCGACCTCAATTCCGGCGGCCATCTCACCCACGGCTCGCCGGTCAACATGAGCGGCAAATGGTTCAAGGTCGTCTCCTATGGCGTGCGCAAGGACGACCATCTGCTGGACATGGACGCCATCGAGAGGACCGCGCACGAGACCAAGCCGAAGCTGATCCTGGCCGGCGGCACCGCCTATTCGCGCATCTGGGACTGGAAGCGTTTTCGCGAGATCGCGGACGCGGTCGGCGCCTATCTGATGGTCGACATGGCGCACATTGCTGGCCTCGTTGCCGGCGGCGTGCATCCCTCGCCCTTGCCGCACGCCCATGTGGTGACGACCACCACGCACAAATCGCTGCGCGGCCCGCGCGGCGGCATGATCCTGTGCAATGACGAGGACATCGCCAAGAAGATGAATTCGGCGGTGTTCCCCGGCCTACAGGGCGGTCCGCTGATGCATGTCATTGCCGCCAAGGCGGTGGCCTTCGGCGAAGCGCTGAAGCCGAGCTTCAAAGTCTATGCCGAAAGCGTCGCCGCCAACGCCAAGGCGCTGGCTTCCAGCCTCAAGGAAACGGGCCTCGATATCGTCTCCGGCGGCACTGACAACCACCTGATGCTGGTCGACCTCAGGCCCAAGAACGCCACCGGCAAACGCGCCGAAGCGGCCCTTGGCCGCGCCAACATCACCTGCAACAAGAACGGCATCCCCTTCGATCCGGAAAAGCCCTTCGTCACTTCGGGCGTGCGGCTGGGCACGCCGGCCGGCACCACGCGCGGCTTCGGCCAGGCCGAATTCCGTGAAATCGGCAAGCTGATCGCCGAGGTGCTGGATGGGCTCAAGGTCGCCAATTCCGACGAAGGCAATGCCGCGGTCGAGGCGGCGGTCAAGGCCAAGGTCGTCGCATTGACCGATCGATTCCCGCTCTATCCCTATCTCGGTTGACCATCCCGCTTGACCATCCTATCTCGGTTGACCGGGCGCGACGCGTCATCTTTTATCCGCCGGCAGTGCGTCACCCCTGATCGGGTGACGCATGGAACTGGAGAATTGATGATGCGCGATTTTTGTCTTGCCTCACTTGGCGCCTTCGGTTGGCTGGCTGCTTGCGGGTCCGTTTTGGCGCAGACGCAGCCCGCTCCGGACATGCCCGCCACCAGCAGTTTCGGCCGATGGACGACCATGGTCGATACGCTCGACACCGGCCAGGATGCGC
Organism: Mesorhizobium salmacidum (SeqCode); assembly: GCF_037179605.1. NCBI lineage: Bacteria > Pseudomonadati > Pseudomonadota > Alphaproteobacteria > Hyphomicrobiales > Phyllobacteriaceae > Mesorhizobium > Mesorhizobium salmacidum (SeqCode). The sequence continues at coordinate 158,337 of NZ_JAPYKS010000013.1, forward strand.
ACAAGACCTGCGCGGCCTCCACGGCGTTCTTCGACGCGGGTGGCAATTCGGGCACGCTGACATTGTCGATCTCGACCGGCGACGCGCTGCCGCCCGATGCTTATCCGGCCATCATGATCACCATCGACAACCGGACCCTGCCGGCCGACAAGAAGATCGCGGCCATCTTCGGCGATCCGGGCGTCAAGGTTTCCGCGACGGTTTACTCCAACGATGCCGTCAATGGCCGTCCCAGCTGGACGATCGACAACCAGGCCAAGACAAGTCTGGCGTTGCTGCGGGCCATGCGAAAAGTCACATCGCTCGACGTCACCTTCGGCAAGCAGGCCGTCGCCAGCATTCCGATGGACGGTTTCACAAAGGCCTATCGCAATCTCGGCACATCTTGCGGCTTCCCAACCAAGGATGTTGCGCCTTAACGGCTTGGCTGGAGCAAGCGGGGCCATGGACATTCTCTGGAAAGGCGTGGTCGGCGGGCTGGTGACGGCCCTGATCGTCTGGGCGTCCAAGCGGGGCAATGTCTTACCCGGGATCCTGCCGCTGGCGCCGACCTTTGCCGTCATCGCGTTGCTCGCTGTCGGCGCCAAGGGCGATCCAGGCGGATTCCGCGATGCCTGCCTTGCCGGAATGAAGACGATTCCGGCCTATCTCGCCTTCCTCGGCGCCTGCTGGCTGTTCATCGACAAGGTCGACTATCGCCTGGCTGTTGCCGGCGGCATCGCAGTCTGGCTGCTTGCCGCGCTGGCAATCTTCCTCGCGCCTCGCTATCTCTGAGGCGCGGCAGGCCGTCGAAGAAACGGAACTGCTTCAATCCGGACCGGAAAGGCTCTAAGCCTTTTCACCTCACCAGATTCGCGAACCCAAGGCTCTCCATGCGCTGTCCCTATTGCCAGTCCGAAGATACGCAGGTGAAGGATTCGCGCCCCGCCGAGGACGGCGCCGCGATCCGCCGGCGGCGTGTCTGCCCCGATTGCGGCGGCCGTTTCACCACGTTCGAACGCGTGCAGTTGCGCGACCTCGTCGTGGTCAAGAAATCAGGGCGAAAAGTGCCGTTCGACCGCGACAAGCTGTTGCGCTCGGTCGAGATCGCGGTGCGCAAGCGCAACGTCGACCCCGAGCGCATCGATCGCGCCGTGACCGGCATCGTGCGCCAGCTCGAAAGTTCCGGCGAAACGGAAGTGGCTTCCGGCGAGGTCGGCCGGCTGGTCATGGATGCACTGAAGTCGCTCGACGATGTCGCCTATGTGCGCTTCGCCTCGGTCTATCGCAATTTCCGCGAGGCCAAGGATTTCCACGAGCTGCTCGGCGAGCTGAAGGGGGACGAGGAAAAGAGCGAAGAGGACGCCGGCTGAGCATGGCAGCACCGCAACGCAACGAGGCCGAGCAAGCGGCCCTTGACCGCCGTTTCATGGCCGCTGCCTTGCGGCTGTCGCGCAAGAACGCCGGTCGCACCTCGACCAATCCATCCGTCGGCACCATCATCGTGCGTGACGACGGCTCAGGCCCGATGATCGTGGGTACCGGCGTCACCGCGATTGGGGGCCGGCCGCACGCCGAGACCGAGGCGCTGGCGGAGGCCGGCGAACTCGCGCGGGGCGCCACCGCCTATGTCACGCTCGAGCCTTGCGCCCATCACGGCCGCACGCCGCCTTGCGCCAACGCGCTGCTCAACGCCGGCATCGCGCGTGTCGTGGGCGCTGCCAGCGATCCGGATCCGCGGGTCTCCGGCAAAGGCTATGCCATCCTGCGTGACGCCGGTGTCGAAGTGGTGGAAAAGGTCTTGGCCACCGAAGCTGCCGAACAGATGGCGGGCTATTTGATTCGCTCTCTGAGAAAACGCCCGGAAGTTATCCTGAAGCTTGCGCTTTCCAGCGACGGCAAGATCGGCATGGAAGGCGCCGGCCAGGTCGCGATAACAGGCGACATGGCGCGCCGCGAAGTCTACCTGATGCGCGCCGAGGCGGACGCCATCCTGGTTGGCATCGGCACGGCGCTGGAAGATGATCCGGCGCTGACGGTGCGTTTGCCCGGACTGGAGAACCGTTCACCCGCACGCATCGTGCTCGACCGCCAGGCCAGGCTGCCGGAGGGCTCGAAGCTGGTGTCCGGTGTCGACCGCGTACCGCTTTATGTCGCGGCTTGCCTGGAGGCCGATCCGCAGCGCCGGGCGGCACTCGAGCGCGCCGGCGTGCGCTTCATCGGCACGGAAACGCACGAGGGCGGCGTCGCATTACCCGAACTGCTCGAGGATCTGGCGGCGCTCGGCATGGCAAGCGTGCTGGTCGAGGGCGGTGCCAAGGTGGCGAGCGCTTTCCTGGCCGACGGGCTGGTCGACCGCATCGTGCTGTTCCAGGGACCGGAAGCGATCGGCGAAGACGGCATTGCATCGCCTGTCGATGCCGACCATATCCCGGCAGGTTTTCGCAAGCTGCGCGAGATGCGGTTCGGCGAAGACGGTTACGCCGAATGGATCAGGGATTTTCAGGGATAGCGATCGATGTTTACCGGGATTGTCACCGATATCGGCACCGTGGCCGCCGTCAAGCCGCTGCGGGAAGGGGTGGGGCTGCGCATCGATACCGCCTATGATCCCGGGACCATCGCCATTGGCGCCTCGATCTCCTGCGGCGGCGTCTGCCTGACGGTCACGGCGTTGCCCGACAGCGGCTCGAATGCGCGCTGGTTCGAGGTCGAGGCCTGGGAGGAGGCGCTCAGGCTGACGACGGCGGCGGGTTGGAAATCAGGTACCAGGATCAATCTGGAGCGGGCGCTGAAGATCGGCGACGAGCTCGGTGGCCACATCGTTTCGGGCCATGTCGACGGCACCGCCGAGATCGTGGAGCGCAGGGATGAGGGCGATGCGGTGCGCTTCACGCTGGAAGCGCCGCGCGATCTGGCGAAATTCATCGCGCCGAAGGGCTCGGTCGCGCTCGACGGCACCTCGCTCACCATCAACAGTGTCGCGGGCACCCGCTTTGACGTGCTGTTGATCCATCATTCGCTGACCGTCACCACCTGGGGCGAGCGCAAGGCCGGCGACCGTGTCAATCTCGAGATCGACACCATGGCGCGCTACGCGGCGCGGCTGGCGGAGGCGGCGAAAGAGGGGCTTTGATAGCCTGCGGAACAGGCCGGCCCACGGCAATCTGATACGCCTGCAGACAATCTTCCGCTTGCGATCAAACCGGCTTCGGCCTAAGTCACCGGCGACCCCGGAGACATTTATGGCTGGCACATCCCAACACGGCAAGGCGTTCATTCGTCCCAAGACGAAGGCGCACCTTCTTGTTATCGAGGCGCGCTTTCACGACGACCTTGCCGACGCGCTGCTCGACGGCGCGACAAGCGCGCTCGATGAAGCGGGCGCGACTTACGACGTCGTCACTGTTCCCGGTTCGCTCGAAATTCCCGCGGTGATCACCTTCGCGCTCGACGCCGAAGGTGGGACTGGCTATGACGGTTTCGTCGCGCTCGGCACCATTATCCGTGGCGATACCTATCATTTCGACATTGTCGCCAATGAATCCAGCCGTGCGCTCATGGACCTGTCCGTGCAGTACTCGGTCTGCATCGGCAACGGCATCCTGACCACGGAGAACGATGCACAGGCGTGGACGCGGGCCAAGCGCTCGGAAGGCGATAAGGGCGGCTTTGCCGCGCGTGCGGCGCTGACCATGATCGCGCTGAAGGAACAATGGGGAGCGCGATCGTGAGCGAACCCGCTTCGCCAGGACAGCCCGCGGTGCGCCACGCCAACAAGCGCGGTGCTGCCCGTCTGGCCGCCGTGCAGGCGCTCTACCAGATGGATGTAGCCGGCAGCGGCGTGTTCGAGATCACCGCCGAGTACGAGGCGTTCCGCCTCGGCAAGGAAGTCGACGGTGCGCTCTATCGCGAGGCGGACGCGCAATGGTTTCGCGCTATCCTGACAGGCGTCGTAGAGAACCAGAAGACCATTGATCCAATCATCCGCCAGGCGCTGACCGACGACTGGCCGCTGTCGCGCCTCGATTCCACACTGCGCGCCATTCTGCGCGCGGGCGTCTATGAGCTGATGAAGCGCGAGGACGTGCCTGTCGCGGTCATCGTCACCGAATATGTCGATATCGCCAAGGCCTTCTACGAGGAGGACGAGCCGAAGCTGGTCAACGCCGTGCTCGACCGTGTGTCACGCCGTGTGCGTGGCGAGGGCCGCGGCAAGGACGCATCATGACGGCCATTGCCGTCGAGGCGGGCAAGGAGGCGCGGCGCACCGCGCTGATCCTCGCCGCCTCGCAGGCGATCATCGGTTCGGCCGCCCCTATCGCCATTTCCATGGGCGCGCTGGCCGGGCAATATCTGCTCGGCGCCGACAAATCCCTGGCGACGGCGCCGATCACCGGCTTCAATCTCGGCGTGGCGCTCGGGGCCTTGCCCGCGGCGGCCATCATCCGATGGCTCGGCCAGCGGGGCGGCTTCATGACCGGAACCGTCGTCACCGCGCTCGGCGGGCTGGTCGCCACCCTGGCATTGTTCCACGGCAGCTTCTGGCTGTTCGCGTTCGCGCTGCTCGTCATCGGCGTCGGCGGCGCCTTCGTCCAGCAGTTCCGCTTTGCCGCGGCCGACAACGCGCCGCCGGCGTTCAAGGCGCGCGCCATCTCCTTCGTGCTCGCCGGTGGCATCATCACCGCCATTCTCGGGCCGCAGATCGTCATCTTCACCCGCGAATTGTTCGCGCCTGTCATGTTTGCCGGTTCTTTCGCATCGATCCTGCCGCTGGCGGCGGTCGGAGCCATCATCCTGTCGTTCCTGCGCTTGCCGGCGAGGGCCGCGAGCAAGGTGGACGTTTCCGACGGCGATGCCAGGCCCCTTTCCGAAATCGTCACAAAGCCGCGTTTCGTCGCGGCGCTCTTCTGCGCCGTCGGCAGTTACGCGCTGATGAGTTTCGTCATGACCGGCGCGCCGCTCGCCATGGTTGGCTGCGGCCTGTCCGAGGACGATGCGACGCTGGGCATCTCCTGGCATGTCATGGCGATGTTCGGGCCAAGCTTCTTCACCGGCTCGCTGATCCATCGCTTCGGCGCCGAGCGCGTTGTCGCCACCGGCCTGCTGTTGCTGACCGGCTGTGCCGTCGTTGCCTTGTCGGGCCTGGCGCTGTGGCAATTCTGGACGGCGCTGATCCTGCTCGGCCTCGGCTGGAATTTCGCCTTCATCGGCGCCACCGCCATGGTGGCGGCCAGCTACAACCCGTCCGAAAAGGGCAAGGTGCAGGGCTTCCACGACTTTGTCCTGTTCGGCTCCGTCGCCTGCGCGTCGCTGATGTCGGGCATGGTCTACAACGCCTGGGGCTGGACGATGCTCAACTGGATGATCTTTCCTGTCGCCGCACTTTGCTTCGTGGCACTCGGCGCGCTGAAGATCACAAGCTTGCGGCCGGCCTGACGCCAATTTGAAAGTTATGCGTCCGGCGGCAGGACCTGAAGCACCCGCGCTATGAACATATGGAACTCAGCCATATAATTGCGCAGGAAGTCCTTGGTGGATTCAACCGTCACCTCGCCCTCATCCGTGATCAGCTCAGGCGTGAACTGGATATAGGCTTCCGGCGCATTCATCTGCGGCGAGTTGCAGAAACTCAGAACGCTGCGCAGGCTTTGTTGGGCGACGGCGGTCGCGATGGCGCCCGGCGATGTTCCGATGACGGCCGACGGTTTGCGCGCGAATGAATTCTTGCCGTAGGGGCGACTGGCCCAGTCGATTGCGTTCTTCAGTCCGCCGGGTATCGAGCGGTTGTACTCCGGGGTGACGAACAGCACGGCCTGGACGGAGGCGATCGCCTTTTTGAAAGCCTGGGCGGTTGGTGGGAAATTGGCGTCGTAGTCGTAACTGTAGAGCGGCAGATCCTTGAAGCCGATTTCCGTCATTTCGAGCTCGGGAGGGGCAAGTTGAACGAGCGCCTTCGCGAGCTTGCGGTTGATGGATTCCCGGGCAAGGCTGCCGATGAGATAACCGACTTTGTGTATGGCCATGACACGCTCTCCGTGTTTGCCGCCCACCCCTCGCGGCATTATTCACCCGATGGCGTCTGATCGCCAGCCCGCCGTTGCCGCCGCGCCGAAATCGGCGCGTCTGGAACAAAAATATTGCGCTGATCCCCCTTCTTATGAAACCGTATGCCCCGACTGGCCGTTGAAGCCATGCTCATATGCGCCCACCGCATTCCGGTTCACAGCAAGGGGTTTCACAATGTTTTCAGTCAAGGTTCTGGCCAGCGCGGCAATGGCGCTCGTCATCACGGCGGCTTCCGCGAGCGCTCAGGTCGTCGTCTCCTCGAAGATCGACACCGAGGGTGGCGTGCTCGGCAACATTATCCAGCTCGTCCTCAACGCCAACAACATCAAGACCACGGATCGCATCCAGCTCGGCGGCACGCCGGTGGTGCGCAAGGCGATCACCGCCGGCGAGATCGACATCTATCCCGAATACACCGGCAATGCCGCCTTCTTCTTCGAGAAGGCCGATGATCCCGCGTGGAAGGATGCCGCCAAGGCTTATGAGACGGCCAAGAAGCTTGACTACGACGCCAACAAGATCGTCTGGCTGTCACCAGCGCCGGCCAACAACACCTGGGCGATCGCCCTGCGCAAGGAAGTGACTGACGAGAACAAGCTCGTCACGCTGTCGGACTTCGGCAAATACGTCTCCGGCGGCGGCAAGGTGGTGCTGGCGGCCTCCGCCGAGTTCGTCAATTCGGCGGCAGCCCTTCCGGCCTTCCAGACCACCTATGGCTTCACGCTGAAGCCTGACCAGCTGATCACCCTTTCGGGTGGTGACACGGCAGCGACCATCGCGGCGGCCGCCAACCAGACCAGCGGCGCCAATGCCGCCATGGTCTACGGCACCGATGGCGGCATCGCGCCATCGGGCCTCGTCGTGTTGACTGACGACAAGGGCGTGCAGCCGGTCTACCAGCCGGCGCCGATCATCCGCGAATCCGTACTGAAGGAGCACCCGGAGATCGAGACGCTGCTGAAGCCGGTGTTCGCCAAGCTCGATCTCGTCACGCTGCAGGAGCTCAATGGACGTGTGCAGGTCGGCGGCGAGCCGGTCAAGGGCGTCGCCGAGGACTTTTTGAAGAAGAACGGGTTTTTGAAATAGCTACGCGTCGATAAGTGACGTCAGTGCGAGGCATGACCATCCGTTTCGACAAGCTCGGCGTGGTCATTGCCGCGCTCGCTGCTTACGCCGCGTTTCTCGCACCATTCGCCACCTTCCGCGCCAACCGCATCGTTCCCGGTCAGGCGCGCTCGATTCTCGAAGCTCTGCCGGCAACGACCGGTCCGCTGCTTTTGGCGATCCTCGTACTGGCCGCCCTTGTCGCCCTGTTCAGGACGCCGCTCATCTTGCGCCTTGCAGCCAGCGTCGTGGCGCTTGCCGCGCTGGCGCTGCTCATCGGTGTCGCCGGCACATTCCTCACTCCGGCCGGCAATACCTTTGCCAGGGTTTCGCCGGCCTCCGGCTTCTGGATTCTCATCTTCGCCTTCACGCTTTTGCTCGCCGACGTGCTGACCAGGCTCAACCTGTCGCCCTGGGCGCGCGTCGGCGTGCTTGTCGTCGCGGCGCTGGCCATCGGCTTGCTGCTGATTTCGGGACGCTGGGACAGCCTCTCGATCCTCAAGGAATATTTCAACCGCGCCGACAGCTTTTGGGCCGAAGGCTCCAAACATGTGACCCTGGCGCTCGGCTCATTGCTTGCCGCCGTGATCGTCGGCCTGCCGCTCGGCATCCTGTGCCACCGCGTCGAAAGCCTGCGGGCCGGCGTCCTCAACGTCTTGAACATCATCCAGACCATTCCTTCGATCGCGCTGTTCGGCCTGCTGATCGCGCCGCTTGGCTGGGTCGCAACTCATGTGCCGGGAGCCGCCGCGCTCGGCATCAGGGGCATCGGCACGGCACCCGCCTTCGTCGCGCTGTTTCTCTATTCGCTGCTGCCAGTGGTGGCCAACACCGTGGTCGGCCTTGCCGGCGTGCCGCGTGCCGCCAACGACGCAGCGCGGGGCATGGGCATGACCGATCGCCAGCGCCTGTTCGGTGTCGAGTTTCCGCTGGCATTTCCGGTGATCCTGACGGGCATCCGCATTGTCCTGGTGCAGAACATCGGCCTTGCCACCATCGCCGCGCTGATCGGCGGCGGCGGTTTTGGCGTGTTCGTGTTCCAGGGCGTCGGCCAGACGGCGATGGATCTGGTGCTGCTCGGCGCGGTGCCGACCGTGGCGCTCGCCTTCGCCGCCGCCATCATCCTCGACGCGGTAATCGAAATGACCGCCACCAAGCGCAGGGTTGAAACGGCATGATCGAGATCGAAGGCATTACCAAGCGCTATGACGCGACGACAGTCGTCGACAACGTCTCGATGGTCATCGAGCCGCGCACGGTTTGCGTCATTGTCGGCACCTCGGGCTCCGGCAAGACGACGCTGCTGCGCATGATCAACCGCCTGGTCGAGCCGACATCAGGCATCATCAAGCTCGACGGCGCCGACAATCGATCGGTGCCCGGTTACGAACTGCGCCGCAGCATCGGCTATGCAATCCAGGGCCACGGCCTGTTTCCGCATCGCACCGTGGCGCAGAACATCGCCACCGTGCCGGTGCTGCTTGGCTGGGACAAGGACCGCATCAAGGCCCGCGTCGATGAACTGATGACGCTCTACCAGCTTGACCCCCGGGAATTCGGGCCGCGCTATCCGCACGAACTGTCCGGCGGCCAGCAGCAGCGCGTCGGCGTGGCCCGCGCGCTTGCCGCCGAGCCCAACGTTCTTTTGATGGATGAGCCGTTCGGCGCGCTCGACCCGATCATCCGCACCAAGGCGCAGGAGGATTTGCTGGCGATCCAGAAGCGCTTCGGCACCACCATCATCCTCGTCACTCATGACATGGAGGAGGCCGTGCACATGGGCGACAGGATCGCGGTCATGGATGCCGGCAAGCTCGTGCAGTACGCAGGGCCGGCGGAGATCCTGGCGAAGCCGGCCAACGCTTTTGTCGAGACGCTGGTCGGCGCCAGCGAAAGGCCATTCAGGCTGCTGTCGCTGGGCCGGGTGCGCGATGCGGTGGAGCAGGGCGCCGCCGAAGGCGAGGCGATCCCCGGCGACGCCAGCCAGCGTGACGCGCTCGCGGAACTTCTCTGGTCCGGCAGGCCGGCGCTGCCGGTCAAGGGCACCGACGGCAAGCCGATCGGCCGCGTCACCGTGGATGGCCTGGTCAAGCGGGCGGCGAGGCCGTCATGAAAGCCTGGCTGCCTCTGCTGCTCAGGCTTGCGCTTGTGGTGTTGCTTGTTGCCTTCATCACCAGCCCGGGTTGGTTCGAGCCGTTGCTGAAGCCGCTGACCGAAAACAACGCTCCCGTCATCTACAATCAAGGCAGCCTGCTGACGCTGACGCTGCTGCATCTGCGCACCGTGTTGATCGCGACCGTCGCGGCCACCATCGTCGCTGTGGCGCTCGCCATCCTGGTCACCCGGCCCGCCGGCGCCGAATTCCTGCCGCTGTCGCGCAGCCTGGTCAATATCGGCCAGACCTTTCCGCCGGTGGCGGTGCTGGCGCTCGCCGTGCCGGCGGTGGGCTTCGGCGAGAAGCCGACGCTGATCGCGCTGTTTCTCTATGGTCTGCTGCCGATCTTCGAGAACGCGCTCACCGGACTGACGACGTTGCCGGCCAATGTCGTCGAGGCTGCGCGTGGCGCCGGCATGACCGGCTGGCAAAGGCTCACCAAGGTCGAACTGCCGCTCAGCGCGCCGATCATCCTTGGCGGCATCAGGCTGTCGGTGGTGATCAGCCTGGCCACGGCCACCATCGGCTCGACAGTGGCGGCCAGGACGCTCGGCGAGGTGATCATCGCCGGCTTGCTGTCGAACAATCTGGCCTTCATCCTGCAGGGCGGTCTGATCGTGGCGGCGCTTGCCGTGCTGATCTATGACGGACTGTCGGCGGTCGAGCGCTACGCGGCGCGGCGCATGGGCAGAGAGGCGGACTGACCCGTGGCCGACGGTCGGGACGATTTCAATCGATCTAACCGCCGAGAGATCGCGACGGACACTCGCCAGCATCGAGTTTTGGGCGAAAGCCGGGCAAAAAACGAACAATATCTTGACGTTCGCAGCCCTGTTTCGCATACACCGATGCGAAGAGGGGGATTCCATGCACGGGATTCCGTCTTTGTCTCAACGGCCCAGGGAGGGGTTCTTTTGGGCCAACAATCGAGGAAAACCCGGCAATGACCATAATTTCCGCCGTCATCGCCTGCGGCTTGCTTTCTGTCCTTTACGCCATATGGGCGACACGTTCGGTCCTTGCGGCCGATCAGGGGAATGCACGCATGCAGGAAATTTCCGCAGCCATTCGCGAAGGCGCGCAAGCCTATCTGGCACGCCAGTACACCACCATCGCCATCGTCGGCGTCGTCGTGCTCCTCCTCGCCTGGTGGCTCCTGTCGATCACCGCCGCCATCGGCTTCCTGATCGGTGCCGTTCTGTCGGGCGCCGCCGGCTTCATCGGCATGCATGTTTCGGTGCGGGCCAATGTGCGTACCGCGCAAGCGGCTTCCAACAGCCTTGCCGCCGGTCTCGACATCGCCTTCAAGTCGGGCGCCATCACCGGCATGCTAGTTGCGGGCCTGGCCCTGCTTGGCGTTTCGATCTACTACCTCATCCTCACCCATTTCCTCGGCCTCCAGCCCAATGACCGCATCGTCATCGACTCGCTGGTCTCGCTCGGCTTCGGCGCTTCGCTGATCTCGATCTTCGCCCGTCTCGGCGGCGGCATTTTCACCAAGGGCGCCGATGTCGGCGGCGATCTGGTCGGCAAGGTCGAAGCCGGTATTCCGGAGGACGATCCGCGCAATCCGGCCACCATCGCCGACAATGTCGGCGACAATGTCGGCGACTGCGCCGGCATGGCCGCCGACCTGTTCGAGACCTATGCGGTGACGGTCGTCGCCACCATGGTTCTCGCCGCCATCTTCTTCGGCGGCACCGCTGTCCTCGGTGCGACAATGCTGTATCCGCTCGCCATCTGCGGCGCCTGCATCCTCACCTCGATCGTCGGCACCTTCTTCGTCAAGCTCGGCTCCAACGGCTCGATCATGGGCGCGCTCTACAAGGGCCTGATCGTGACCGGCCTGCTGTCGGTCGTTGGCCTCGGCGTCGCCACCTCGGCCACACTCGGCTGGGGCGAGGTCGGCACCGTTGCCGGCATGACCATCACCGGCAAGAACCTGTTCATCTGCGGCCTCATCGGCCTTGTGGTGACCGGGTTGATCGTGGTGATCACCGAATACTACACCGGCACCAACAAGCGCCCGGTCAACTCGATCGCCCAGGCATCGGTGACCGGCCATGGCACCAACGTCATCCAGGGGCTGGCAGTCTCGCTGGAATCGACGGCGCTTCCGGCAATCGTCATCGTCGGCGGCATCATCGCCACCTACCAGCTCGGCGGCTTGTTCGGCACGGCGATTGCCGTCACCACCATGCTCGGCCTCGCCGGCATGATCGTGGCGCTCGACGCCTTTGGCCCGGTCACCGACAATGCCGGCGGCATTGCCGAAATGGCCGGCCTGCCCAAGGAAGTGCGTCACTCCACCGACGCGCTCGACGCGGTCGGCAACACCACCAAGGCGGTGACCAAGGGCTACGCCATCGGTTCGGCCGGTCTCGGCGCGCTGGTGCTGTTCGCGGCCTATTCGAACGACCTGAAGTTCTTTGCCGCCAATGGCGACAAGTATCCCTACTTCCAGGGCATGGGCGAAATCTCCTTCGATCTCTCCAACCCTTACGTCGTCGCCGGCCTGATCTTCGGCGGCCTCATTCCCTACCTGTTCGGCGGTATCGCCATGACGGCCGTCGGCCGCGCGGCGGGCGCCATCGTCGAGGAGGTGCGCAAGCAGTTCCGCGAGGATCCGGGCATCATGGCCGGCACCTCGAAGCCGAACTACGCGCGTGCGGTCGATCTCCTGACCAAGGCGGCGATCCGGGAGATGATCATCCCGTCGCTGCTGCCGGTGCTGGCGCCGCTCGTCGTCTATTTCGGCGTGCTGTTGATCTCGGGCTCGAAGGCGTCCGCCTTCGCCGCGCTCGGCGCCTCGCTCCTTGGCGTCATCGTCAATGGCCTGTTTGTCGCGATCTCGATGACTTCGGGCGGTGGCGCCTGGGACAACGCAAAGAAGTCGTTCGAGGACGGTTTCACCGACAAGAACGGCGTCAAGCACCTGAAGGGTTCCGAGGCGCACAAGGCTTCGGTGACCGGCGATACAGTCGGCGATCCCTACAAGGACACCGCCGGCCCCGCGGTCAACCCGGCGATCAAGATCACCAACATCGTGGCACTCTTGCTGCTGGCCGTGCTCGCGCACGGCTGAACGGCAACGATTGAATCTGAAAATCCGCGGGAGCGATCCCGCGGATTTTTCATTTGATGGGTCGCTGCGACCAGGAACGGGATTTCGTGTCTCGCCGGTTGCCACAAAATTTCAGCATTTCATCCTGTCACGATCTGTCGGTCGGGTGTCCCCGTCGTCGTCCAGCCATCCGGCATCGCACGGTCGTCACTGCTCATGTCCAAGCTCCCCAGCTTGGCGGTTTGATATGGGTTTGCCCCACCACTGGCGAGCCGGACGGGTCAAACAAAAACCCGTGGGATCGCTCCCACGGGTTTTCGGTCGCCTGAGACATTTCTGTTCCCCAAAAGTCAGGGAAACAGGATCTAGGGAAGCAGGTATCTAAGGATCAGGGGGTGCCGCCGGGAATGCTGGGCGCCAGCTTGCTCGCGCCGTTGATGATCTGGCTGAGGAAGTTCTGGTCCTTGCCGCCGGTCGGCGTGGTGCGCGAAATGAAGTCGAAAATCTTGCCGTCCTTCAAGCCGTATTTGGCGATCTGAGTGACGCGGCTGTCCGGGCCGAAATAGACCGCCAGCACCTTCTGGTCGACCAGCCTCGGCTTGTCGAAGGCGACGTAGCGCTTGCGCGTCTGCGAGATATAGTAAAACGCCTCATTGTCGAAAGTAGCCGTGGTTGACGGCGTGCCGAGCGCCAGAAGCACCTGCTCGCGGCTGGAACCGACCGGCACAGAATCGATCGCCTGCTGATCGAGGACGTAGCCTTGCGTGAACGTCTCGCTCGGACTGAGGTCGCCGATCATCTTATTGGTGTGGCATGCAGACAGCGCCGCTACGATAGCCAGCAGCGAGATCGCACCGGCAGGCCTGAAAGTGAAAGTCGACTTGAAATTCAGCGCGCGCAACAACAATTCTCCATTCCATCGCCGCAACTTGCGCTGGGCCGCAAAACCGGTAAACCAGCTTGCTTGCCGATGCAACAAGGCCAATTCAACAAACGGTCCCCGGAGACCATCCCCATGTTCCAGCGCCTTTTTGGCCGCGAACGCCACGCCAACCGCACCATCACCGACGCGCTCTACGCACAAATCGTGGCGGCGGCGCGGCAGACTTTTTTTTATTCCCACTGGAATGTGCCCGACACGCCGCTTGGCCGTTTCGAGATGCTTTCGCTGCACATGTTCCTGGTCCAGCACCGCTTGCGCGGCGAGGACGGCGTGGCGCAGGAGATCGCGCAGGTGCTGATCGACGAGTTCTTCCTCGACGTCGATCATTCGCTGCGGGAACTGGGCATTGGCGACGTCGGCGTGCCAAAACGCATGAAGAAACTGGCGAAGATGTTCTATGGCCGCACCGCCGCCTATGATGATGCGCTGGAACGAAACGATCATGATAGTCTGACCGCGGCACTTACCCGTAATGTCCGTCCCGACGCCGGCGCTTGGCCGGAAGCGTCGCGTTTGGCCGGGTATGTCGCCGACGCCAGCCGGCAGCTGAGTGCGCAGCCGACCGAATCGATCGTTGGCGGCACTGTGGCATTTCCAGGGGCCAACGGAGGCTGATCGATGAAACACGCGGATATGCAGAGTCCGGTATCCTTTTTCGCCAATGTCGCCCGGCTGCCGCAAAAGGGGCTGCCCGTGGTGATCGGGGCCGACCCCGCGCAGCGCGCGGCACTCGCCGAGGCGCACGGGCTGCTGTCGGTCGAAGCCTATCGCGCCGAACTGCTCGTTACGTCGTGGAAGCGCAATGGCGTTAAGGTCAGCGGCCGTGTCGAGGCAGACATCACCCAGGCCTGCATCGTCACGCTCGACCCCGTCCAGGCGCATATCGACGAACCGGTCGAAGCACTGCTCTTGCCTGAGGACTCCAAGCTCGGACGGCAGGGATTCGAAAGCGCCGGCGAGATTCTGCTCGACGCCGACGGGCCCGACAGTCCCGAGACATTTTCAGGCGACACCATCGATGTGGGGGCGCTTGCCGAACAGTTCTTCGGATTGGCGATCGACCCCTATCCGCGCAAGCCCGGCGCCTCGCTTGGTGCCGGCGACGACACCGGATCGGCCGAGAATGAATTTCAGCAAAAACTGCGATCCTTGCTGGGAAAATCCTGAAAACCTCGCCCGCGACGGAAAAGTCGGTTGTGCGGCAGCCTAAAACCGCTATTTTCGCCGAACCTTTGCGACCGCTAAAACGACTTGCCGCCTAACCGTGAGATGAATACCGCGTGATCAGGATTTCCATCGATGCCATGGGCGGCGATCACGGACCAACCGTGGTCATTCCAGCGCTCATGACAGTCGCGACCCGCCGTCCCGACATCCGCTTCGTCATCTATGGACGTGAGGAACTGGTGCGCCCGGAACTCGCCAAGTTTCCCAAATTGGCTGATGTCAGCGAGTTCTTCCACTGCGAGATCGCGGTCAGGATGGACGACAAACCGAGCCAGGCGCTGCGCCATGGCCGCTGGAAATCGTCGATGTGGAAAGCGGTCGAGGCCGTCAAGTCGGGCGCCGCGGATGCATGCATCTCCGCCGGCAACACCGGCGCGCTGATGGCGATGTCGAAATTCTGCCTGCGCACCATGGCCACCATCGAACGTCCGGCGATTGCGGCATTGTGGCCGACATTGCGTGGCGAGAGCGTGGTTCTGGACGTGGGCGCCACCATTGGCGCCGATGCGCACCAGCTCATCGATTTTGCCATTCTCGGCACCGGCATGGCGCGTTCCGTATTCGGCGTCGCCAGGCCCACGGTCGGGCTGCTCAATGTCGGCGTGGAAGAAATCAAGGGCCAGGAAGAGGTCAAGGAAGCGGGGCGCATGTTGCGCGAAGCCAACATGGCCTCGATGAACTACCATGGCTTTGTCGAAGGCGACGACATCGGCAAGGGCACAGTCGACGTCGTGGTGACGGAAGGCTTCGCCGGCAACATCGCGCTGAAGACGGCGGAAGGCACCGCGCGCCAGATAGGCGGCTATCTGCGCGCCGCGATGAGCCGCACCCTGATGGCCAAGATCGGCTATGTCTTCGCCAAGGGGGCCTTCGACCGCCTGCGCGAAAAGATGGATGTCGGCCGCTCGAATGGCGGCGTGTTTCTGGGGCTGAACGGCATCGTCGTCAAGAGCCATGGCGGCGCCGATTCGGACGGTTTCGCCGCGGCGATCGAACTCGGCTACGACATGGTGCGCAACAATCTGCTCGACCGCATCGAGGCCGACCTCGATCTGTTTCATGCGCGCAACCCGCATGCCCTGACATCTAGGAAATCCGACGTCGTTACCGACGCAAAGGAATAGGAAAGAATTTTGATCAGATCAGTTGTGCGCGGCACGGGCGCCGCGCTGCCCCGCCGCATCATGAAGAATGCCGATTTTGAAGGCATGGTCGAGACGTCCGACGAGTGGATCGCCCAGCGCACCGGCATCCGCCAGCGCCATATCGCGGCTGACGACGAGACGACGGCTTCCCTGGGCGAGGCCGCGGCGCGCGCCGCGCTTGCCGATGCCGGATTGACCCCGGACGATATCGATCTGATCGTGCTGGCGACCTCGACGCCCAACAACACGTTCCCCGCCACCGCCGTCGAAATCCAGAACCGGCTCGGCATGCAGCACGGTTTTGCCTTCGACATGCAGGCGGTATGTTCAGGCTTCGTCTATGCGTTGACGACAGCCGACCTCTATATCCGCGGCTGCTTGGCAAAGCGCGTGCTGGTGATCGGCTCGGAAACCTTTTCGCGCATCCTCGACTGGAGCGATCGCTCGACCTGTGTGCTGTTTGGCGACGGCGCCGGTGCGGTCGTTCTGGAGGCGGGCGAGGGGGCCGGCACGATCGCCGACCGGGGCGTCCTGGCGGCCAGCCTGCGTTCCGACGGCACGCACAAGGAGAAGCTTTTCGTCGACGGCGGGCCGTCGACGACTGGAACGGTCGGCCATCTGCGCATGGAAGGCCGCGAGGTCTTCAAGCACGCGGTCGGCATGATCACCGATGTCATTGAGACGACCTTCTCGGCCGCTGGTATTACCGCCGACGATCTTGACTGGTTCGTGCCCCATCAAGCCAATAAACGGATTATTGACGCTTCAGCAAAAAAGCTTGGGATAGCCGAGCAAAAGGTGGTGGTCACCGTCGATTTGCACGGTAACACCTCGGCTGCTTCCGTACCGCTGGCGCTGTCGGTGGCCGTCGCCGACGGCCGCATCAAGAAGGGTGACCTGGTGCTCCTGGAGGCGATGGGCGGCGGCTTCACCTGGGGCGCCGTTCTGGTTCGCTGGTAAGTGGAGAACGGTCCAGTTTCGGTCCTTGACCTTGCCGGATCAATTACTTAGGCTCTGCCGTTGTTGTGCGGATTTTACGCTTGAACTGATGGGACGGTCGCATGGGGGGAAAAACACTTACGCGCGCCGACCTGGCCGAGGCCGTCTACCGGAAGGTCGGTTTGTCGCGCACTGAATCCGCCGAACTCGTCGAGGCGGTCCTAGACGAAATATGTGAAGCGATCGTGCGCGGCGAGACGGTGAAGTTGTCGTCCTTCGCGACGTTTCATGTCCGCTCCAAGAACGAGCGCATCGGGCGCAATCCAAAGACCGGCGAGGAAGTACCGATCCTGCCGCGCCGGGTGATGACCTTCAAATCGTCCAACGTGTTGAAGAACCGCATTTTGCGTTCTCACCAGAACAGCAAGGCCAAGGGCGGTAAATAGCCTCCATCGCACGGTTGAAAAACCGACCCGCCGATGACAGCGGGCTTGAATATTGCTTCACAAACCGCTGAAATAAGGCCCGATTCGGCAGCATGGCCGGATTGGCGTTCTGGCGTATGATCGATTCCGCGCTGGCGGAACAAGCTCTTCTTCGTTGAGCGTGATCTCGTCTGAAGGCCGTTCCGGGCCACGCTCCAGCGTGAGGATTTCGCCCATGGACAAGAGCCCTGACGCCTTCCGCACCATCAGCGAGGTCGCGGAAGATCTCGACCTGCCGCAGCATGTGCTGCGTTTCTGGGAGACGCGCTTCAACCAGATCAAGCCGATGAAGCGCGGCGGCGGCCGTCGCTATTACCGGCCGCAGGATGTCGAACTGATCAAGGGCATCCGCCATATGCTCTATGACCAGGGCTACACCATCAAGGGCGTGCAGAAGCTGCTGCGCGAAAACGGCAATCATTTCCTGGTCGCCATCGGCAATGGTAACATGGCCGCCGTCGAGGCGATTTCGCAACGCAAGCAGGCCGACCAGGTGCCGCTGACGCCGGCATCCCAGCCGCGCGGCGGAGATGACGAACTGGTTGGCCAGCCAAGGGTCAAGCCCAGCCGCCGCTTTTTCGGCCTGGGCAAGGGCGACGAGGAAGGCCCGGTTGCGCCGGACGCGTCGAAACTCTCGCGTGACAATCGCGCGCTGCTGCAGGAGGCGTTGTTCGACCTCCTGGAATGCAAGCGCCTGCTTGACCAGGTGCGCTGACCCCGCGGCGCCAGTGCCTTCGACGCCTCGAAAACCGGAACCGGCGGTCGGGTGAGGCGTTACGTTTCCTTCTGCAAGACAAGGAAACGCATGATGGCATCATATTCAACCCTGTCGGACATCGACCTCGAAAAGCAAGTCGCGGCTCTCTCGAGGGAACTCGCGGCGTTGCGCAAGGCAGTGTCAAAGCGGGGTGGCGCCTATTATGAAGACGGCCGTGATGCTGCTCTTGATACGTATTCGGATCTTGCGGAGCGCCTGCGCGATGCCATGCCGGCAATCCGCAAACAGGGCAGGGTGATCGAGAAATCGGCACGCGACCATCCGGCGGCCGCCGTCGCGGTCGGCCTTGTCGTGCTCGGCCTGGCCGCCAGCCTGCTGTTCAGCAGGCGCTGACTGCTACCCGGCACAAGGGGAACTCGCCTATCCACGGCCACCATTCCCTTGTTGTCGCTAGCTGGACTGGCGCTGCTATCCGGCGACAGTTCGAGTACCGGTCGTCCGGCTTGGCATTGCTGACCAGGAGAAGACCAGCCTTGAACAAGAAACCAAGGCCGGTCTTCTCGTTGGCGGTCTGCTTAGGCCTTGTTGCCCATCGTCTTCATGTGGTGATGATGATGATGGTGATAGCGATGATGGTAGTGGTGACGATGGTGATGATGCTTTGCCATTGGGGCCGCGTCCGCGCTCGTCGCGCCGACCACCGGCACCGCGAAAGCGATTGCTGCTGCAAGCCCGAGGGCCGAGAGGAGGGACTTCTTCATTGGATCGTTTCCTTTTTTCGCAGGCAGGTATCAATCGGGCCAATATCCCGACCGCCGCGAATGGAATTACGCTCCTGAATTTTTTCCTCAGTATTTCCCGATTGTAGAATCTTCTTTCTGAACTGTTTCCGAGGAAACTGGCTTCCTGCTCCATAATCGCCAGGGCCGAAAGCCGGCTGTTTTAGCCTACATCGGCGGGATCACACCATTGTTGCCCACCACGACGCGGCTGGCGCTAAGCGTGCCGTCAGCCACGCGCTGCGCGGTAACGAAGACGGTCGCGCTTGGCTTGAGATCGGTCGGCGCGGCCGGCGCGAAGGTCACGACAGGCGTGCCGTGGGGTATGGAGATATTTTTCGTCCGCCCATTGTCGTAGGTTAGCGTCACAGCCCGCCCGTTTATGTCGGTGACGTCGGCGACGGTTCCGTTGGTCATGCGGCTGTTCGGCTCCAGGTCCCAGGGGCGGTCACCCTCGCCAATGCCTTTCAAGGCCGCGGGAAAGACCACCACTTCGAGCGCGCCGCTGCCGCCGTCAGCCTTGGAGACAGAGGCGATGCCGAGGAAATCGCCCTGCTTGATGTCCTTTACCGATGCGCTTGCGACGCCTGAAAGCTTCCAGCCGTCTTTCAGTTTGATGACGGAAGTATCGCCCTGACGAGTTTTCACGGTCAGCAGCGACGGCTCGAAGCTGACCACGGTGCCGCGCACGCGCAATGTGTCCGCGGCCTGCGCGCTGGGCACAGCGACGCCGGAAAGCATCGAAATCGTGCCAAGCACGAGGAGGGGTGTCTTGAGGTTCATGGGGTGTCCTTTTGGGAAAGACTGGCTGGAAAGGGATGGTTTCACGCCAGCGACATCGAGATAACGAACGGGTGGGGCGAAACTGCCGGGCAAAAGCCGCTCGGGCGTTCAAAACAACTTGATCGGGACAGGGCTAGGCAGCGCTTGGCAAATCGCCGGCGAGAGGGCATCTTCCTGCTCGTCTCAGGCAACATCCCATTTTGATCAAACGCTTTCAGCCAACGGAGTTGCCAATGCCCAAAAATGCAAAAAGCCACGCCCTCTCCGAACCATTAGCAAACGAGATCGGGCCAGATTACAACACCCTCAGGGCAATGCGGGAAACGCGCGGATACAGCCTCGAAGCGCTTTCGCTGACCTGCGGCCTCTCGGTCGACGAGATAGAGGACATCGAGAGCGGCCGGGCGGCCGACCCGGCGAAGCTGCGTCGTATCGCGTCCGCGCTTCGTTTGCCCCAGGACGCTTCCCTTGCTTCCGCCGCACCGACGCTGGCCGCACAAGGCCGGCCTCAGGCATAGATCGGCGACCGGCATGCGCAAGAAACCCGCCAAGGCCTGCTTGGCGGGTTTCTTGTTGACGCCATGGCGTTCTCCGGCAGGCCGGGCTTGCCGATTTGCAAGTCACGCGTGTTTATACGTTCGGCATCCAAATTCGCGCCGATCGCATCTGCCTTGCATCGGGTCTGAACCGTGAGTTTTTCGATATGAGTCTGGACTCCGTTGGTGCTTTCTTCGCGGCTCACGCGCCTGATATCGAGGTCATTGTCACGCAATCGAGTTCGGCGACGGTGACGATGGCGGCGGAAGCGCATGGCGTCCTGCCGGCGCAGATCGCCAAAACGATCTGCCTTCGCGTCGGCGAGCGCACCATGCTGATCGTGACCAGCGGCATCGCCAGGCTGGACAATCGCAAGTTCAAGGACCAGTTCGGCGGCAAGCCACGCATGCTGGACGCACAAGAGGTTGTCGCGGCCACGAGCCATCCGGTGGGCGGTGTCTGCCCGTTCGGCCTGCCGGCGCCGCTGCCGGTCTATTGCGACGTCTCGCTGCGCGAATTCGCTGAGGTCGTACCCGCCGCCGGCGCCACCAACGCGGCGGTGCGCATTGCGCCACAGCGCATGGTTGAGCTTACCGGCGCCGAGTGGGTGGATGTGTGCCAGGCCTAGCGCCGGATCCAATCCAGAGCTGAGCCGCGCAGAATGGGCAGTTCGAGAATGAGGGGATGCGGCAGAGGCGGACTTTTGGGGGCAAGTCCTGCTTTAAAATGGTCGGAGTGGCCGGATTCGAACCGACGACCCCTTGACCCCCAGTCATATTTCCCGGCCCCACGCGCCCTAACGCATCAAAACATCTCTGCATCGCCTACCCCTTGTAACACAAGGATGTGTTCGGTATGTTTGCCTAAAGTTGGTATCTCGGGGTAACGCATCCTAACAGCCGATATGCGTTACCCTCTGTTACCCTTGAGAGGCAAAGAGCGATGGCGACAGCCAAGGTGCTGACCGCGGAGGCTGTGAAGTCTGCGAAGCCTGACCCGGACAAGCGGATTGAACGCCCGGATGCCGCGCTACCGGGGCTCTATCTGGTCATCCAACCGAGTGGCGTAAAATCGTGGGCACTCCGATATCGTTTTGCCGGCAGCCCGAAGAAGCTGACCATCGGGCCTGTCCTGACCGAACGCTCGGAGCCTGCAGGAGGCGAGTTGCCGCTTGGGGCGGCCATGACGCTGGTAGAGGCGCGCAGCGCGGCCAGGACTGCGCTCCAGGCTATTGCGGAAGGCAAGGACCCGTCGCAGGCGAAGAAGGTTTCGAAGGCGCTCCAGGCCGTTGCCGGCGACAAGGATACGGTGAAGGTGCTCGGTGAATCGTTCATCGATCGCTATGCGAAACCGCGCAATCGTTCATGGGCAGAGGTCGAACGTCAGTTCAAAGTGGAGATCAATCCGGTCTTCGGAGATCTCCGGGCGAAGGATATCACGAAGCGGCAGGTGCTGGACCTTCTGGACGGCATCATCGACCGCGGCTCACCGGTGACAGCGAACCGGGTGTTTGCTTCCTTGCGCAAATTCTTCTCTTGGCTGGTCGATCGGGACGTGATCACCGCCTCGCCTTGTGCCGGCGTGAAGATGCCGACGGCCGAGAAATCTCGGGAACGGACCCTTTCCGATGACGAGCTGCGGCTTTTCTGGAAGGCAACCGGCGCCCTCGATTACCCATTCGGCCCCATGTTCCGCCTTCTACTCGTGACAGGGCAACGTCGGGAAGAAGTGTCGGGCATGACCCGGAAGGAAATTGCCTTGGGCGCCGACGCCGTTTGGACATTGCCAGGTGGGCGCGTCAAGAATGGCATCGAGCACACCGTGCCTCTCTCGACGATGGCCACTGAGATCATCGAAGGCTTACCCAAAATCGGCAAGAAAGGCTTCGTCTTCACCACGACCGGCGACACCCATGTCACGGGCTACAGCCGATCGAAGGACCGGCTGGATGCGAAGATGCTCGAGATAATGCGCAGCGATGCGCAGGAGCGTGGGGAAGACCAAGAGGCGGTCAAAGCCATCCCGCATTGGACGCTGCACGATTTGCGCCGGACGGTGGCGTCGCGGCTTGCTGGCCTCAACATAAACTTGCCGGTGATCGAGAAGCTGCTCAATCATGTGTCGGGCACTTTCGCCGGCATCGTCGGGGTATATCAGCGGCACGAGTTCAAGGATGAAAAGCGACGGGCAATGAATGCCTGGGCTGATTATCTTCTCGCACTTTTCAACGATCATCCAGCCACCAACGTCGTCCAGATGAAGGCGGTCACAAAATGACCGCGGCTCTAGACCGTTCTGAACTTCTCTCACACACGACTTCCGTCCGAAAGCTGGATCAGCCAGCACAGGACCGCTTGGTCGATCTAGTTGGTCTGGCTATCGTCCGTTACCACGATGGCTGGGGGGAATTTTACGACGAGGAGAGTTCCCGGTTATCCCGCGCTCTAGAGCATCTCGATCGGGCGCTGGCGGCGGTGTTGGTGAAGGCGTGGTCCTTTCGCGATCAGGAATTTGCCCCATTCACCGATGAAGCAGGCGCGTATGCTTGGCTTCAAGGCGAAGGGCCGAACTCGGACGATCCGGAACCCTATGGGCATTTCGATCGCGAAAATAACTGGAAGGTGCGCAGCTTGTGGGAGGTCCGGCGCCAGATCGATGCCGAGCTCGGTGATCTCATGGCGTGGGACAGGGCTCGGTGGAAGCAACATTGGAGTTCGCCGCCGATGACGACATCTCGTCTACCGGTTAATTTGCAGGAGATGATCTTCGATTTCTGCCAAGTGTGGCACGACGTGGTTGACGAGACACTCGGATTACCACGCCGCGATCCGAACCCAACCAATCCTCTGTTCCGCTTCGTCGACTATTGCCTTTCGATAGCCCTAGGCGACCAGCGACCAGCGCCTAAAACTGTCCTCCAATTGATATCCCGCCACCTCCGGCCAGCCATTGAAGCCGAAGACGAGCAAGACCGCAGGCGAAAAGAGAAGCGAGCCGAGTTCGGTGTGGACTCCGAAGAGCCTCCCGTTGACTGGGAAAATCCACGGTGACGAAGGCGCGAGTGGTCAATAGATAGTTAGGCACTGTAGCAAAACAGGGCCTAACCATAATGGACAATTCCTACCTCACGGCCAAGCAAGTGCTGGCCCGCTATCACATCACAGACATGACACTGTGGCGCTGGCTGGCGGATGACGCATTGGCGTTTCCTAGACCAATGACCGTCAACCGCAGGCGCTACTTTCTCGAAACCGATCTGGTTGCTTGGGAGCGCGCGCGTGCTGCCGCGAAGGCGGCATGAAAGCGTTTGATGCGATCGCGACCATCACGACTGGACAAGACATCGCCGGCACAAAATCGACAACATCGACAGATCTCCGTGCAGTGGAACGCTGGGCACGAAAGTGCCTGAAATTAGGCATAAACTGCGGGTTCATCGAGCCGTTGCCCTGCGAAGGATGCGGCGCGCGCGATGTCTTGGCCCCCAGGCGTGACCTAGACCGTCCTCTGGCCGTCGCTTGGCTCTGCGCTCGCTGCGAGCCGTGCCCGAGGCCCGTCCACATCGCCATGCTGGCGCCTGCCGGTGTGGGGGTAGCCGAGCGTGGTGGGTTTGGGGTCAAGGCCCCAACCGGGGTGAGACCCCTCGTACTCGCGACAAACCTTCTGAGGAAGCAACATGATGAAACGTACGGACGCAGATTTACATACGCAGTCCCTGCCGCGCATACGCCTCTGTACATACGGAGTCCCTGCCACGGCCGACGTGATTCCGTTGCCGATCGATCGGGAGATCCTGTTCATCCGGCAGACTGCGCGCATCGTAGAGCGCCGGCAGGGCGAACGTGCGGAGCGTTTCTGGAAGACGGAATGCAATCGGCTCTATGCCAGGCTACAGGTTCAGGGCTTGGCCGACGCTGAGATCCGGGTTGAGATCAATCGCTTTGCCGTCGCGGTCTCTGACGAGATGCGGCGCCCTCGACGGCAGATGATGCTGGCCGAGCCGACTCTTGGCGCGGCACAGTCATTCGGAGGCCAGGTGACGGATGCTCTCATCCGGTAGATGTCCGGGCGCCGGCATCGGGGCCGAACAAGACGAGAAACTCGGCGCTATCTCTGGCCGAGCCTCAAGCCGCGCCTTTCATTTTGGAAGAGGAGAGCTACGTGAGACTCCGTGATATTCGTGAATTCCAGGCCCGAAAATTCCTGATGGAGCGCGGTTGCGCCTCGGCCTTCGATCTCGGAACAGCCGCCGTTGCTGGCGAGCCCAAACTCCATGCGAAGGCGCGGGCTGGCATCGGCCTCGCGCTTGGGGTGCATTTCGTCCAACGAGGTTTCGCTCGAGTGACCAGGTTCAACCAATTCGAATGGGTGTCATTCACCTAGCGCACCTGCATTAAGCCCTCCGACAGGCCACGAAGCGGGAACATGACCGCCCACGGGCCGCTGGGCAAAAACACCCTCCCACGGAAGTGTGAAAAACACCGTGGTGCGCGTTTGTATGTCCGCGCGCACCGCGCCGCCAGTAAGGTAGCATCAGTAGGATCGACCGGCTGACCCCGATCCGCCCAGACAATTTGGCATAGCCTCAACACCTGGAATCTGGAGACATGCTGCGTCTCTCGTCCGACTCGTCCGAAGTGACAGAACGACTGAAAGCCCATTGCCCCCTGCAAAGGGGGTAGTGCGCCCGCTGAACCGATCTGAACCGAGTGACAGACACGTGATGCCACCAAAAGCTAGGGAAGTGCCTGCACTAGCCGACCACAACAAAAGCAGGTCAAGTACTGCTGCTTGGCTGGCCGATCACCTCCTCGAAAGTCTGAACACAATCCCGCACAGTCTGCTTCGGCCCTCAACAATTGCCTGAACGCTTGCTAGCACCCCTGCATTTGGCTGGATCTAACTGAAATGTCTGCAAGCCCTTCTGCAATCCTTCTGTCCGAATGAAGGGCTCTTCGATCTCTGCCTCGGTCGGCTGGTTGCCTGAAGAAGGCACTGCCGAGCAAATCTCCATAGCGCACGGCGGCAATTCCTTCTGAAACGAGCTCCCCATCGGCCTCCTTGTCACGGTTTTTAATGTGTACAGGGCTCAGATTTGCTCCGAGTTCCCACATTGTTTCGGGAAAATCGGAGGCGGGTGATGGGCGGCGCAGGATCGGAAAATCGGTGGGGAGACGGAGCACGCCAGAAGTGCGAGGACCTACTCGATCTTCGTATTTCGGTCTTGCGCAAGAACGGCCTGCTCGAGACGGGGCGCCGCGGTAGTTTGGTGTGGAACGTCGGCGGCCGAGCTTGCGCTTCGATCGAAACGTTTATGAATGGACAGTTCCTGGAGCTTACCTACTACCGCCGCGAATTCGCCCCGGAGTTGC
Source organism: Mesorhizobium salmacidum (SeqCode) (assembly GCF_037179605.1). NCBI lineage: Bacteria > Pseudomonadati > Pseudomonadota > Alphaproteobacteria > Hyphomicrobiales > Phyllobacteriaceae > Mesorhizobium > Mesorhizobium salmacidum (SeqCode). The sequence continues at coordinate 183,636 of NZ_JAPYKS010000013.1, forward strand.
GGCGCGTGCATGAGATCATCCCGCTTGAAATCACGGAACAACCTTTCGGCGGCGAGCGCCGTTGGTTCATTTGCCCCCGCTGCGATCGACGCTGCGCAGTTCTTTACGCTGGCGAGGGATTCAGTTGCCGATTGTGTTTGAACCTCGGCTATCGTTCCCAGTATGAAGACCCACGTTTCCGATTTCTGTCGAAGGCCCGAAAATTGCGCCAACGGCTAGGGGGATCCGGCAACATGATGCTCCCTTTTCCGGACAAGCCACGCGGAATGCACCGAGCTATGTTCGAACGGCTATATGACAGGGGACGTGCTTTGGAGCAGGCGGGCCTGCGTGCTCTGGCCAGGTCATGCTTGCACGGTTTCTCGCAACGGTGATTAGCGACAGTTGCCCGGCACCGTTGGGTACGAGAGAGGGACAGTTGGACGCACCCCTCTCTAATTCGACAATACCTTCTGTACCGCCGAGGGCGAGCAGCCTGCCTCTTTAGCGATCTTACGGACCGACAGCCCTTCGGCCTTCAGCTTGCGAATGCGGTCGTGATCCAGCGTCACCGGCCTTCCCGTGCTCCACGGCTCTCCCTTGGTCTCGGCCTTAGCCTTTGCCTTCGCGATGCCCTCCATCTGGCGCTCTTTGCGTAGAGCGGTCTCAAACTCTGCAATACTGGCGAGGATGCCAAACACCAGCTTGCCGGTGCGCGTGGTGGTGTCGAGCGACGCATCGTCCAGCACCTTGAAGCCCACGCCCTTTTTACCGAGCGCCTGGACGATCTGGTGAAGGTGCGCCGCCGACCGCGCCAGTCGGTCAACCTTAGTCACAGCCAACACGTCGCCCTCCCGTACAAACCCTAAAGCGTCCGCCAGGGCCTTTCGCTCTTCGTCCAGCCCTGAACGCTTCTCGCTGTAGACCTTCTCGGCACCGGCAGCCTTCAGCCGCTCGACCTGGGTCTCGTGGTCCTGCCCAACGGAGCTGACACGCGCATATCCGACAATCATGTGTGCACTTTCCTCTAAGAGATTTGCTGCACATCACTTAGTGGACGAATAATGCACATGTCAATAATGATGTTCACTAACGCAAACCTTTGTGCACACGGATGAAGAGTGTGGCCCCCGAGTTGGCGCCCTAGGGAAGAGGCGACCAATGATCGACTGTACGTCTACGGAGTGGCTCTGGAGCGGGCTTCGTACGTGCCTTTGCCGCGACGACCGACAAACTGCGGGCCGGTCACCGTGGTAGGCCGCAACGTGTTCACCGGAGATAGGCCAACTAAGCTGCTCAAGACGACTGGGTTTGTCCGGCAGGCGTAGAAATAGCCGCCTCTAAGATCAGGCCAGCCTAATAACGGAGATTTCAAGGCTCTCAGCGTGGGAGCACGTGTGCCATTCCACCACCACCAGGGATTCCGACCACCAGATCGGGCTTACCCTCGCGCAGCATTCGTTCGCTGCGGATCAGCGCGGCATGTCTGCCTTGGCCCTTCCAGTCGGCCGGAAATACCAGCAGTTCAACGCCTCGCACGCGCCCATTTGCCGCAATACGGTCCGCCCCGCGCGTCTCCCTCGATGCCTGTGTCGAAGCGAAACTGGGCATGAAGACGATCAAGTTCAGCATAGATCAAAGCGGCGTCCGTAAATGCCCGACCGCCGCAAACCAGTACCTTCAAAAAGGCGCAGTCCGTTAGCTTGCCCGTTTGTTCCGAACGTAGATTGACCGGATGCAAGCCGGCGGCAAGGAAAGATCGGTAGCGCTACACGGTGGTGCTCACCGCTTTGTCCGGTCGACCGCTTGGATCAGGCGCATGACCTCGTGCGGGTCGAACCCAATTACCTTCGCTAGATCGAGGAATTCAACGAGATCGATTCGACGATCGCCATTTTCTATGTTGGCAATGAAAGGCTGATGACGATCGAGAGCCTTGGCGACAGCTGCCTGCGTCAATCCTGCCAGCTTTCGCCTCTCGGTCAGCAGTTCAGCAAGTCGCCGATGGCGATCCGAATGCAGGGTTTTGGCCATCCGCTCGTCGAGCAAATTTCGCTTCGACGTTGCGGTAATCCGAATTTCGTATTATCCAAAAAATGGATTTTTTTCGAGGGGCTGAGAAGCCGGCCAGCCTCAGTCCTGTTGGTGTGTCGACGATGAAGGCTGATGAGCGGAGAACCTTCTGGCTGCACTACTGGGCCTTCTTCGGAAAGTCGATGGCGGGTTGGCTGGTCATCGTCTGCATCGTGCCGCTGGTTGCCGACACCTCGTTGATATCGGCATTCTCTTTCGCAAGCGGCTTCGTGGTATGGGCGGCAATGGCCGCGGTGTGGTCGATTGACCCTGCAGAGAATGCCGTACGGCTCTCTCGGAGCAATTAAGCGCGAATCCAAACGCGGGTTCAATTTGAGGCAAGCCGGATCCGGTCCATAAGGTAAGTAAGATCGAATTTTCAAAAGTAGAAACCCATGTCCCGTATGACTCCCCAGCAAAGGATTGCACTGGCGCGAAAACTCGAGAGCCGCGCTGCATCGGGGGAAGGCCTGAGCGATGAAAAGAGGACCGAGCTTCGCCGAGCGGCGAACAACCTCCTCGCATTGAACAAGATGGAAGAGGCCAAGCATCGCCGGATTTTCGAAGAAGCTTCCGAGGTACGCTGGCCGGAGGTGCGCGGCGAACTCGGCTATCGACATATGGTGCACCTAGCGGACGTTTTCGAAGGATGGGCATTGGACAGCCGGGTGACGCCTGAACGCACAGCCGAGCTTGCGGGATGGGCAGGGTCGATGCGCGAATTGGCGAAGGAAGTTGGGTCGACATGGGATCCCCCAAGACCGGCGGGTACACTCTCCCTCGTCGGATTTATCGGTCGTATGATGGACGAGTAGAGCAAACGGTCAAATGTGGACCTTCGGAATGTGCGTCGGGGTACCAAACGTTCATGGCTGCTTTGCGCCGCGATCCCGGCTGTTGACGGTGCAAGCTGAGACCCTGTCAGCCGCCGGCCGCTTCGGTGGGCTCGCGGGACGTCACACCTGCCTCGGGTGCAAATGGGACAGAACGGACCGAGAATCGCCATTCGCCGGGGTCAGCACCCGATGGGATGCTCGGATCTGGGGACCCGCCTATGAGACTGAGGAAGGGCTGATACGCCGGCAACCTGTGGACTGGCGTTAGCGATACCGAGACGCGAGTTGGGCGCCGCGACCGGCATCGAACAGGGCGCGATTTGCGTCCGCGAC
>NZ_JAPYKS010000014.1:0-177397 GCF_037179605.1 Mesorhizobium salmacidum (SeqCode)
GATGCCGACGAAACAGACATCGTCGTTCTTCAACGCACGGCTGGCGGCGATCGTCATCATCTCGTTGGGGGCAAAGGCGAGCTGGCTCATGCCGCTTTCCTCAGATGTTCGACGCGGGCCGCGAAATCATCGGTGGTTCTTTCGATGACATTCGCCTGCATCCACGCCTGGAATTTCTCGCGGTCAGCGGCGATCTCATCCCATTCGAGATAGGCGGCATTGTCCCTGACATAGTAGCCGTGCGCATAGGATGGATGCGAGCCGCCGGGCACGACCGAGATCGCCGAAATCGTCCAGCGCGGCAGCACGGTCAAATTGGGGTGCAGGTCGTCGAAATTGTCGACGACTTCCTCCACCGTGACCACGGCGCGTTTGGCCGCCAGCACGGCTTCCTTCTGGATGCCGATGATGCCTTCGACCAGCACATTGCCTTTCCTGTCGGCCTTCTGCGCATGGATGAAGGTAACATCGGGCCGGATCGAAGGGACCGCCGCCAGCACCTCGCCGGTGAACGGACAGGTGACCGACCTGATGTTGGGATTGACGTCAGCCAGCCCCGCACCGCGATAGCCGCGAAACACGGCACAGGGCAGTCCGGCCGCACCCGCTTCATAGGCGTTGGCCATCCCGGCGTGGCTGTGTTCCTCAATCTCGATCGACCGGGGAAAACCGTTCTCGATCGCATCGCGGGCTCGCCGCAGAAGGCCGACGCCGGGGTTGCCGACATAGGAGAAGACGATTTTTTTCGCCATCCCCATGCCGATCATCTGGTCGTAGATCAGGTCGGGCGTCATGCGGATCAGGGTCAGCTCGCGAAACCCCTGGCGGATCGCCTCATGCGCCGCCGCCGTCGGGATCAGATGGGTGAAGCCTTCGAAGGCAACCGTGTCGCCATTGCTGAGGTTCTCGGCCACGGCCTGTTTGAGCGGCAGGAACTTGACCATCGCAGCGGCCCTCAGGATTCAACAAAGTTCACATTGCGAACAAAAGTACCGTATGTGGTATCTTCTAGCAGGATTTCTTTTTGGTCTGAGAGGCCTTGTTGGACTTCCCGACGTCGGCGGGACAGCGCCCCTCAATGCTTGAGCCTATCCCGCATCGCGTACCACAGCATTCCCAGCACATAGAGCGGCCCGCGCAAGGCCGTCCCACCTGGGAACGGCATCGGCGTCAGCGTCGAGAACAGGTCGAGCCGCGAGGCATCGCCGGTGATCGCTTCGGCGAGCAGCTTGCCCGACAGCGTCGACAGGATGACGCCCTTGCCGGAATAGCCATGCGCGAAATAGACCTCACCATAGTGCCCGACATGCGGCAGCCGCGACGTTGTCACCGACACCAGTCCGCCCCAGGCGTGGTCGATGCGGCATCCCTTCAGCTGCGGGAAGGTGCTTTCCATGTGCGGTCGCACGAAGCCGGCAATATCGGCCGGCGGTGACGGTGTGTAGCGTTCGCCGCCGCCGAACAGCAGGCGTCCATCCGCCGACATGCGGTAATAGTTGACGACGAAGCGTGTGTCGGACACCGCGACATTGGCGGGGATGACGTTGCGAGCGCCCTCCAGCGGCTCAGTGGCGACGATGTAGTTGCCGACCGGCATGATGCGGCTGTTGACGCGCGGCTCCAGCCCGTTGAGCAGCGCATCGCCCGCCAGCACGACATGTCTGGCACGGACCGATCCCTTTGCCGTCGAAACCCGGATCGACGGCTGCCGCTCCAGCTTCACGGCCACCGAATTCTCGTGGATGGTGACGCCGGCCGCGACGGCCGCGCGGGCAAGCCCGAGCGTGTAGTTCAAGGGATGCATGTGACCACCGAGCGGCTCATACATGGCGCCATGATAAGGCGTGTCGACCTTGGCCCGCGCGTCCACCGCCGAGAGAATCTCGACGTCGCGGAATTTCATCACGCTCTCGAGGCACCTGGCCTCTTCTTCCAGATCCCTGAGGTCGGAGCCGTTGACCGCACCGACCAGATGGCCGGTCAGCCTGAGATCACAATCGATGGCATGGCGCTCGATGATGTCGAGCACCAGTCCGCGCGCCTCGAAGGCGAGGTCGAACAGCACCTTGGCCCGTTCCGGGCCATAGAGCTTGACCAGACCCTTGGCGCCCTTGCGCAGGCCGGGGATCATCTGGCCGCCATTGCGCCCCGACGCACCCCAACCGATCCTGCCGCCTTCGAGCAGCACCACCTTGAGGCCGCGCTCGGCGGCGTGAAGGGCGGCCGACAGGCCAGTGCAGCCGCCGCCGACGACGACCAGGTCGGCATCGACATCGCCGGCGAGCGCCGGATGGTCCGGTGCCGGATTGGCGGTGGCGACGTAGTAGGATTTGCCGATATCGAGACCGGAATTGAAACCCGTTGAAGATGCCATGATCACACCTTCAGCAACAGGTGGTCGCGCTCCCAGCTCGTCACCACGCTCTGGAACAGGTCGAGCTCGACACTCTTGACGCGCAGATAGGTCTGGAAGAAGTCCTCACCCAGCAGTTCCCGCACCGGATCGCAAGCCGTGAAGCGGTCGAGCGCTTCCTCCATGGTCTTCGGCAGCGTGCTCCTGATCTTGTAGGCATTGCCCGACGCCTCGGCCGATCGCGAAAGCTTCTGCTCGACGCCCAGATAGCCGGCAAGCAGCGAACCGGCGATCGCCAGATAGGGATTGCAATCCGCACCCGGCAGACGGTTCTCGATCCGCCTTACGGCGCGCCCTCCCGCCGGCACGCGCAGCCCGCAGGAACGGTTGTCATGCGACCACTCGATGTTGGCCGGCGCGCTGTGGTTGGGCCGGATGCGGCGGAACGAGTTCACGTTGGGCGCGAACAGTGGCATGATTTCGGGAATATATTTCTGCAGGCCGCCGATGAAATGGCCGAACATCGCGGTGTCGGCATCGTCGCTGCTGGCGAAAAGCGCGTTGCCGGCCTCGTCGACGACGGACATGTGCAGGTGCATCGAACTGCCGGCCTGGGCCGCGATCGGCTTGGCCATGAAGGTCGCATGCATGCCGCACTGCTGCGCGGCCTGGCGCGTAAACCGTTTGAACAAAAGCACCTGGTCGGCCAGCGGCAGCGCGTCGCCATGCAGCAGGTTGATCTCCAGCTGCGCCGTGCCCGATTCATGGATCAGCGTGTCGAGCGGCAGGCCGGCCGCCGCTGAATGGGCATAGATACGCCGGATCACGGGCTCGAACTCCTCGAGCGCCGCCATGTCATAGGGATGCTGCACGCCCTCGGCGCGGCCATTGGCGCCGAGCGGGGCGGTCAGCGGTCTGTCCGGATCGGGATTGCGCGCGGTGAGGTAGAATTCGAGCTCCGGCGCCACCACCGCGCGCCAGCCGCGCTGGCGGTAGAGATCGAGCACGGCGCGCAGCACATGGCGCGGCGAGGCCATCCACGGCCTGCCGTCCATGTGGAAGGCGTCGGCAAAGACGTAGGCCTTGCCAGCGCCAGCGCCCGGCGCCAGGCACAGCGTCGAGACATCGGGCACCATGCGCATGTCCGGGTCCGAATAGGCAAAACCCTCGTCGATAGAGCCGGAATAGCGGCCATCGATGCTGACCAGGAATGCGCTGCTCGGCAAATAGAGCGCGCGGTCTTCCAGCGCCTTGAGGAATTTGGCCGTCGGCAGCGCCTTGCCGCGCAGCACGCCATTCATGTCGGGCACCAGGCACTCGACGTCGTTGATGCCGTGCTGCGTGAGCCAGGACTTGGGGTCGTTGATTGCGGTATTCGTGTTCTTATCGAGCATTTCGTTCATGTCCGTATCAGCGAGAGTATGGCTTGCGCGGCCACGTCCGTTCCGGGTTTCAGCGCCATCTCGGCTGCATTGTTCCTGAGGCGGGCGCGCATGGCGTCATCGGCCAGCAGGCCGAGAATGGCTCTCTCCAATCCTCCTTCGGTCCAGCCGTCACGGCCGATATGGTCGCCGACGCCGGTCTCTCCGGCGCGTTGCGCATTGTCATGTCCGTCCCAGCAATAGGGCATGATCAGCGACGGCACACCGAAACGCAGCGCTTCGCAAAAGCTGTTGTTGCCGCCGTGGTGGATGAACAGGTCCGACTTCGCCACCACCGAGGGCTGCGGAAACCAAGCGTCGAGATAGACATTGTCGGGCACCGCCCGATAGGCGTCACGCAAGCCGCCGACATTGACGATGAAGCGCGCCGGCAGCCGGTCGAAGACGGCAAGCATGCGCTCGATCAGGCCGACATCCATCGCGCCGAGACTGCCGAAGCTGACATAGACCAGCGGCCCGCCATTGCGCGGGAAAACCGGCACCTCGAAGGGCCCTTCCGAACGCACGCAGCCTTCGAGATAGACGAAGCGCTCGGGGTCGAGCGGCTCGGCGCGTTCGCGCCGCACGATCGAAGGCGTCAGGAGCAGATTGAGATCGGGCGAGGCTTCCAGGAACAGGCCCTTGGGCAGCGGCGCCACGGCGCAATCCGCGCGAAAACGGTTGAAGCGGTCATGCGCCGGAGCCGAAGCCTGGAGATAGCGGGCCTCGAAGGCCTCGCGTTGCGGATCATCGGCGGCAAGCCCGGACAGATAGGGCGGCACTTCGGCGTCCGGCAGCTCCGTCTCGGCGCAGGAAACGACGCGCACCCACGGGCAGCCGGCTGCGGCTATCGCCGGGAACATGATGACATTGTCGAGCACCACGGCGTCGGGCTTCAGCCGCGCCAGCAATTGGCGCAGCGGCGCCTCGGCATTGACCGCCGTGTCGACGATCGCCTGCCAGGTCGGCGCGACGTAGGTTTCGATCTGGTCGATCGGGCTCAGCTTGAAATGCGGCAGGTGCCGGCGCACGAAGGCCTGCCAGTAGCTCTGGCGCTCGCTGTCGCTCAGCGGCTCTTCGGTCGGCAGCTGGTATTCCTGGAAACCGTAGTCGGCAAAGACGCCGGAAAACCCCGCATGGCAGATGAAAACCGGCCGCGCGCCCTTCGCGCGTAGCGCCTGCGCGATGCCGACGCAATTCAACGCCGCCCCGGAACTGGCTTCGGGAAACAGCGCGATGGTCGGTCTCGCTTTACGCGTCAATTAATCCTCTTCAATCCGGCCGGCTGATGATGCCGAACAGCGCGGGGGCGCCGCGGCTGGCAGCTTGCGGTCGCTGGCTGCGGGAGAGCCGCAGGTGGATGCGAAGCAGATCGGCAGCCACTTCATACTGCCGGCTTTCGAGATGGTCGAGTATGTTCAGGTGCTCGCGCAGCGATTGCTTCAGCCGGAAGACGTTGACGCCGGCATAGATGCCCGGCAGCCGGCGCAGCCTGAGGTGATCGGCCAGCGCGTCGGCGACGAACGGTTGGCGCAGCCCTCGGCGCTCATGCCGTGGAAATCGATGTCGAGCCGCTGGAATTCGCCGGTGTCGAACGCGGCGTCGGGCAGCGCCGAAAGCGCCTCCATGGCCTGGCGCAACATCGCGGCGCGCGCCGTCCAGCCGGAACCCCGGCGTCAGAATCGCCGCCGGCTCCAGCAAAAGCCGGAACTCGTAGCTTTCGCCTTGCACCCCCGGATCGTCCGGCGCACGGCGGAACAGCCAGGATTGACCGGGTGCGCGATCGAGAAAGTTTTCTTCGGTCAGTCTATTCAGAGATTTTAATACCGTCTTCCGCTCAGCACCGTAGCGCCGCATCAGCCCGGCGACGGTCACTGTCTGGTCCAGGCGCCGCGCCGACCGGTCGCGCAGGATGGCTTCGGCAAGCTCGTCTTCCTCGGCGGCGGGCAATTCGGCTGACATCGCCGGCTGCGCGGCGAGGTCGATCGCCAGGACATAACCGGTGTCGGCTTCCCAGCGCACGACGGTCGACGATGCCATTGCCCACGGGGCCAAGGCCGTCACCGGCGGCCGCATTCCACCGGCGCACAATACCGGCTGGTTCTACGAACCGACCATCCTGGCCGGCGTCACGCCGGATATGGCGATCGTGCGCGAAGAGTGTTTCGGGCCCGGTCGCCGCGATCTGCCGGGTGAAGGATTTCGACGAGGCTATCCGGCTCGCCAATGACAGCCCGTTCGGGCTTGGCGCTTCGGTGTTCACCACGGATCTCGCCGAAGCGCATGAGGCGGCCGAACGGCTCGAGGCCGGTATGGTCTGGGTCAACAACCCCTTGATCGACAATGACGCCCTGCCCTTCGGCGGCTGGAAGGCTTCCGGCCTCGGCCGCGAACTCGGGCGCCAGGGTCTCGATGCCTTCCGCCGTTCCAAGATGGTCATCATCGACCACAGGCCGGCAATCCAGGACTGGTGGTATCCCTATCCCGACAGCTGGTTCCGCGAGACCGGCGGCCGCAAACACGTATGAAGAATGGCGCCCGGCAACTCCACGCGGCTGTTGTGCTCTTATGCATCGATCGCTTCGACCAGGGCGCGCGAGCAGGAAAAACAATGCCGCCGGGCGAAGCCCAGCGGCATCGTCTTTGACTGGCTACCGCCTTTTCAGTGACGATCCGCTACGGCGTCGTTCCCGCTTGAAGCTTGGCCGCCGTCTGGTCGATCTTGCCGGCAAGGACGCCTTGGGCCCAGGCCGTGACCTCGGCGTCGACAGGCTTGTTGGCCATGTCCGTCAGCGCCGCGTCGAGCGATGCGTCATCGGTGCCGACCGCTGCCGCGGTTGCCGCGGCCGCGGCTTCGTCGGCAGCCGCATTATCGGCGGCGACCACAGCCTGCTGAGCTGTGACATCGGCCTGCAAGGCCGATATCTGCCCAGGCAGGGCCGCCTGCTGTTCGGGTGTCATAGCGTCGATCTCGGCCTGCGACAGCGACGTCAGTGCGCTCAGCTGCGAATTCAGCGCATCCAGCTGGGCCTGGGCAGCGGCAGCCGTGGTGGCGGCCGCCGCAGCCGCAGCCTGTGCATTCTTGGCTTTCGCCGATTGGGTCACGAATGCCTGAATGGCACCGAACTTCTTGCTCTTGGAGTTCATATAGGCGTTGATGTTGCGCTGCAGCGAGTTCAGCCGGCCGAGTTTGGCGTGGATGTTCTTCTGCTTCGACGAGACTTCTGTATCGACCGTGGTGCTGGCCGTGATGTCCGTTTCCGTCTTGGCTGCCCGTCCCGGTGCCGACGACGACTTGCCGTGCGAAGCGCCGCTGTTGCCGCCACTATTCCCGTGGGTGCCGCTATTGCCGTTGCCCCCGGAATTGCCGTTGCCGCCGCCATTGCCTCCAGCATTGCCGCCGCCGTTGCCATGCCCATTGCCGGCGAGCGCCGGAGACGCCAGAAGCGCCAATGCGGCCAGCGCCGCGAACAGAGTTTTCCGGTTTGTCATGGTAATCTCCTCGGGAATCGCGTTCTCGCCCACCGCTAAACCATCTGCGTATGAGAAATCGCTAATTGTACCCGGTAAACTTTAAACAAACGCGGTCGCAATCCGAGAGCGGGCGCCAAGCCGGAAACGTAAGACACTGAAAAGCAACGGAATTCACTGCCTTTGACTTGCAATGGCACTGAAGTCCCATGCCAGCCAGACCTTGGTCTTGTGCCGTCCGGCGCCACGCGAAACCGCAGGAAAAAGGGGGCTGAAATAGGTAGGTCGATAGATAAAAGCAGAGGTCTCAGCCAATGCTTTCACCGCCGTCGATCACCAGCGCCTGGCCGGTCATGAAGGACGATCGGTCCGACACGAGAAACAGGATCGCCTCGGCGATCTCTTCGGCCACGGCCCAGCGCCCCATCGGGATTTTGGTGCGGACATAGGTTTCGATCGCCGCGCGTCCGCCCATCTGGGCGATGAACGGTTCGTTGAAGGGCGTGTCGACCCAGCCCGGGCAGAGCGCGTTGACGCGCACATTGTGCCGGGCATAGTCGAGCGACATCTGCCTGGTCATCGCCACCACGGCATGTTTCGACGTCGCATAGGCGATCATCTCGCGGTCGTAGAAGACGCCCGAATTCGAAGCCGTGTTGAGGATGACGCCGCCCCCTTGCGCGATCATCGACGGCATGACGATCCGGGCCGCCAGGAATTGCGCCCGCACATTGACCCGCCAGGAGGCATCCATGCCGTCGGTCTCGACCTCGGTCAGCGTGCCGCCGACCTGGATGCCGGCATGATTGTGCAGGATGTCGATGCGCCCATGCTTTTCCAGCGTGCCGGTTATGAGTTGCTCAACAGCCGCGTCCTCGCCGACATCGGTGGCGATGGCCTCGGCCCGGCCGCCCAATGCCCGAATGTCTGACGCCGTTGCCTCACCGTTGGCCGCATCCTTGTCGGCGATGACGACCATGGCGCCTTCCCTGCCCATGATCATGGCGCCAGCACGTCCGATGCCGGAGCCGGCGCCGGTCACCACGGCAATGCGGTCTTTGAGGATCATGGAGCGGCTTTCAGTTTGATGGCCTGCGCTGGCGCAGCTGCCATTGGGCAAGCACCACGAGCAGGACGGAAGCGACGAGCACGATGGTCGCGACGGCGTTGATCTCCGGCGTCACGCCGCGCCGGATGGAGGCGAAGACATAGATCGGCAACGTCGTCTGCGCGCCGGCGACGAAGAAGGCGACGATGAAATCGTCGAAGGAGAAGGTGAAGGCGAGTAGAAAACCGGCGACCACCGCCGGCATGATCTGCGGCAGGACGATCGAGCGGAACGTCGTCAGCGGCGTGGCGTAGAGGTCGCTCGACGCTTCGACCAGATTGCGGTCGAGGCTGCCCAGCCGCGTGCCGACGATCATCGCCACCAGCGCCATCGAGAACAGGCCATGCGCGGCGATGATCGAGCCGTAGCCGAGCGACAGGCGCGGCGGTTGGTCGCCGGGCCAGACTGAGGCGAGGAACGGATTGACGACCGCGAACAGCTGGACAAGCGCGACCAGCGTCGAGATGCCGATGACGACGCCGGGAACGACGATCGCCGCGCCGAGCAGCCCGTCGAAGACGGCGCGGGTTCTGATGCCGACACGCGCCAGGCCGAGGGCTGCCGCAGTGCCGAACACCGCCGCGAGCAGGGCGCTGGTGCTGGCAATGAACAGGCTGTTCTTCAGCGCCTCGACCAGGAACGGGTTGGACAGCGCCTTGCCATACCATTGCACGGAGAAGCCGGTGAACTCGCTGGCATGGTGGCCGGCATTGAAGGAGAACAGCACGACCAGCACGATCGGCAAATAGAGGAAGGCGAAGACGGCAATGACGAAGGCGCGCATCAGATCAGGTCCACCCTGCGGGCGCCCGAGACCCGGGTCGAGATGCGGTTGGCGGCAATCAGCACCACCACCGAAACCAGCACCAGCGTGATCGCGATGGCCGACCCGAATGGCCAATTGCGCGACTGCAGGAACAGATCGACCAGCGCATTGCCGATGAAGAACACCTTGCCGCCGCCAAGCAGCGTCGGGATCAAATATTCGCCAAGCAGCAGGATCATGACCAGCGAGAAGCCGGTCATCACGCCCGGCAGTGACAATTTCAGGGTCACGCCCAGAAAGGTCGATAATGGCGTCGCGCCGAGATCGGCGGAGGCTTCCAGCAGCCTTCGGTCGAGCCGCTCGAGGCTGACATAGATCGGCAGGATCATCAGCGGCAGATAGCCGTAGACGATGCCGAGCAGGACGGCGCCCGGCGTGTTGATCAGCCTGACATCCTCGATGCCTGCAAAAGCGAGCAGCGCCGGTATGCCGCGTCCGCCCAGAATGTACATCCAGGCATAGGTCCGCATCAAAAGGCTCGTCCAGAATGGAATGACGACCAGCGCGAGCAGGATCAGCCGCCAGCGCTGCGGCGCCTGCAAGGCGAGGTAATAGGCGACCGGATAGGCAACGAGCAGGCAGGCAAGCGCACCCACCGGCGCCAGCACCATCGTGTTCCAGAACGCGGTCGCCCGCGCCGGAAGATTGGCGTATTGCGCCAGCGTGAAGGCCGCCTGATAGCCGCCCTCGGGCGCCCGCTCACCGACGCTGAACACGGCGATGGCGATGAACGGCAGCACCAGGAACACCACCAGCCATACTGTCGCCGGCGCGAGCAGCAAGGCAGTCAGGAAATTATGCCGAAATCTGTTGCCGTGCATTTGAAAAACCGCCTCGGTACCGGCGGACATGGGCCCGCCGGTCGATTGTCTTTGTCCTGGCCAGTCTCAAGCCGATTTGAAGCGCGCCATCAGCTCGGCGCGGCCCGGATCGGTCAGCGTCGCCGCCGCGCCGAATTCGAGCGGCGTTAACAGGTCCGCCGCCGGATAGAGGATCGGATTGTCGAGCACCTCCTTGGGCAGCAGCTTGTTGACCCGCGCATCGGTCGAAGGCGCGCCATTGGCCAGGTGCTCCTTCACCGCGACCTGCGGGTTCATCAGATAGTTGAGCAACGCATAGCCGGCGGGCTTGTTCGGCGCATCCTTCGGGATGGCATAGAAATCGGTCCAGATCTCGCCGCCTTCCTTGCCAAGCACATAGGCGATCTCGGGAATGTCGCGATGCAGCTGCGCGCCGTCATTGGTCCAGCACATCGTCATCCAGGCGTCGCCCGCGCGCATGCCCGGCTGGTAGTCGGACGATACGGCGAACAGGTGCGGCTTGACCTTCAGCAGCAACTCCTCCGCCTTGGCGAGCTCGTCCTGTTTCAGCGAATTGAACGAATAGCCGTAATATTTCAGCGCATTGCCGATAGTCGTGAGCTGGTAGTCATGCACCATGGTGCGGCCGTCGCCCTCGGCCATGGCGGTATCCCAGAATTCCTTCCAGCTCGTCATCGGCTTGGTGAGCTTCTTGGTGTTGACGGCAAAACCCGTCGTGCCCCAGTTCTTCGGCACGGCGTAAATAGTGCCATCGATGGTACCCTCGGAGGTGAAGCGCGGATCTTCCTGGGTGCCGTCGAAATTCGGCAGCTTCGCCATCTCCAGCGGCTCGATGATGCCGAGCTTCTTGTAGGTCGAGATCGTATAATTGGTCGGCACGAACAGGCTCCAGCCCGAGGCCCCGGCCTGCAGCTTGGCCAGCATCTCCTCGTTGGAGCCGAACACGTTGACCTCGACGGCGACGCCGGTGTCCTTCTTGAAGTTTTCGAAGGTCTGCGGGTCATGGTAGTTCGGCCAGGTGGCGATCGACATACGGTCACCAAGGCTTTCGGCGGCGAAAGCCGGCGTCGGCATGATGCCGATCTCGCGCGCCATCACCGCCGTCGCGATGCCGAGTCCGGTGAGGCCGAGGAAGTCGCGGCGGCCGATTGAGCCACGCTTCAGGCGCATCAGTTGGTCGACGAAATTCTCGGGGCTTATCGGCAGTCCGTCACGATATGATTTCGACATGTTTGTTTACCCTCTGGTTGGTCCCGTTGTTCTTGGTTTCCGGAAACGCCAGCGGCGTTCCGGAGGCATAGCCGATGGCGACGGGTTCGCCCGGCTTGAAGAGATTGCCTTGGCCGATCAGGTGATCAGTCTTGGCGAGCAAAGTGCCGATGCCCTGGACCTCGATCGCGTATTCCGCCGTCGAGCCCAGGAAAATCCGGTTGCGGACGACGCCCTTGAGCGGACCGCTTGTCGGCGCACCAAGGCTGAGTGATTCAGGACGCAGGCTGATCGAGACGGCCTCGCCCTGCTGCAGGGCAGTGCGCTTGCGCGCCGCAATGACGGTGCCGTCCGCCAGCGCCACGCTGACAAGGTCACCCGCATGACCGGCAACCTTGCCGGGAAGCAGATTGGTCTTGCCGACGAAATCGGCCACGAACAGGTCGGCCGGCTCGTCATAGATCTCGCTCGGCTGGCCGAGCTGGACGATGCGCCCGCCATTCATGACGCAGACGAAATCGCTCATCGACAGCGCTTCCTCCTGGTCGTGGGTGACCAGCACGAAGGTGATGCCGATCTCGCGCTGCAGGTTCTGCAGCTCGATCTGCATGTCGGTGCGTAGCTTTTTGTCGAGCGCCGCCAGCGGCTCATCGAGCAACAACACCGCCGGCTTGTTGACCAGCGCGCGCGCCAGCGCGACACGCTGCTGCTGGCCGCCGGACAGTTCGTGGATCTTGCGGCCGCCATAGCCGGCGAGCCGCACCATTTCGAGCGCTTCGCCGGACCGCCGGCCGATCTCGCGCGACGACAGCCGTGGCCTTGCCTGGCGCAGGCCATAGGAAACGTTGGCTTCCACGTCGAGATGCGGGAACAGCGCATATTGCTGGAACACCATATTGACCGGCCGCCGGTAGGGCGGCGTGCCGGCCATGTCCTGGCCGCGGATGAACACCTGGCCTTCGCTCGGCTGCTCGAAGCCACCGATCATGCGCAGGCAAGTCGTCTTGCCGCAGCCGGACGGTCCAAGCAGGGCAACGAAGGCGGACGGTGGCACGGCAAGATCGATGCCGCTGACCGCGGTCACCGCGCCATAGCGCTTGGTGACGCCGCGAAATTCGATGTCGGGCACTGCGGTCAAGGCTGCGGGCTCCAGCGACAGGACGATGTGATTTCAAGACGCTACCAGAGCCAATGGCAGCTAGTATATACCTCGCAGGTGGTATATCTGATCTATTTTCTCATTTGAGGGGGTATGGATTGAGTGGATCCCGCAGTGACGAATACAGCCGGCTCGCCACCCTTGTCGCGGCGACGCGGGAGACGAGCGGCGACCTTTTCGGCCAGGCGATGGTCGACTGGCTGCGGCAGCATGTCGGCTTCGACCACTGCGTGATCTTCGGCTATCGCGGCGCCGCGCGCCCGTCGCTGCTGTTCGAGACGTTCACACCGGTCGAAAGCCACGTCTTCGTCGCGCTCTATCAGGAAGGGCCCTACCTGCTCGACCCGTTCCATCACGCGGCGGTCGAGCGCAAGGAAGGGTTCTGGCGCATGCGGGAACTCGCGCCTGATCGTTTCTACGCCAGCGAATATTTCCGCTCCTACTACAGCCAGACCAGGCTAGCCGAGGAAGTCGGCTTCTTCGTGCCGCTGCCGGGCAAGGACGCGCTGGTGCTGTCGCTGATGCGGCTCAGCGCTTCCGGCCCGTTCGGCACCGCCGATGCCAGGCTGCTGCGCGACATGGCGCCGACCGTGATCAGCTTCATCCGATTGCGCTGGCCTGCCCTTCCCGCCGACGAGCCGGCCGAGACGAAGCAGGACGAGGAAATAGCCGCGGTCAACGAGTTCGACCGCGCCCATATCTGGAAAAGCCTGTCGCTGACGCCGCGCGAAAAACACGTCGTCGATCTGGTGCTGCAGGGACACTCCACCGAGTCGATCGCCAGGGCCATGCGCATCGTGCCGGGAACCGTGAAGGTCCATCGCCGCAACATCTACCGCAAGCTCAAGATCAAGTCGCAGGCCGGCCTTTTCGCCCGCTTCGTCGAGATCATCGACGCGCGGATCCGATGATTCCCGCAGGCCGCTGACTACCCTCGGATCCCGGCTGTTGACCCGGTTTCCCAGGAGCCGGTCTCGGCCATCCGCTTGAGCAAAGGCGCTGGCTTGAAAACATCCTTGCCGGTCCGCTCGTGCCAATATTCGAGCCGCTCGACGATCCTGGCCCCGCCTTCCAGGCCGGCCCAGAACATCGGACCGCCCTTGCCGACGGGAAAGCCGTAGCCATTGACCCAGACGACGTCGATGTCGGAGGCGCGGGCAGCAATCCCTTCCTCCAGTATCTTCGCCCCCTCGTTGACCAGGGGATAGAGCGTGCGTTCGATGATCTCGTCGGCGCTGATCGTGCGCGGCGCGATGCCCTTCTCGGCGGCCTTGTCACGGATCAGCGCCTCGACCTCGGGATCGGGTACCGGCGTGCGCGAACCGTTCTCGTAGAGATAGAAGCCACGACCGCTTTTCTGGCCGAAACGGCCCTGTTCGCACAGCGTGTCGGCGATGACGGCCGTCAGGCCGCGCGCCTTGCGGTTGCGCCAGCCGATGTCGAGGCCGGCCAGGTCGCCCATCTGGAACGGCCCCATCGGCCAGCCGAAATCGATGAATGCCTTGTCGATCCGGTTGGGGATCGCGCCCTCCAGCAGCAGCGCTTCCAATTCCGAGCCACGCGCCGCCAGCATGCGGTTGCCGACGAAACCGTGGCAGACGCCGACGACGACAGCCACCTTGCCGATCCGCCTCGCCAGATCGACCACGGTCGCCAGCGCATCCGGCGCGGTCTTTTCGGCGCGCACGATCTCCAGCAGCTTCATGACGTTGGCCGGCGAGAAGAAATGCAGCCCGAGCACATCCTGCCGCCGCGAGGTCGAGGCGGCGATCTCGTCGATGTCGAGATAGGAGGTGTTGGTGGCAAGGATAGCGCCCGGCCTGGCCACCGCGTCGAGCTTGCCGAAGATTTCTTTCTTGACTGCCATGTCCTCGAACGCCGCCTCGACAATCAGGTCGCAATCCGCGAGATCGGCATGGTCGATCGAGCCTTTGAACTGACCGAGCCGCTGCCGCTTGGCGTCTTCGCTCAAGGAGCGGCGCGCGACGGAGACGGCGTAATTCTTCTCGACCGTCGCCAGCCCCCGCTGCAACGCTTCCTGGCTGGTTTCCAGCAAGGTGACGGGAAAGCCGCCATTCGCGAAAGCCATGGCGATGCCGCCGCCCATCGTGCCGGCGCCGATAACGCCGACGCGGGCGATCCTGCGTTTGACGACATTGCCGGGAAGCTTGGCCGCCTCGCGTTCTGCGAAGAACAGATGCCGCTGCGCGCGCGACTGGTCGCTGGCGACGAGCTTGACGAACAGCGCCCGCTCCGCCGCCAGCGCCTCGTCGAAGGGCAGCGTGACGGCATTGCGCACCGCCTGAGCGCAGGCGATCGGCGCTTCCAGGCCCCGCGCCTTCCCAGCCAAATCCGCCGCCTCGGCATCGAAGGCCGCCAGATCGGTTTCCCTAAGTCCCTCATCGCGATCACGCACCGGCGTGAACGGACCACCCTTGCGGGCCATTTCGCGGGCGAAATTCACGGCGTGGGTGGTCAGATCGCCCGCGAAGACGGCGTCGACCAGGCCGGCCCCGTGCGCCTCGTCCGCGCCGATCGGTGTGCCGGAACCGATCATCCTCAGGGCCTTCACGGCACCAACAAGACGCGGCAGCCGCACCGTGCCACCGCCGCCCGGCAGGAGGCCGAGCTTCACTTCGGGCAGGCCGAGTTTTGCGCCTTGATCGGCAACGCGGAAATGGCAGCCTAGCACCAGTTCCAGCCCGCCGCCGAACGCTGTGCCGTGAATGGCGGCCACCGTTGGCTTGGCGATGGCTTCGAGCGCCGCCACGATGGCACGCAGGTCAGGCTGCTGCACCGGCCTGCCGAATTCGGTGATGTCGGCGCCGGCAACGAAGGTCCGGCCGGCGCAGGCAATGACGATCGCCACGACCGATGCCTCCTCCTGCAAAGCGATCAGCGCCTGCGTTAGTGGCTCGCGGACGTGAAAACTCAGCGCGTTGACTGGCGGATTGTCGATGGTGAGGATGGCGACGCCACCCTCATTCGCGACACTGACAGAACTGGACAAGCGGAGCCTCCGAGACCGACTGAGATCGCGGACCGGTTTACTAGGCCACGCTGCGAATGGGAACCGGCTGGTCCAATTGTTGGCCCGACAGGCTGAGGTCGCGCCCTAGACGTTGCAGTCAGCGCACCGCCTTCTCGCCACCCGCCGCCGTGATCACCCCAACGATGATCAGCCCCGTCAGCAGCAACCGCACGCCGGCGCTGACCCCGAATGTGTTGAGCATGGTGAGCAGCAGCACCAGGAACAGCGCCGCGCCCCAGACGCCGGGCACATTGGCCTTGCCGCCGGCCACCGACGTGCCGCCGATGACGACGACAGCGATCGAAGCGAGCAAATATTCGTTGCCGATATCGACATTGGCGCCGCGGAAATAGCCGGCGAGCAGCGCGCCGTCGATGCCGCCGAGCGCCCCCGAAAGCGTGTAGGTGAGGAAGCGGATGCGCCCGACCTTGACGCCGGCCAGCCAAGCGGCACGGATGTTCTGGCCGATCGCCAGCACCGAGCGGCCGTAGATCATGCGCTGCAAGGCGATGGCCGCACCCATGGTGAACAGCACGGTGAGGATCGCCAGCACGGGAATGCCGAGCACCTGCCAGTTGGTGAAATCGGCGAAGCCGGGCGGCGGCTTGATCTGCAGCCCGCGCCCATAGCTGATGTCGACCGACTGGATGATGAAGCTCGCCGACAGCGTCGCGATGATCGGCGGGATGCGCAGCGCCCAGATCAGCAGATAGTTGATGACGCCGATCGCGGCACCACAGGCGAGCGCCGCCAGCAGTCCGACCACGATCATGGCATCGCTGCCGCCCATCACCTTCATGGCAACCGCGCTTGCCAAGCCGATATTGGCCGGCAGCGACAGGTCGACATTGCCGGGCCCGAGCGTGATGACGAACATCTGGCCGACGCCGACGATGACGGTGAACACGGCAAGCGACAATGCGGCCGTGACCATGCCGCCGCCGCCATAGCCGCCGGTGAAGGCGATCGTCGCCAGCCACACCAGCAGCGCACCGACAAACGACCAGATCCACGGTTTTGTGAGCAGCTTTTTCAGCGAAGCCATCGCTCACCTTTCCCTGCGGCTGATCAGCACGCGCGCCGCCAGCACGATGATCAGGATGGCGCCGTTGGCGGCCACCTGCCAGTCGGGCGGAATGTGCATGAAGGTGAGCAGCGGCGAGGCGGCCAGCGCCAGCGTCAGCGCGCCGATGACAGCACCGATCGGCGAGACCCGGCCGCCGACGAACTCGCCGCCGCCGAGGATGACGCCGGCGATGGCCAGCAGCGTGTAGCCATTGCCGATATTCGCATCCGCCGAGGTGGTGATGCCGATCAGCGCCATGCCCGACAGCACGCCGAAAAGACCGGCCAGCGCGAACAGCACGATCTTGGTCTTGAGCAGCGACCAGCCGGCGCGTCGCAGCGCCGCCGGATTGCCGCCGGAGCCGCGCAGGATCACGCCGTAGGAGGTGCGCATCAAACCAAAATGCACGACCGCGGCGATCAGCAGCGCGGCGATGATCGGAAACGGAATGAAGGGCGGCTTGAAGGACATGATCGCCAGCAGCCAGTCCGGCGCCTTGCCGCCGGGTTTGGGCAGGACGAGGATGGCCAGCCCCTGCCAGACGAAACTCATGCCGAGCGTCACCACGATCGAGGGCAGGTTGCGCATGTGGATCAGCGCGCCGAGCAGCGCATAAATGCCGATCGATCCGACGAGAATGAGGACGCCGATGAGCGGTGCGTCCTTCAGCCAGGTCGCGGTGACGCAGCCGACAAAGCCGACAAAGGTGCCGATCGAGAGGTCGAGCTCGTTGCCGGCGATGACGAACATCTGCGCGATCGTCGCCAGCGCGATCGGAATCGCCAGGTTCAGCATCAGGCTGAAGCCGAAATAGCTGATGGCGCGCGGGTTGAGCCAGGCGATTGCCGCCAACACCAGCGCCAGCGACAGCGCCGGCAGCAGGCCACGCAACAGCCGCGCCCGCGCCGCCGCATTGCGTGCCGCCGACCCCTTGAAGCCATTGTCAATTGGCGTCGCCGTCATTTCAGGCCGCATCGCCGAAGGAGGACTGGATGATCTTCTCCTCGGTCAGCTCGTCGCGCGTCAAATTGGCGACGATGCGGCCGTTCTTGAAGACATAGATGTGGTCGCAATTGTCGAGCTCTTCGGTTTCGGTCGTGTACCAGAGGAAGGTGCGGCCGCGACCCGCTTCTTCGCGCACGAGGTCGTAGACCTCCAGCTTCGTGCCGATGTCGACGCCGCGCATCGGATCGTCCATCAGCACGATTTCGGCATCGGAGCCCAGTGCGCGGGCAAACAGGGCCTTCTGCTGGTTGCCGCCCGACAGCGAGAAGATGTTGTTGTTCATGTCAGGCGTGCGGATGCCGATCTTCTTCTTCCAGGCATCGGCGAGCTCCGCCTCGCGCCGCGGCGAGATCAGCAACCCGTTGCGCAGACGCGCCAGCGAGCGGATGCCGATATTCTGCGCAATCGACCATTGCGGAAAAATACCGTCCGACTGGCGGTCGCCCGCCACCAGCGCCACCGGCGCCGTGACCTCGATGCCGGCCTTGGCGCGCGCGGCGGCATTAAAGATCCGCAGCAGCAAGTCGGTCTGTCCGTGCCCGGCCAGCCCGGCAAGGCCGATGATCTCGCCCGCGCGGGCGACAAGGTCCTTGCCGTCAGTCTGCCCGGCGGGCCGCGCCCGGACGCGCAGCGGACTGGCGCCTGGCTTGGCGGCAGCCGCCTGTGCGGCGATCTTCTCGCGCGCCTCGGCTCCGCCCATCACCGTCACCAGCCGGTCGCGATCGAAGGCACCAGCCGCGTCCGACGCCACCACCTTGCCGTCGCGCATCACGACGATGCGGTCGGCGTTCCGCAACACTTCACCCAGCACGTGCGAGATAAGGATGCAGCTTTTGCCGCCGGCGACGAAGCGGCGCACGAAAGCCAGCAGCTGGCCGGCCGTGTGCGCGTCGAGCGACGAGGTCGGCTCGTCGAGGATGACCAGGTCGAGCCGGTCCTGTGTCACCGTGAAGGCGCGCGCCACCTCGACCATCTGGCGCCGGCCGATCGAGAGATCGCCGACAATGTCCCAGGCCGAGATGCCATGGTCCGGGAAGATCTCATCGAGCTTGGCGGCGATCAGCTCGGCCGCCCTGCGCCGCCAGCCGAAGCCGGAGAGCGAAGCATGGTTGATGCGCGTGTTTTCGGCGACGCTGAGATTGGGACAGAGCGAGAGCTCCTGGAACACGCAGCGTATGCCGAGCTGCTGCGCTCGCGACACCGAGTAGTTCTCTTCGATACCGCCATGCACCCCGATCGTCCCGCTGTCGGGCGTCGAGGTGCCGGCCACCATGTGCATCAGCGTCGACTTGCCGGCGCCGTTATGGCCGACGAGGCCGACGCATTCGCCGGATCCGACATGGAAATCCACCCCGCCCAGCGCCCTGACGGCGCCGAAATGCTTTTCGGCACCGTCAAGTCTTACGATGTCAATATTGGCGGCGCCGAATTGTTTTTCGGCGCCGCTCAGTCTGATGACGTCCGTATTGCCTGCAGCCATGCTCAACGATATCCGTTCAGTGGTGCGCGCGGCAACGCGTGTGCGACTTTCACTTGATATTGGCTTTGATCGCCGCGATGGCATCTTCCTGCGTGTATTCGTGGGTGGCGACACCGCCCTCCTTGATCTTCGGCAGGGCCGCCTCGAAATCGTCCTGGGTGAAGGCGAGATACGGCACCAGCAGATCGTGCGGGATGTCCTTGCGGCCATCGAGCACCTGCTGCGCCACCCAGAAGGCGAGCGTCGACACGCCAGGCGCGATCGAGGCCGACCAGGTCTGGTAGCCGTCCTTGTCCTTCTGTTCCTTCCACCACTTCAATTCGTCCTGCCGGTTGCCCATGATGATGGTCGGGCGCGGCTTGTTGGCGGCGGCGAAGGCTTGCGCGGCGCCATAGCCGTCGCCGCCCTGGTCGACGATGCCGACGATGTCGGGCAGCGACGGCAGGATGGTCGCCACCGCCTTCTGCGCCGTGGTCTGGTCCCAGTCACCGGTGACCGAGCCGACGATCTTGAACTCGGGATGGGCGGCAACGCCCTCGAGGATACCGGCATGGATGGCGTCGTCGATCGAAGTGCCGGCCAGGCCTCGGATTTCAAGCAGATTGCCGCCCTTGGGCTGGAACTTGGCCATATGCTCGACTTCCTGCTTGCCCATGTCCTTGAAGTCGACGACGACGCGGTAGGCGCAAGGCTCGGTTACGGTGCCGTCGAAGGAAACGACGGTGATCCCAGCGTCGCAGGCCTGCTTGATGGCGCCGTTGAGCGCATCCGGCGAGGCGGCGTTGATGACGATGGCGTCATAGCCCTGCAGGATCAGGTTCTGCACCTGAGCGGCCTGGGTCGGCACCTCCTTGTCGGCGGTGGTGAAGACATCGGCCGCGCCGACGATCTTGTCGTCGACCGCCTTCTTGGTGACGATGCCGTAGCTGTCGAGCATCGCCTGCCGCCACGAATTGCCGGCGTAATTGTTGGAGAACGCGATCTTCTTGCCGCTGGTGTCGGCCAAAGCCGTACCTGCTGCGAGCACCGCCGCAAGCGTGCTGAGAACCAATAGCTTCTTCATGTGATACTCCTCCCGAGAGTTGCTGATCAGTTTGGTTGTCGACGATTTCGCGGTTGCGATCCTGTTTTTTATCTATTGTCAGACAAAAGTGCAGAAGGCCGGCGGGCTGTCAACCGCAATCCGATGTACGCCGGCGATCAACTTGCGGTGCGCTGATTGAAATGGCTCCGGTTGATGGCTAGGCATACGGGCCAGGAGAGCGAACAAGCATGACGCCGACTGTGCCGCCGGGCGCACCGGGAATTCCCGCGCGCTGGACCTCTAGTGCCAAGAGCGGCGTCGGATCGGCGCTTTCGCCGTCCAGTCGCGTCTGGTTCACCATCAGCCACGGCATCCTGAACGAGGTGTACTATCCGCGCGTCGACAGCGCTTGCACGCGCGACCTCGGCCTGATCGTCACCCGCAGGGATGGATATTTCTCCGAGGAGAAGCGGGATGCCGCGCACGGCATCGAGCCGTTCGAGGACGGCGTGCCCGCCTACAGGCTGGCCAACACGGCCGATGACGGCGCCTACCGGATCGAGAAGCGCATTCTGGCCGATCCGGCGCGCCCGACCTTGCTGCAGGAGATCACCTTCAACCCGCTGAAGGGCTCCGTCGCCGACTACCGCGTCTACGCGCTTCTGGCGCCGCATCTGGTCAATGCCGGCATGGGCAACACCGCCTGGGTCGGCGAGTACCAGGGAAAGCCTGTCCTGTTTGCCTCGGGGCGCGGCACCTGCCTGGCGCTGGCCTCGTCGCTGCCCTGGCGGGATTGTTCGGCCGGCTATGTCGGCTTCTCCGACGGTTGGCAGCAACTGAACCATGCCGGCAAGCTCGATCCGGCTTGGCGGCGCGCCGAGGACGGCAATGTAGCGCTGACCGGCGAGATCGGTTTCACCGCCGTCAACACAAAAGCCGTGTTGGCGTTGGGTTTTGGCGCGACTCCAGACGAAGCGGCCGAAAACGCCTTCGCCAGCCTGAAACGGGGTTTTGAACCGGCGGCGAAATCCTATGTCGAAAAATGGCGCAAATGGCAGGCGGGGCTGCTGCCACTGGACCGCGACCGGACGCCCGGGGTGCCGGGAGTAAACAGCTACCGCGTCTCCACCGCGATGCTGGCCACCCACCGGTCATCGGCCATGCCGGGCGCGGCGGTGGCCAGCCTGTCGATTCCGTGGGGGTTCGACAAAGGTGACGACGATCTCGGCGGCTATCACCTGGTCTGGCCGCGCGACCTGGTCGAAACGGCGGGCGGCTATCTCGCCGCCGGCGATGCCGCTTCGGCACTGCAGATCCTGGAATACCTCCGCTCCATCCAACAGCCGGACGGCCATTGGCCGCAGAACGCCTGGCTCGACGGCTCCGCCTATTGGCCCGGCATCCAGATGGACGAATGCGCCTTCCCCATGCTGCTGGCCGATGCCCTGCATCGCGCTGGCCATCTGCCGACTGACAGGCTCAGGGCCTTCCTGCCGATGATTGAGCGCGCGGCGTCCTATGTCGTGCGCAATGGTCCCGTCACCGGCGAGGACCGCTGGGAAGAAGACGCCGGCTACAGCCCGTTCACGCTGGCCGTCGAGATTGCGGCACTGCTTGCCGGCGCCGACCTGCTCGATGCCTGCGGCAAGCGGGACGCGGCAAGCTATCTGCGCGAGACCGCCGACTGCTGGAACGACCAGGTCGAGCGCTGGACTTATGTCACCGGCACCGCCATCTGCAGGGCCGTGGGCGTCGGCGGCTACTACGTCCGCATCGCGCCGCCCGACAGCGCCGATGCCGGTTCGCCGAAGGATGGCTATGTCCCGATCAAGAACCGGCCGCCCGGCGACACGGAACGGCCGGTCGAAGAAATCGTCAGCCCGGACGCACTGGCCCTGGTGCGCTTTGGCCTGAGGGCCGCCGACGATCCGCGCATCGTCGACACCGTCAAGGCCATCGACGCGCAGTTGCGCTGCGAGCTGCCGCAAGGACCGCTCTGGTACCGCTACAACAGCGACGGCTATGGTGAACACGAGGATGGCTCGCCCTTCGACGGCACCGGCCAGGGCCGGCCGTGGCCGCTGCTCGCCGGCGAACGCGCCCATTACGAGCTGGCGGCTGGGCGCAAGGACAAGGCGGCCCGCCTGCTCGATGCGCTGGAACGGTCGGCCGGACCCGGCGGCCTGCTGCCCGAACAGGTCTGGGACGGCGCCGATATTCCCGAGCGCGAACTGTTGTATGGCAAGCCATCAGGCAGCGCCATGCCGCTGGTCTGGGCGCATTCCGAACATATCAAGCTGTTGCGCTCGCTGCGCGACGGCGCCGTCTTCGACATGCCGCCGCAAGGCGTGAGGCGCTACATCGAGGACAACACCGTTTCGCCATTCAGGACATGGCGCTTCAACAACAAGATCCGCGCGCTGCCGGCCGGCAAGACGCTGCGTATCGAATTGCTGGCAGCAGCCACTGTCCACTGGAGCACCGACAGTTGGGCAACCGCCCACGACAGCCAGACGGGGGAGAACGCTTTCGGCATCCACCTTGTCGATCTGCCCACGGCCATCCTCCCCGGCGGAAGCACGCTGATCTTCACTTTTTTCTGGCCCGGAACCGGCGATTGGGAGAATGTCGACTTCTCCGTCATGTCAGGCGCTCAGGACAGCCAGTAGATCCTTCCTCGACAAACCCAGCAAATCTCTAGGAAACAGGACGAAGCCATGCAGATCGGAATGATGGGACTGGGCCGGATGGGCGCCAACATGGTGCGGCGCTTGATGCGCGACGGCCACGAATGCGTCGTCTACGACATCAATCCGGCCAGCGTCGCGGCGCTGGTGAGCGACGGCGCGTCCGGAGCAGCCTCGATGGCGGAATTCGTCGGCAAGCTCGCCAAGCCTCGCTGCGTCTGGCTGATGCTGCCGGCGGCGATCACCGGCAAGATCATCGATCAGGTCGCGGCGCTGATGGAGCCTGGCGACATCGTCATCGACGGCGGAAATTCCTACTATCACGACGCTGTCGATCAGGCCGCGAAACTGGCCGCCAAGGGCATCCACCTTGTCGATGTCGGCACCAGCGGCGGTGTCTGGGGCCTGGAACGCGGCTACTGCCTGATGATCGGCGGCCCCGACGTGGCGGTGCAGCACCTCGATTCGGTCTTTGCCACGCTGGCGCCTGGCGCCGATGCCGGCGCGCCCACCCCGGACAAGACCGCCGGCACCGCGCCCTATGGCTACCTGCATTGCGGACCGAGCGGCGCCGGCCACTTCGTCAAGATGGTGCACAACGGCATCGAATATGGCGTCATGGCCGCCTATGCCGAAGGCATGAACATCCTGAAGTCGGCCAATGCCGGCAAGCGGCAGCGTATGGCGGACGCCGAGACCAGCCCGCTGGAAAACCCGCAATACTACCGGTTCGACGTCGACCTGCCGCAGGTGGCCGAGGTGTGGCGACATGGCAGCGTCATCGGCTCCTGGCTGCTCGATCTCACCGCCGGCGCGCTGAAGAGCGATCCGGGTCTGGCGCAATTCGGCGGCCGGGTCTCGGATTCCGGCGAGGGACGCTGGACGCTGAAGGCGGCGATCGACACCGGCGTGCCGGCGCCGGTGCTGTCCTCGGCCCTGTTCGATCGTTTCTCCTCGCAAGGCGAATCCGAATTCGCCGACAAGCTGTTGTCCGCCATGCGTTATGCCTTCGGCGGTCACATCGAAAAGCCGAAGGACGGCAAGTGACGGCGGCAGGGGAGACGCAGGCATGAGCCAGGAACGGTCCGACACGCTGGTGCTCTTCGGAGCGACCGGCGACCTCGCCCACAAGAAGATATTTCCAGCGCTTTACCAGATGATCGCCAAGGGCACGCTTACCGAACCGGTGATCGGCGTCGCCTTCGATGCCTGGGATTTGAGGCAATTGCAGGACCGGGCTCGCGACGGCATCGTCAGCGCGCTCGGCGCCATCGATGAGAAGGTGTTCGCCAAGCTGGCGTCGCTGCTGCGCTATGTCAGCGGCGACTATCGCGATCCGGCCACGTTCGAGAAGCTGAAGACGGCACTCGGCAGCGCCCAGCGGCCGCTGCACTACATGGCGGTGCCGCCGTCCATGTTCGAGACAGTCGTGCAAGGCCTGGAGCAGTCGGGCACCGCGCATGGCGCGCGGCTGATGGTGGAAAAGCCCTTCGGCCACGATCTGCAGTCGGCGCGCTGGCTGAACCGCGTGCTGCACCTCGTGTTCGACGAACAGTCGATCTTCCGCATCGACCACTATCTCGGCAAGGAAGCGATCCAGAACCTGCTCTATTTCCGCTTCGCCAACGCCCTGCTCGAGCCGATCTGGAACCGCAATTACGTCGAGAGCGTGCAGATCACCATGGCCGAGGACTTCGGCGTCGAAGGCCGTGGCCGCTTCTACGACGATGTCGGCGCTATCCGCGACGTCATCGAGAACCATCTGCTCAACATCCTGCTGCTCCTGGCCATGGAGCCGCCGGTCGGCCGCTCCGCCGACGACCTGATCGACGAGAAGGTGCAGGTGCTGCGCGCCATCCGGACATTGACGAAAGACGATGTCGTGCGCGGCCAGTTCACCGGCTATCTCGCCGAGCCCGGCGTGGCGCCGAACTCGCCGGTCGAGACCTTCGCGGCGGTGCGCTTCTTCGTCGACACCTGGCGCTGGCAGGACGTGCCGTTCTTCATCCGCGCCGGCAAGAACATGCCGGTGCATGTCACCGAGGTGGTGGTGCGGCTGAAGCGGCCGCCGCTCGACGTCTTCGATCCGATCAAGCCCACCGACCAGAATTACGTCCGTTTTCGCATCGACCCGCAGGTGACGATCGCCATCGGCGCCCAGCGCAAGGCGCCCGGCGACGACATGACCGGCGAGCAGGTGGAACTGACCGCGCTCGACGATTCGAAGGGCGACATGCCGCCCTATGAACGGCTTATCGGCGACGCCATGAACGGCAATGGCCAGCTCTTCACCCGCCAGGACGCCGCCGAACTGGCCTGGCGCATCGTCGGTCCGGTGCTCGGCGACACCACGCCGCCGCATCTTTACGAGCCGAAGACGTGGGGACCGGCGGACGCCATGGCCGGCTTCGGGCCGCCCAATGGCTGGATTGATCCGGTGGCATGAACGGAGAGGACAGGATGGCCAAGGTGGCTGAGAAGGCTGCGTCGTACACCGGGCAGGTCGTCCTTTCGATCGATATTGGCGGGTCGCACCTCAAGATCCTGACCAGCGACGGCGGCACCGAGCGCCGGGCGGATTCCGGGCCTGACCTGACGCCACGGCAGATGATCGGCAAGGTGAAGAAGCTCGCCGAGGGCCTTTCCTACGACGTCATCTCGATGGGCTATCCGGGCCCTGTGCGCCACAACAAGCCGGTGCTTGACCCCATGAATCTCGGCAAGGGCTGGGCCGGCTTCGACTTCGCCGCTGAGTTCGGCAAGCCGGTCAAGGTGGTCAATGATGCGCTGATGCAGGCCCTCGGCAGCTATGAGGGCGGGCGCATGCTGTTCCTGGGGCTCGGAACCGGCCTCGGTGCGGCGATGGTCCTCGACAATGTCGGCCAGCCGATGGAACTCGCCCATCTCCCCTACAGAAAAGGCCAGAGTTTCGAGGACTATGTCGGCGAACGCGGCCTGGTAAAGCGCGGCAAGAAGAAGTGGCGCGGCTATGTCTTCGACGTCGTCAACCGGCTGCACGCCGCCCTGCAGCCAGACTATGTCGTCATCGGCGGCGGCAATGTCGACAAGCTCGACGAATTGCCCCCCAACTCCAGGCGCGGTGACAACACACGCGCTTTCGAAGGCGGATTTCGTCTGTGGCGCGACAAGGCCCTGATCGTCTGATATTATTACAGTTTAGTATAGTTGTTCAAAATGGCGTGTGATGTCGCGCCGATAGATTGCATTGTGCAGATTTGCCGACTAGGAAGTCAGCCCCACTACATCGCGTCGCGCGCGGCGCACAAAGACGACGCACTTTAATTTTGCGCATCATCCCTTTTGAAAACGGCCCCATTTTCGAGGTCATGCGCCATGGATGGAGGAAAATAGATTGACCGACGAAAACAGCCACGCCAGCAAAACCCTCGACCTTCTCGAACTGACGGCCCATATCGTATCGGCCTATGTCGAGAAGAACCGCCTGCCTGCGTCCGGCCTTCCCGAACTGATCGCCAGCGTCAGCGCCTCGATCAGCGGGCTCGGCCAGCCGGTCGCTCCGGTGGCGGCACCGCTGGTCCCCGCCGTCAACCCGAAGAAGTCGGTGACCCCGGATTTCATCATCTGCCTCGAAGACGGCAAGAAGTTCAAATCGCTGAAGCGTCATATCGGCGTGCATTTCGGCCTGACGCCGGACGCCTACCGCGCCAAATGGGGCTTGCCGTCGGACTATCCGATGGTCGCACCCAACTACGCCGCTTCGCGCTCGGAACTGGCGAAGTCGATCGGGCTCGGCCGCAAGGCCGTCGCGCCGGCGCCTGCCAAGTCGAAGGGCAGGAAGGCCAAGGTTTCGGCCTGAGCGGTTTCATCTGAGCCAATGTTTTGTCTGAAGCCTGCCGGCGATTCCGCCTTGGCAGGCTTCATGCTTTTGTGGCTTGGATGAACCAGACAAGCTTTGAGCAATTCCAGGAAAAGTGTGAAACGGTTTTCCGTCCGGAATTGCGTCTAGACAAAGGGGATGGAGCTCTTGCCGTTTCCGTGAAACGGTGAACCGCTCCGGAGGGGAAGCGATGAACTACACCAGGATGGTGATCGAGAGAGAAGCCCCGGAGGAGTACGGCTATGAGCGTATCCGCTACAATCTCTCCGAAAGCTCGATTACCGACCAGAAGCTCTCCGACATCGGCCTCTCGCTGCCCGACCTGACGCTCTTTTACGGCGAGCACCGCGGCGACAAGGCGTTGCGCGACCTGATCGCCGCGCAGGATGCCGGCATCGCGCCCGACGATGTGCTGGTCACAGCGGGTGCCGCCGGCGCGCTGTTCATCATCTCGACCTCGCTGCTGTCGGCAAGCGATCACCTCGTCGTCATCAGGCCCAACTACGCCACCAACATTGAAACCCCGAGGGCGATCGGCTGCGCCATCAGCTTCGTCGACCTGGCATTCGAGGAAGGCTTTGCCATCGACGTCGAGCGCATCAAGGCAGCGATGCGGCCGAACACCCGGCTGATCAGCGTTACTTGCCCGCACAACCCGACCGGGACCATGATGAGCCGCGCCGATCTCGACGCGCTGGTCGCGCTCGCCGAGGCCAGTGGCTGTCATTTGCTGGTCGACGAAACCTACCGCGATCTTTCCTATGACAAGCGCCTGCCAGTGGCGGCCTCCCTGAGCAAAAAGGCCATCAGCGTCTCGTCGCTGTCAAAAGCCTTCGGCATTCCCGGCATCCGCATCGGCTGGCTGATCACCAGGGATGCAGCCCTCCAGGAAAAATTCCTCGCCGCCAAGGAGCAGATCGGCATCTGCGGCAGCGTCATCGACGAAGGCATTGCGCTTGGCATGCTGGATCGCCGGGACGCGTTTCTGGCAAAGCTGCTTCCCGAAATGGCCAAGCGCCGCGACATCGTCCAGGCCTGGATCGACCGCGAGCCGCTGGTCGACTGGGTACGGCCTGAGGGCGGTGTCGTCGGTTTCCCGCGCCTCGATGTCGAGTCCGGCTTCGACCTAGACCGGTTCTATATCAGGCTGTTGGAAGACCACGGCACCTATGTCGGGCCCGGCCACTGGTTCGAGATGGAAAAGCGCTTCTTCCGCGTCGGCTTCGGCTGGCCGACGGAGGCCCAATTGAGAGGCGGATTGAACGCGATTTCGGCCGCGCTACGGCAGTAACTTCCGCGTGCGATCGACGACGCGGATCGAAAGTCTCTTGCTCCAAGCCTGTTTTTGACGCATATCCGCGCCGAATTTTACCAAGTTCCATTGGCCGGAACAGCGCCCATCCGGGAAGTGCCCCGCCAGCCGATGCCAAAGCAACCGGGGCCCTACCTTCATGATACCTGAACAAACTTTACCGGAGCAGCGTTACGCCGCTTTCCGGCACAAAGCCTTCCTCAGCTATTGGACGGCGCGCTTTCTCACCACCTTCGCGACCATGATCGTTTCCGTCGCCGTCGGCTGGCAGATCTATGACCTGACGCGCGATCCGTTCGATCTCGGCATTGTCGGCATCGTCCAGTTCCTGCCTTCGCTGTTGCTGGTGCTGGTCACTGGCGTCGTCGCCGACCGCTTCGGTCGCCGGCTGATCATGGCGCTGGCAACGGTGGTCGAGGCAGCCTGTGCGCTCGTTCTCCTGTACTTCACGCTGCGCGGCCTCGTCAGTCCGCTGCCGATCTTCGTCGTTCTGGCGCTATTCGGCATGGCGCGCGCCTTTTACGGACCGGCCTCGTCGTCGCTGTTCGCCAATCTGGTGCCACCGGAAGATTTCGGCAATGCGATTGCCTGGAACTCCTCCGCCTGGCAGACGGCCACGATTGTCGGTCCGGTCGCCGGCGGCCTGCTCTATGGCGTCTCGGCCGAAGCCGCATACGCCGTCGCCTCTGTGCTGATGCTGGTGGCCGGTCTGCTGATCTTCACCATTCCCAAACCCGCCCAGCAAAGCGCCACCGATAAGCCGACGATGGAAACACTATTTGCCGGCTTCCGCTACATCTGGAGCGAGAAGATCGTGCTCGGCGCCATCTCGCTCGATCTGTTCGCAGTGCTTTTGTCCGGCGCCTCGGCACTGCTGCCGGTCTATGCGCGCGACATTCTGCAACTCGGCCCCTGGGGCCTCGGCCTGCTGCGCTCGGCGCCGGGCTTCGGCGCCATCTGCGTCGCGGTATGGCTCGCCGGGCATCCGATCCGCGACCACGCCGGCAAGATCATGCTGAGCTTCGTGGCGGCGTTCGGCGCCTTCACCGTGCTCTTCGGTCTGTCGACCCTCACCTGGCTGTCGATCGCGGCGCTCGTCTTCCTCGGCGCCACCGACATGTTCAGCGTCTACATCAGGGAAACGCTGATCCAGCTGTGGACGCCGGACGAAGTGCGCGGCCGCGTCAACGCCGTCAACCAGGTCTTCGTCGGCGCCTCCAACGAGGTCGGCGAATTCCGCGCCGGCACCATGGCGGCGCTGATCGGCACGGTTCCGGCGGTCGTCATCGGCGGCGTCGGCGCCGTCGCGGTTGCTGGCTTGTGGGCCTATCTATTCCCGGCGCTGCGCAAGGTGCGGCACCTCAAAGGACGAAACTGACGGCTTCATCGGTATCGGCGGGGCCGCGAATCTGTGCTAGAGCAATTCCAGGAAAAGTGCGCAGCGGTTTTCCGTCCGGAATCGCGTAAAAACAAAGAGTTAGAGCGGTTCAGCGATACTGCCGATCGCTAAACCGCTCTAAGCCGCCCGCCCAACCAACCAAAGGACAACACCTGTGAGCGAACCGACTGTGGCCGAGGCGACCGAAAGTATCTATGCGTCTCTTCGGGCGGACAATGCCGACATCGACGCACATATCGCGACGCTCAAGGCAGCGCTGGCACGAGAAGGGATAAAACAGGCGGTGTTCGATCCCACAAAATTGGCGCAGAACAACCGCTCGGGCCGCAAGTTGATGCAGGCTTATTTTCGGCAACGCGGCGTGAGCGTGAGCTTTTCGGACTAGAGCGGTTCAGTGTTTATTGGAATCGCCGAACCGCTCTAACTCTTTGTTTTCACGCATTCCGGACGGAAAACCGCTACGCACTTTTCCTGGAATTGCTCTAGTTTTCACGCGCCGAAAGCCGCCGGTCTGAAGTCGGCCGGATTTGGCCATTCCGACCACCGGTTCGACTCTACCGCGCCACCGGTCCGCCAAAAATCATGCGCAAGAACTCGTCCAGCCAGCGCCTCAAATGTATGTCCCAGATCAGCCGGCCGCCGAGATGGTCGCGGCCAGGCTGGGCGCCGGGCAGCTCGAAGCGGTGGGCGCCGCGCACCAGCCAGCGCTGCATCATCACCCGGGTGAGTTCGCCATGGAACTGGATGCCCCAGGCATTGTCGCCGTAGCGGAAAGCCTGGTTGGGATAGGTCTCGTTCGTGGCCAGCAGCATCGCGTCGCTCGGCAGCGAAAAGCCCTCGCGATGGAACTGGTAGACCATTTCGGGCCAGTGCATCAGTTTCTTGCCGGCTTCGGTCGCCTTCAGCGGATACCAGCCGATCTCGACCAGCCCTTCGCCGTGGCCCTCGACCTTGCCGCCGAGATGATTGGCCAGCATCTGCGCGCCAAGACAGATGCCGAGCAGCGGCCGGTTTTCCCTGAGCGGGATTTCCAGCCAGTTGGTCTCGCGGCGGACGAATTCGTCCTCGTCATTGGCGCTCATCGGCCCGCCGAACACCACCGCGCCGGCATGACCATCCAGTGTTTCGGGCAGGGCGTCGCCGAGCGGCGGGCGGCGGATGTCGAGATCGAAGCCTTCTTCCAGCAACATGTGGCCGACGCGTCCGGGGCTCGAATTCTCCTGATGTAGAATGATCAGGATCTTTGGCTTCGGGCTCGTTCTGGGCGGCATGGAAAGGCGAAAATCCTATTCGTCGCTTGATGTTCCGGTGGCGCCGGGTGCCTGCGCCGCGGCCTTGCGGCGCGCCTCGATCCGGTCGTGGCGCTCGACGCCGATCAGCTCGGCGACCCGCCACACCGTATTGTCCTCGAGCTCATGCAGCTCGCCATCGGCATAGACGATCTCCCACATCAGGCCGATGAAGGCCTTGCGCCCCTCCGCGTCGAGATGGCGCTTGAGCACGCTGGTGAAGGCGTAGAGGTCGATCGCCTCGTTGTCGGCGCGCTCGCCTGCGGCGGCCAGCGCCTCGAGTTCGGCACCTTTGATCGAATAGCTCTGCGCCAGCACCGCCTTGAACCGCTCCCACTCGACATCCTGGCGAACGCCGTCGGCATTCATCACATGGTAGAGCAGCGCCGAGGCCGCGATGCGCGGGTCGTCCGTGCTGGTATGGCTGGCGGAGCCAGCCGGCAAATCCCTGAGAAACGACAGAACGCGCTCGAACATCAATTCATTCCCAAACGGCCCGATGGCCGGCCCAAAATCAAAACAGCCGAAACCGGCGTGGCGACTTTTCCGCCTCGTCGTCCGGATCGACGCCTGGATCGTCCGGCAGGCGCGCCAGTTCTTCCGCCGGCTCGACGGCTTCGGCATCGGCCGGCACCGCGGCAAAGGCGGCGGCCGTGACCGGGGTGACATGATCCTCGCGGCTTTCGGCGTCCTTGCCCGTCGCCTCGTTGCCCGAGGCGGCATGATCGATCACGTCGACCGGCTTCTCCGGCCTGCCCGGCGCCTCGATGGCCACTACCGGGGCATCCGGCTCATCGCGGCTGTCGATCAGTTGGCCAAGCCGCTCCATCGGCGCGCGCCATTCGAAGGCGTCGAGACGGCCGGTGACCGGCGATACCGGCGCCCAGCGCTCGGAGACGACGCCGTCGGCCACCCAGGCCGGATCGCGCGGGGCCCGAACCGCCTTGGAGAGAAGCTGCCGCACCTTGCCCTGGTCGCCGGTCTCGGCCTCCTCGATATCGGCAAGGAGCAGATAGGCACCCTCGCGGCGATCCATGCGGATCGCGGCTTCGGCCTCGCGCCTGGCGGTCGACAAATCCTGCGCGTCGAGCGCGGCACGCGCCACCGTCATCGACGATTCGGCGTGGTTCTTCTTCATCTCCTGCAGCTTCTTTGCCCGGTTGAGCCGATCAACCACGGCGTCACCCGGCCTTGCATGGGTATAGATCTCCGCGATTTCGGGATGCGGCTCGGCCTTCCATGCTGCTTCAAGGATCTTCGAGCCCTTGCGCACGTCGTTCTGCTTGAACAGCGCCGCGGCGGCGGCAACGGCGGCGGGGGCGAAATCCGGCTGCAGTCTGTTAGCCTCGATCGCCGCTGTCCTGGCAGCCGCGGGATCGCTATCGGCGAGCGACTGCGCCTTGGCGGTCAACAGCACGGCGCGGCGGCGGTTGGCGGCGTCGCGTTCGATTTGCCGCGTCGACTTCTGCGCATCGACCAGTTTCAGCGCCCCGTCCCAGTCGCCGCGCGCGGTCAGCTCCTCCAACGTCGATTCGGCTGCCCAGGCCAGTTGCGGCGCCACGGCGGCGGCGCGGCCGGCATAGTGCCGGGCTGCGTTGCGGTCGCCCAGCCGCTCAGCCTCCAGGTAAAGCCCTCGCAGGCCAAGCAGCCGCATTTCGGGGTCGTCGAGCATGCTCTCGAACTTTTGGCGCGCGCCTTCATGATCGCCTTCGAGCAGCGATGCCTGCGCCTCGAGCAGATGGATTAGCGGCTCCTGGTCGGAGCGGATCAGCTTGGCCGCTTCCTTGGTCTTCTTGCGGGCCAGCGCCCCGTCGCCGGCGCCGGCGGCGATCATGCCGGTCGACAGCGCCTGATAGCCACGGTCACGGCGGCGCACGCGGAAATAGCGCGAGATGGTGTAGGGGCTGTTCCACAGCGACTTGATGAGCCACCAGACGATCATCACCGCCGCAACGACGGCAACGACGGCCACCGCCGCCACCATCAGGCTCACCTGGTACTGGTAGCCGTTGAAGGTGACGACCATGTCGCCCGGCCGGTCGGCCAGCCAGGCAAAGCCCAGCCCGAGCGCGAAGACGACGATGAGGAAGGCGAGCAGGCGGATCATCGTGTTGCCCTCATGCCTTCATCGCGCCGGAGATCAGCGCGTCGACCTGGGTTTCGACCTCGATGCGGGCTTTCAGCTTGCCGGCAAAGTCGGCGCCCGCCGCCTTCACGGCTTGCGGCAACGTGTCGTATTCGCTGAGTGCCTTGGCATAGTCGCCCTGAGTGACCGCAACCTCCATGCGCGCCACGGTTTCCGGTGCGCCGGCGCCTTCGACGGCGCCGATCG
Source organism: Mesorhizobium salmacidum (SeqCode) (assembly GCF_037179605.1). Taxonomy (NCBI): domain Bacteria; kingdom Pseudomonadati; phylum Pseudomonadota; class Alphaproteobacteria; order Hyphomicrobiales; family Phyllobacteriaceae; genus Mesorhizobium; species Mesorhizobium salmacidum (SeqCode). The sequence goes on from NZ_JAPYKS010000014.1 coordinate 32,853, forward strand.
GCCGGACCTTGACCAGCGATTCGGCGCTCGACATCAGGTTCTGCAGGAAGCCGGCATTCTGGTCGACCGGCGTGGCCGCTGCCACCATGGCATTGGCGGCCGCATCCATCTGCGAGGCGATCTCGGTGCGGGTCGGCACGCCTTTTTCGGCATAGGGGCGCAATGTCGCGAGCTGCGGCGCATCAGGCGAAATCGCGGCCAGCGTATCGAGTTCGGCCGAAAACGGCGCGCCACGATCGAGCGCGGCCTTCAGCGCCGAAGCCGCGATGGCGAGCGCGACCTTCGGCTGCGATGCCTGTGCATCGACCTTGCCGGAAAGCTGCGACACCGACTGTTCGAGCGCGGCCAGCCGGCCTTCCTGCGCCTTCGCCGCCTCGCCCGTCGACTTCACCAGAGCATCGAGACCCGCCATTTTTTCGTTGAGCGGACCAAGATCGACCGGTGCCGTGCTGCCGGCCTTGCCGAGGGCCGCCACCGTGGTTTCGATCTGCTTGACCTTGTCGCCAAGTGCTGCGAGCCCGGCATTGTCGCCGGCGCCGCCCTGTTCGACCGCCGATTTCAATGCCGCGACATCGCTCTTGACCTGGTCGAGCCCCGACGACAGGGCATCCACCTTGGCCGACGCACCATTGTTGTTGCCGGCTTCCCTCATGTCCGCGATTTCGCTCTTCAGCGAGGCGATCTCGCCATTGACACCAGCGAGCGAGGCACCGGGAGCGGATCCCGGCGCGCCGAGTAGGCCGGCAAATTGCAGGCCGCCGGCACCGACCAGCGCGATGACGCCACCGATGATGCCGGCGGCGATGCCGTTGAGGCCGCCCCGCTTCGGCGGCACTGTCATCGATTCGCTCCTTGCGTCGGCTTTTCCGGAAGCCGTCTTGGTCTCGGCTGTTTTGGCGGTTGCATCCTCAAAATTATAGTCGGAAGCCTTGGGGCGGTTGGCGGGAGTATCCGAACCGGGATAGGATATTTCCGGCTCTGCGGCTTTGGCGTCGGCATGCGGTGGCGAATCCGTGCCAGACTGCCCGGCGGTGGCATCGCCATGCTCCCAGGGTTCGAGATCCGCTTGATCGGCATGCACCGGCTCTTCCGGGGGCTCTGGCCGCGAGGCGTTCGCTGCTTCCTCGGCCTTCGCCTCGTCCGTCTGGGCGATATCCTTGGCGGCATCCCCGTCGACGATGCGTGAGACGGCGCCCGGATCGAGGTCGATGGTCACCGGCTCGCGGCGGCCTTTCGAGTGTCGCATCTTCGGCGTCTTGACCATGCATGGGCTCCGCAAAATTCGCTTCGTCTCAACGCCCGGCGGCGCGTGATGGTTCAGAAAGGGTCTAGCACATCACCAAGCGGTGAAAAGGGGCGGTGTGATGACGCGGGTCAGGGCCGTGCCCGCAATAGTGCCAGCAGCGCCTCCTCGTCGGATCGTGCGGCCACGCGGATTGCTTTGCCGGCACTGTCGCCGAAGGCGGCGGCGATGCGCGCGGAAAGGACAAAAACCCGCGTCTTTTCAAAGACCTTTTGCAGGGCAGGCCGGCTGGCCAGGACCTGCATCGCGACAGCGGCCTTGGCCGAATAGAGCAGCACCGCATCGACGGATTGGCCTGATATCAGCGGAAGAATCGCTTCGTCCGAATAGCTCACCGCAATCGTGTCATAAGTCTCGACGGCATGGACCTGGACATGAGCAGCTTCCAACTTCTGTTCGAAGGCCGCAAACCGCACGCGCCCGCAGAGGTAGACGATCGCTTTACCGGAAAACGCTATTCCCAGGCCGTCGGCCAGCGCCTCGGCATCGCCAGGCCCCTCGCTGACCGAGAGAAAGCCTGCTTTGCGCGCCGCCTCCGCTGTCCTCTTGCCGACAGCATGGCAAGGCAGGTTGGACAGCACCGCCATCAGATCTCCAGGGGCATGGCGCACCGCATTGGCGCTGGTGATGGCCACGGCGGCCACGTCGTCCGAAACCGCCTTGGCATCGACCGGCAATGCCATCGTCTCCGTCAATGGCAGGAGAATAGGCTCAAAACCCATCTCTTCCAGCTTTCGCGCCGTGCGCGACGCACCCGGCTCCGGTCTGGTGACCAGGACGCGGAGCATTTTCAGAGCCAACCGTCGAAGAACTTTTCGCCGGCCCTGGCGCGAACTGTCCGTGCGGCATCAGCCCCAATTTCCGCTGCGTCCGCGGCTTTGCCTTCCAGCCGGACATCATGCCACTCCGTGCCGTCGGGCGAGATGATCAGCCCGGCAAAGGACAGTTTCCCGCCTGATACCTTCGCATGGCCGGCGATCGGTGTGCGGCACGAGCCGTCGAGCGCGGCGAGAAACGCACGCTCGCAGGCCAAGGCCTGGCCGGTCGGCGCGTGATGGATCGCCGCAAGCATATTCTCGATATCACTGTCGCCGACGCGCGTTTCGATGCCGATCGCGCCTTGTCCCGGCGCCGGCGGAAAATCCTCCAGCGGCATCAGGTCGGTGATCACGCCTTCGAGCCCGAGCCGCTTCAGCCCGGCATAGGCGAGGATGGTGCCCTCGGCGATGCCCTCGTCCAGCTTGCGCAGCCTCGTCTGCACATTGCCGCGGAACATCACCACCTCGAAATCCGGCCGCATCCGGCGGATCAGCGCCTGGCGACGGAGCGACGACGATCCGACCTTGGCGCCATGCGGCAGATCGGCGATCCGCTTGACCCCCTTGCCTATGAAAGCATCGCGCGCGTCTTCGCGCGGCAGGAAAGTGGAGAGCTCCAGTCCGTCAGGAAGCACCGTCGGCATGTCCTTCGACGAATGCACGGCGATGTCTATACGACCATCGAGCAGCGCTTCCTCGATTTCCTTGGTGAACAGGCCCTTGCCGCCGGCCTCCGACAGTGGCCGGTCCTGAATACGGTCGCCGCTGGTCGAGATGGGCACCACTTCAAACGCCTGCTCGGGAAGGCCATGCGCTTTCATCAGCCGCACGCGCGTCTCATGCGCCTGGGCGAGCGCCAGCGGGCTGCCGCGTGTTCCGATTTTCCGTGTTCCGATTTTCAAAGTTTGCATGGCGCGCGGTCCGTGATAACCCCCGAGCGAAATCGAGGTCTTGCCGGCCTTTTCCTAATGGGGAATAGCCTCATAAACAATCTCTTGGGTTAGCGACGAATTGATCCGCGTTCTGGGCATTGAGACGAGTTGCGACGAGACCGCCGCCAGCGTCGTGGCGCTGGAGGGCGATGCCGCGCCGAAAATCCTGTCCAATATCGTGCTCTCCCAGATCGAGGAGCATGCCGCCTTCGGCGGTGTCGTGCCGGAGATCGCCGCGCGCGCGCATGTCGAGGCGCTGGACGGCATCGTCGAGGCGGCACTCGCCGATTCGGGCGTGGCGCTTGCCGATATCGACGCGATCGCCGCGACCGCCGGGCCGGGCCTCGTCGGCGGACTGATCGTCGGCCTGATGACGGCCAAGGCTATCGCGGCGGCGGCCGGCAAGCCGCTGATCGCCGTCAATCACCTCGAAGGCCACGCCTTGACGGCGCGGCTGACCGACAGCCTGGAATTCCCCTATCTCTTGCTGCTGGTCTCCGGCGGTCACACGCAGATCCTCGCCGTGCGCGGCGTCGGCGACTACCAGCGCTGGGCCACCACCATCGACGACGCGCTCGGCGAAGCCTTTGACAAGACCGCCAAAATGCTCGGCCTGCCCTATCCCGGCGGTCCCAATGTCGAAAAGGCGGCGCTGTCGGGCAATGCCTCGCGCTTTGCGTTCCCGCGGCCGATGAAAGGCTCGGCACAGTCCGATTTCTCCTTTTCCGGTTTGAAGACCGCCGTGCGCCAGGCGGCAACCGCGATCGAGCCCTTGAGCGACCAGGATGTCGCCGACATCTGCGCCTCGTTCCAGGCGGCGGTCGCCGATGCGCTGGCCGACCGCGTCTCTCGCGCCCTGGCACGCTTTCGCAAGACATTCCCTGGCACCAAAAACCCGGCGCTGGTCGTCGCCGGCGGCGTCGCCGCCAACCGCGCCATCAAGGCGACGCTGGAGCGGCTATGTACCGAGAATGGTTTCACCTTCGTCGCGCCGCCGCTGAAATTGTGCACCGACAATGCCGCGATGATCGCCTGGGCCGGCATCGAGCGGCTGCGCGAAGGCATGGCGCAGGAGAACGGCTTCGATTTCGTGCCACGCTCGCGCTGGCCGCTGGATAGCGTCTCGACGCCAATGGTCGGCTCCGGCCGGCGCGGAGCCAAGGCATGACCGGTCAAGCCAAGAAGAGCGCGGACCCCGGCAAAAGCGGCTGGCGTGTCGCCGTGCTCGGCGGCGGCGCTTGGGGCACGGCGCTGGCACTGGCCATGCTGCGCGCCGGCCACTCGGTACGGCTGTTCGCGCGTGACCCTGAAACCGTGGCCTCGATCGGTCGTGGCGAGAACCCGCGCTATCTCCCGGACATTGCCATCGCGTCCGGTATAGACGCGACGAGCGACATCGCCGCAGCGCTTGCCGGGGTCGATTGCGTGCTGGCGGTGACGCCTGCGCAAGCGTTGCGGGCGACGCTGGCGGCCGCGAAGGATCATATGCCGGCTGGCATTCCACTCGTGCTTTGCGCCAAGGGCATCGAGCGCGACACAGGCGCCTTGCTGTCGGCAATCGCTGCGGAAATCCTGCCGCGAAACCCGGTCGCCGCCCTGTCGGGGCCAAGCTTCGCCAGCGACGTCGCCCGCGGTCTGCCGACGGCGGTGGTTGTGGCTGCCGGCGACGAGGCGCTAGCGGCCGACCTTGCCGCCCGTTTCTCGGCTGAAAACCTGCGCTGCTATTCGAGCGACGACCTGATCGGCGTCGAAATCGGCGGCGCCTTGAAGAACGTCTTCGCCATCGCCGCCGGCGCTGTCACCGGTGCCGGGCTCGGCGCCAGCGCCCAGGCCGCCATGGTCACGCGCGGCTTCGTCGAGCTGCGCCGCATCGGTGCCGCCTTTGGCGCCAGGCCCGAAACCCTGATGGGGCTTTCCGGCCTTGGCGACCTGCTGCTCACTTGCTCGTCGACGCAATCGCGCAATTTCGCCTATGGGCTGGCGCTCGGGCAAGGCAAGGCGCTTTCCGGACTGCCGCTGGCCGAGGGCGTGCCGACCGCGGCGATCGCCGCCCGCATCGCCGCCGAGCGCAACATCGATGCGCCGATCATCGCCGCCGTGGCCGCCATACTGGATGGCAGGATCACCATCGGCCAGGCCGTGACGGCCCTGATGACCCGGCCGCTGAAGACCGAAACCAACGATTGATCCCCTGATCCAACCACCCAGGAGAAAGACCATGCTGTTTGCTCTGATTTGCAAGGACAAGCCCGGAAGCCTGCAGGTGCGCCTCGACACGCGGCCCGAGCATGTCGCCTTCCTCGAAGGGCTGAACAGCGACAAGAAGCTGGCCTTTGCCGGTCCGTTCCTCGACGCCGACGGCAAGCCAAACGGCAGCCTCGTTGTCGTCGAGGCGCCCGATCTGGCAGGCGCACAGGCCCTGTCGGCCGCTGACCCCTATGCCAGGGCCGGCCTGTTCGAAAGCGTCGAAATCCGCCAGTGGAACTGGACGTTCAACAAGCCGGCGGCTAGTTAACTTCCGGTCGCCCGCGACCGGGCCGCAAGGAGGAGAGAAAAATGAACTACTGGCTGTTCAAATCCGAACCCTCGGTTTTCTCCTTCGAGGCGTTGAAGGCCAAGGGCAAGGCCGGTACGCAATGGGACGGCGTGCGCAACTACGCCGCCCGCAACAACATGAAGGCCATGCAGATCGGCGATCTCGGCTTCTTCTACCATTCCAACGACGGGCTGAACGTGGTCGGCATCGCCGAGGTCTGCGCGCTGGCCCATCCCGACACCACATCGGATGATCCGCGCTGGGAGTGTGTCGACATCCGTGCTGTCAGGGACATGCCGAACCCGCCGACGCTGGAAGAAGTCAAGGCCAATCCAAAACTGGCCGAGATGGCGCTGGTGCGGCTCGGACGGCTTTCCGTGCAGCCGGTGACCCCGGCCGAATGGAAGGAAGTCTGCCGCATGGGCGGCCTGACGCCTGCGCCGTGACGGCACTCACCCCCGACAGCGCTAGGCAGTTCATCCTCGACAACACGGCGCTGATGGCACCGCCGCATGTACCGGAGATTCTTCTCCACCTCGCCGACGAAGCGCATGATCTTTGGCAGCGGACCGAGGACGAACTGGTCGAGATCGGCCTGCCGCCACCCTTCTGGGCTTTCGCCTGGGCCGGCGGCCAGGGCCTCGCCCGCTACGTCATCGACAATCCCGACACAGTACGAGGCAAGCGCGTGCTCGACTTCGCCTCGGGCTCCGGGCTCGTCGCCATCGCCGCCGCCAGGGCGGGGGCTGCCGAGATAACCGCTGCCGACATAGACCCGTTCTGCGCCACCGCGATCCGGCTCAACAGCGACACCAATGGCGTCGTGATCAAATTCCTCGGCATGGACTGTATCGGCACCGATGCGGGCTGGGATGTGATCCTGGCTGGCGACGTCTTCTACGACAAACCCTTCGCCGACCGGCTGATGCCGTGGTTTTCGGCGCTCAAACGGCGTGGCGCCGACATCCTGATCGGCGATCCCGGCCGGTCCTATCTGCCGCGATCGGGGCTGGAGCCGCTTGGCGTCTACCAGGTGCCGGTGACAAGGGCGCTCGAGGATGCCGAAGTCAAGCGCACGACCGTGTGGCGACTGCTTGACGCCATCGCCGAACAGGCGTTTCCATAAAGCCGCACAGGAGGGGGAACTCATGGATTTTTCAGCAGTGAACTGGATCGCGGTGGTTGCCGCCGCCGTCGTCGCATGGCTGTTCGGCGCCGCCTGGTACATGGCGTTGAGCAAGCCCTGGCTGAAGGCCGTCAAGCTCGATCCGGCGACGATGAAGAAATCGCCGCTGCCCTTCGTCATCTCCTTCATCGCCGAGCTGCTGATGGCCTACATCATGGCCCTGGTCGTCGGCGCGATGACGGGTGGTGAGCCGACCTGGCTCGCCGGCCTGATCTTCGGCTCCGTGCTTTGGCTGGGTTTCGTCGCCACGACGCTGTCGGTCAATCATCGCTATGAGAATTTCGGCTGGGACCTGACCCTCATCGATGGCGGTCATTGGCTGGGCGTGCTGCTGATCATCGGCGCGGTGATCGGCTGGTTCGGCGCTGCGGCGAGCTGAGATAACGCTTTGACGACGACGGATGAATCCGGATTTCCCCGCGACCTGGTGTTCACCCGGATCTGCCACGTCAAGCATGGCTATGACGAACGCCGCCGCCACATTGTCCGCGAGTTTGAGCGGCGCGGCGTGCCCGTCTACTTTTACACGGACTGGGACAAGCCAGATATCACCCCGGAGATTCGTGCTGAATTGGTCGCTCCCGATTTTGTCCACCCGGCGCAGGTCTCGCTGGCGCTGAAGCATGTCGGCATCTGGCGCGACTTCCTCGAAACCGACCTGCCCTATTGCCTGGTGTTCGAGGATGACGTCTTCCTCGCGCGCGACTTCGTCGCCAAATTTCGGCAAGGGCTGGCCGAACTCGGCAGCCCGATGCGCAAGGCCGTCATCTATTTCGGCAATGGCAGCAACTACTACACGCCGAGCTGGAAATTGCGCAGGGGTCAGAGGCTCTACCCGGCACTGCATGCCAGGTGCGCGGATTCCTATCTCATCACCCGTCCGGTCGCCGAAGCCCGTTGTGCCTGGATCGATCAGCACAAAATATACACCGCGATCGACCACCAGATCGAGCAGATGGACGAAAAACTGGGCATTGAGATGCTGTGGTTCGAGCGGCCAATTGTCGAGCAAGGCAGCGAAAACGGCGCTTTCCAGACTTCCGTCGCCGGCAAAAAGCACCCGCTTCTGTACAAGAAGCTGAAATGGAAATGGAAGAAATACACAAGGATGATCTTCGGCCACAACGCCCGGTCCTGAGCGCGGAGCAATTCCAGAAAAAGTCCCGTCGTGGTTTTCCCGGGAAAAGCGCGTAGCGCTTTCCCCAGGGAATGCATAAGACAAGAGATTAGACCTTGTCCGCCGTCCGCGTCCTGGCAACTTCCTCGAGGATCCATTCGCGGAACGCGACGATACGGGGATCGTCTGCCATGGCCTGGGGATAGACCAGGAAATAGGCGAATTCCGGCGCAACCCTGATGCTGAGTTCGAAGGGCCGCACAAGCCGGCCCTCGGACAGGTCGTTCGCCACCATGGCGAAATCGGCAAGCGCGACGGCATTGCCGTCGAGCGCCGCCTGGACAGCATCCGTGGAGGTGCCGAAGACGACGGTGCGGCTGTCGTCGAAATCGTTGATGCCGGCCGCCGCCATCCACATGCGCCAGTTCGGCCAGGTCACGCCCTGGCGGGCCCATTCAATATGGGCAAGCGTGTGGTTGAACAGGTCGCGCGGCTCGCGCAGGGGCGGCCCAGATGCCAGGAGGCCCGGACTGCACACCGGAATAATGATGTTGTCGAACAGGCGATGCGCGCAGAGTCCTGGATATTTGCCGGCGCCGAAGCGGATTCCGACATCGACGTCGTCGAGATCGAAATCGCGCAAGCCATAGGCAATGTCGAACCTGAGTTCGATGCCCGGCCGCTGCTTGCGGAAATTCTCGACACGCCGCATCAGCCATTTCGCCGCGAACTGCGCGTCCAGCGTCACCTTCAGGAATTCCGTGCCGCGCGCCAATTTGCGCGCCCGCATCACGGCCCGGCCAAGCAGGTCGAGCGTGTCGGTCGCCGCCTCGTACAGCACCGTGCCCGCTTCCGTCAGCCGGATGGTGCGGCTGGTGCGGGTGAACAGCACGATGCCGAGCTGATCCTCGATTTCCTTGATCTGGTGGCTGACGGCGGCGGGCGTCAGGCCGAGCTCGTCGGCGGCTCGGGTGAAATTGAGGTGCCGGGCCGCCGCCTCCAGCGTCCTGAGCGCCCGTGTTCCAGGCAAGAGGGCTGCCATCAGCGCGCGGCCCGATCGAAGCGGTCCATGGAGCCTCAATCCTCAAATAAAACTTGATGATGAGAAAAGAACTACTCGTTTCCCGCTTGTTTTTCAATCCGGCATGATCACGGCATCAAAACACCATCAAACCGGATTTGATGTCCGGAGAATACGGATCCCATCATGTCTCACATCGTTCTTCACCCTGCATACGTCGCCCGGCCGGGCTGGCTGTCGGCTGTCCGTGATTGGCTGCGGCAGGCCAGGGTCGCGGTCAATCTTGGCCACCAGAACGTCGAGGATCTGTCCGATCGCCAGTTGCGCGATATCGGCGCCGCCCGCAAGGACATCACCCGCGCCATGGACCGCGAGACCGGCCGGCTGGGCCTTCTAGACATCGGCTGGCAGCGAAACAGGAAGGGATAAGGGAGTAGCATTGATGATGCGGCTTGGGCGTGTCAGCTGCTCCTGAAGACTTCCCCTACTCCCCTATCTCACCACCCTCACCACCGTCCGGTCCGACAGCAGCGGCAAAAGCCGCGCCATCGTGTGCGCGGTGACCGCCACGCAACCTTCCGTCGGCGTGAAGCCGGGACGCGCCAGGTGGAAGAAGATGGCGCTGCCGCGCCCGCGGCGGCGCGGCGCGATGTTCCAGTCGAGCACCAGGCAGGCGTCGTAGAGCCGGTCGTCGCGCTGCATGCGTTCGTGGCTGGCGCCATAGGGCATCTTGACCGGCCTGTTGTAATTGCGGTCGTCTGGGACCTCGCACCAGCCGAGATCCGGCCCGATCGGCGCCATCGCCAGCCGCGTCCTGCGGCCGGCGGCAAACTGATCCCCCCGGAAATAGCCCGCCAGGATGCGCATCGAAGCGAGCGGCGTCGCGCCGTCGCCTTCCCGCTTGCCGGACGAGATGCCGCCACGCCCCAGCGCGCACGCAAACACCGTTTTGCCGGCCTGCAGCAGGCCCTGGCTTGGGTGGCCCGGCCTCGCCCGCACGGTCATCACGCGCAGCCGTTTTGCCAAAATTGCGCCGGCTGCATTGCGATCGCGTTTTTTCTTGTATGATCGTGCCACGGAACAAATCACTGTGATCGGCTATTGTGCCGGCAAGCTTCCGCATAAATACGCAGCGGTCAACTGAATTCACTTTTCAAAACAACGGATTGATCCATGACCTCACGTACCATCCTGATCGTCGATGACGATGACGACCTGCGCGGCACACTGGTCGAGCAATTGTCCCTCTATGAGGAATTCGACGTGCTGCAGGAATCCACTGCGGCAAAAGGCGTCACCGCTGCGCGTGGCGGGCTCATCGATCTGCTCATCATGGATGTCGGTTTGCCCGACATGGACGGCCGCGAGGCGGTGAAGATCCTGCGCAAGGGCGGCTACAAGGCGCCCATCATCATGCTGACCGGCCACGACACCGATTCGGACACGATTCTGGGTCTCGAGGCCGGCGCCAACGACTATGTCACCAAGCCATTCCGCTTCGCGGTGCTGCTTGCCCGTATCCGGGCGCAGCTGCGCCAGCATGAGCAGAGCGAGGACGCGACCTTCTCGGTCGGCCCCTATACCTTCAAGCCCAGCCAGAAACTGCTCATCGACCCGCGCGGCGGCAAGGTGCGGCTGACGGAAAAGGAGGCCTCGATCATCAAATATCTCTATCGCGCCGACCAGAAGGTGGTGACGCGTGACGTGCTGCTGGAGGAAGTGTGGGGATACAATTCCGGCGTCACCACGCACACGCTGGAAACCCATGTCTACCGTCTGCGCCAGAAGATCGAGCGCGATCCTTCCAATGCTGAAATTCTTGTGACAGAAAGCGGCGGCTACAAGCTGGTTCCTTAAACATTGCACTATCCAATGAGCGGTCTGGGCGGGGCCGCTTTCGGGTACGATCCTGTTGGAGGGGGATTCAGGGACCGTACCGCAGAGGAGGGATTGGACTGACCGTTCGGGGACAAAGCTAGATGGCGCTGGATGACGACATCCGCATCCTGTCCGCCGTGAGGCTTTTCGAGGGCTTCACGCAGGAACAGCTGCGCCTGCTCGCCTTCGGAGCCGAGACCACTCTCGTGCAGGCGGACCACAAGCTTTATCGCGAGGACGACGTGGCCGATTCGGCCTATGTCGTGGTCAGCGGGCGTATCGTGCTCTATCGCGAGCAGAATGGCGAGCGCATCCCGATCGGCAAAGTCGGTCCCGGCACGATGCTCAGCGAACTGGCGCTGATCGCCGACACCAACCGGCTGACCAGCGCCTCGGCCGAAATCGATTCGGAGGTGATAAGGCTGAGCCGCAAGATGTTCCGGCGCATCCTGGAGGAGTATCCGGAACTGGCGGTGAAACTCCACCAGCGCATCTCCGAGGAATTCCACGACATGATCCGCCGCATCGAGGAACTGGCCCCGCGCTTTTCGGGGTGAGGCCGTTGCCGCGAGAGAACTCGATGCTTGGCGCGAAGGATCGCGACGAACGCCTTTTTATCGACGACTCCGCTAATCCAAGTCGAACCGGGCAATGACCGGCACATGGTCCGACGGCCGGTCCCAACCGCGCGCCGCCCTCAGGATTTCGTAGCCGGCAAAATCAGGCACCAGGTTTGGCGACGACCAGACATGGTCGAGCCGTCGGCCACGATTGGACGCCTCCCAATCCTGCGCGCGATAGCTCCACCAGGTATAAAGCTTCTGTTCCGATGGCACGTTGAGCCGCATCAGGTCGACCCAGCCGCCGGCCAGCCGCATCGCCTCGAAGCTTTCGGTCTCGACTGGCGTGTGGCTGACCACGTTGAGCAGTTGCTTGTGCGACCAGACGTCATGCTCCAGCGGCGCGATGTTGAGGTCTCCGACCAGCACCGAGGCCGACACCTCGCCGTGTTCGGCCCGGATGGCGTTCATCTCGGCGACGAAATCGAGCTTGTGCCTGAACTTCCTGTTGATCTCGGGGTCCGGTTCGTCGCCACCCGCCGGAACGTAGAAATTGTGCACCAGGATCGTCTTGCCGCCGGCCCGCACGGTCACCGACAGATGCCGGCTGTCCTCGATGTCGCAGAAGCGGCGCCTCTCGACCACCTCGATCGGCCGCCGCGCCACCGTCGCCACGCCGTGATAGCCCTTCTGGCCATGGAAGGCGATGTAGGGATAGCCGATCTTGCGAAAGGCCTTTTCGGGAAAGAGCTCGTCCGGGACCTTGGTTTCCTGCAGGCAGAGCACATCGGGCGCGTACTCATCGAGCAGGCGTTCGATGATCGGCATGCGCAGGCGCACGGAGTTGATGTTCCAGGTGGCGATCGAAAAGGGCATGCGGCAAGGTCCGGCGATAGATCGCCGAACTACTGCCAGCCACACGCCGGAAAAACAAGCGAGGCGACGAAGACTACCGTGTCTTGGTGTTCAGCTCGCGATTGGCCGTATAGTCGATGGCGAAGGTGTCGGGCGCGAAACTGACGCCTTCCTTGGTGTTGAAGATCATCACCGTCGTGTCCTTGCCCTGCGCGTCGGTAATCGTCCACTGCCGCAGATCATAGGTTTTCGGGTCGAACATCATGGTGATTCGCGCATTGCCGAAAACCGACTTGTCGGAAAGCTGGATGGTGGTGAGGTCGTCTTCTTCCTTGACGCTCTTGACGCGGTTGCCCGAGAGGTCGATGCGGTCGTCGAGCAGCAGCTTCAGCGGCGTCTTCGATAGCGGATAAAGATCCGACGTGTTCAGTCTCTTGTTGAGGATGGCAACCGATCTGCCGTCGGAAATCACCCGGAAATTCGAAGCCCCGTCATAGTTGAAGCGGATCTTGCCCGGCCGTTCCAGGAAGAATTTGCCGCCGGTCTGCTCGCCCTTGGGGCCGAACTGGACGAATTCGCCGCTCATCGATTTGACCGCTGAGAAATGGTCGGCGATCTTTTGCGCCGCCGCGGGCACGGCCGCCTGCGCTGAGGCGAGCAGCTCGAATCCGGGCACCACGTTGAGCGCGGCGGCACCCGCGAACACCAGGCCGAGGCCAAGCAGCTGGCGGCGGGTCGGGGCAAAATCGCTCAGCGCTGAAAGATCGTGTTTCATATCGGTCACTCTCGTCTGATTCCTGATTTGGTCGCTGTCGTGAACCCCCAGTTGGGCTGAAGTTTGGCGAGGCGATCGCTGCTCAGCCGGTTGAACGCGCCAGAAGGTTCGAAGTTGCCGCGAACTCTCCACTGTCAGAATTTGTCGTCCTCGGTCGGCACCAGGATTTCGCGTTTTCCGGCATGGTTGGCCGGACCGACAATGCCTTCCTTTTCCATCTTCTCGATGATCGAGGCGGCACGATTGTAGCCGATGCCCAGACGCCGCTGGATGTAGCTGGTCGAGGCCTTGCCGTCGCGCAGCACCACCGACACCGCCTGATCGTAGGGATCATCGGAATCCTCGAAATTGCCACCGCCTCCGCCGCCGGAACCGCCCTTGCCGGACGGCTCGTCGTCGTCCTCGCCGTCATCTTCGGTGATGGCGTCGAGATATTCCGGCACGCCCTGCAGCTTCAGGTGCCCGACGATCTTTTCGACCTCGTCATCGGAGACGAACGGCCCGTGCACGCGCTGGATGCGGCCGCCGCCGGCCATGTAGAGCATGTCGCCCATGCCGAGCAGCTGCTCGGCGCCCTGCTCTCCCAAAATGGTGCGGCTGTCGATCTTCGACGTCACCTGGAAGGAGATGCGGGTCGGGAAATTGGCCTTGATGGTGCCGGTGATGACGTCGACCGAGGGACGTTGCGTCGCCATGATGACATGGATGCCGGCGGCGCGCGCCATCTGCGCCAAGCGCTGGACGGCGCCTTCGATGTCCTTGCCGGCGACCATCATCAGGTCGGCCATTTCGTCGATGATGACGACAATGTAAGGCATCGGCTCGAGATCGAGATTCTCGGTCTCGTAGATCGCCTCGCCGGTCTGGCGGTCGAATCCGGTCTGCACGGTGCGCGATATCTTTTCGCCCTTCTTCTCGGCCTGCTGCACGCGCGCGTTGAAACCATCGATGTTGCGCACGCCGACCTTGGACATCTTTCGGTAGCGGTCCTCCATCTCGCGCACGGTCCATTTCAGCGCCACCACCGCCTTTTTCGGGTCGGTCACGACCGGCGTCAAAAGATGCGGAATGCCGTCATAGACGGAGAGTTCGAGCATTTTCGGGTCGATCATGATCAGCCGGCATTCCTGCGGGGTGAGCCGGTAGAGCAGCGAGAGGATCATGGTGTTGATGGCGACCGACTTGCCCGAACCGGTGGTGCCGGCGACCAGCACGTGCGGCATCTTGGCGATGTCGACGATGACCGCCTCGCCATTGATGGTCTTGCCCAGCGCCAGCGCCAGCTTGGCCTTGGTGGTCTCGAAGTCGCGGCTGGCCATGATCTCCCTGAGATAAACGGTCTCGCGCTTGGCGTTTGGCAGTTCGATGCCGATGGCGTTGCGGCCCGGTACGACGGCGACGCGGCAGGCAATCGCGCTCATCGAGCGGGCGATGTCGTCGGAGAGGCCGATGACCCGCGACGACTTGATGCCCGGCGCCGGTTCGAGCTCGTAGAGGGTGACCACCGGACCCGGGCGAACGGCAATGATTTCGCCCTTGACGCCGAAATCCTCAAGCACGCCTTCGAGCAGGCGCGCGTTCTGTTCCAGCGCGTCCTTGGAAAGACTTGGGTCGCGCGCGACATTCTTCGGTTCGGACAGGAAATGCAGCGACGGCATTTCGAACGTGTCCGAGCCGATCAGCGAGGTCTGCGCCTCGCGCTGGACGCGGGCGCCCGGCACGGGTCGCGCCGCGGGCGCCTCGACCCGGGTGGCGGCATCGGAACGGAACTGCTGGACCTTGGCCGTCGGGGCACGCCGCTGGGCGACGGGCTCGTCGTCAAAATCCATGTCCTCGTCGTCACGGCCGAAGACATCGTCGTCGGCCGGATCGACGGAAACACCGCGGTCGTTGACCATGGCGGCGAAGAATTCCGGCTCGACACGGGCGCGGCCGTCCTGGCTCATGCGGGATTCGGCGAATTCGGCCGACTCGACTCGTTCGGCGGCACGGCGCCAGGCGCTGGCGCGCGGCTCCATCTCCGGTTCGAACTCGTCGCGCTCCTGCCTGCGGCGCACAGCGCGACGATGCATCCAGGCGCGGAACGAAAGCCACCAATGGGTGATCGCGCCGAGCGCCAGTATGCCTTCGTCGCCCTCGTCCTCGTCATTGTCGAACAGAAGCTCGTCCTCGCGCGGGTCCGCGGCGGCCGGTTCTTCCATCACGGCGAAGCCGTTCTTGCGCCCGATCAGCGCCGCGCCATAGGCGAACAGCCAGAGCGCGGGTGCCGCCAGCAATATGGCGAGCACGCTGGCGATCAGCCCGGTCGGATATCCGCCGATGAGGACACCGGGAATCTTGAGCACCATGTCACCGAAGACGCCGCCGAGGCCGGTGGGCAGCGGCCAGGTCTTGGGCGGAACGATACAGCCCGCGATCGCGGCGGCGAGCAGCGCGAAACCGAACCAGAACAGCCCGCGCTTGGGCAGCCTGTCGACGCCGCGCGCCGAAAACAGGAGATAGCCCCAGATAACGGCAGGAACCAGCGCGGCGACCGCGGCAAGGCCGAAGAACTGCATGGCGAGGTCGGAGAAGACGGCGCCGGCATAACCCATGGCGTTGGTGACGATGTTGGCGGTTGCGTGCGAGAAGCTCGGGTCGGCGACGTTCCAGGTCGCGAGGCTTGCGACGGCGAAGGCGGTGAACGCGAACAGGCCGGCGCCGACCAGACGGCCGACCTGGCGCCGCGCGAATGCCTGGATGCCGTGCCCCGTATCGGTCAGCGCGAGCGGTGCTGAAGCCCCTGAACGCATGCTCTTCCCCGTCAGTGATTGCCTGGCCCGAGCGCAGACGCACTCCGGCAGATTCGGATGCCAGACTAGGCGTGGGAAGGTTAAGGGCGCATTAACTATAAGGCTGCGGCGACCGTCCTTTTGACATCGATACCTCCAGTGTCCGCACCATATGAAAATGGCGGGCGCCCTGGCCCGCCATCCATTCGTCGGGTCGGGCAGCGTGTTACTTGTTGGCGCCGCCGAGCATCTTCACATTGGCGCAGAACTCGGCGTGCGGCTTGCTCATCGCCGCATCCTGGCATTCCTTCATCATGGCCTCCTGCTTCTCCTTCGGCATGGCCATGAAAGCTGTCTTGAATTCCGCCATCGGCTTCATGGTTTTCATGCTGGAATCGGTGAAGAACGGCGCCATGTTGTCCGGCTCGTCCAGTGCGCCGGCAAATGCAAAGCCGCTGACCATGGAAAGCGCGAGTGCCCCGAGGCAGATATTCTTGAGGTTCATGAGAAAATTCCTTCCCTGTGTTTCAAAACGCGAGCGTCAGAACGACGGTCGCCTCCACAGTTCGGAGACAGGCTGGTCGATGTTTCCTCGAAAATCTGCTTCACGCGAACGTGATTGCGCGAAGTTGATCTTCACCAGAAGGAATTGCCAAAAAAGAGGCCCGGAGCGATCCGGGCCTCAAGGCGTGAACTCCTTGTGGGAGCGTCACGACGGGATGCTTTTTCAAAACAATTCCAGGAAAAGTGCTTTCGCGGTTTTCCGTTCGGAGTTGCGTGGAGATAAGGGACCGGCGGGAGGAGGTTTCCGCCGGTCCCTTGGCAAGGATGCCTTACGGCACCACTTCGCCATGCTGGGAGATGTCGAGGCCTTCGACCTCTTCCTGGGTCGACGGACGCAGGCCGACCAGCGCCTTGACGACGTAGAGGATGACGAAGGTGGCGACCGCCGTCCAAATAATGGTGACGGCGACACCGTAGATCTGCTTGCCGAGCGAAGCGCCCGACGAGAGGCTGTTTATCGCCGGGTCGGCAAGCACGCCGGTCAGCAGGGCGCCGACCACGCCGCCGACGCCATGCACGCCGAAGGCATCGAGCGAGTCGTCATAGCCGAACATGTGCTTCACCTTGACCGCCGAGAGGTAGCAGACGACGCCAGCTACGATACCGACGATGAAGGCACCGGTCGGGTTGACGAAGCCGGAAGCCGGCGTCACCGCGACGAGGCCGGCGACGGCGCCCGAGATGATGCCGAGCACGGAAGGCTTCTTGGCGATGATCCATTCGGCGAACATCCAGGCCAATGCCGCAGCGGCGGTGGCAACCTGGGTGTTGAGCATGGCGGCACCGGCAAGGCCGTCGGCCGCCAGTTCCGAACCGGCGTTGAAGCCGAACCAGCCGACCCACAGCAGCGATGCGCCGATGACCGAATAGACCAGGTTATGCGGCGCCATGTTGGTGGTGCCATAGCCTTCGCGCTTGCCGAGCACCAGCGCGCAGACGAGGCCCGCGACACCGGCATTGATGTGGACGACCGTGCCGCCGGCGAAGTCGAGAACGCCAGCCGTACCGAGGAAGCCGCCGCCCCAGACCCAATGCGCGATCGGCACGTAGACGACCAGCAGCCACAGCGCCATGAAGATCAGCAGTGCCGAGAACTTGAAGCGCTCGGCGAAGGCGCCGGCAATCAGCGCCGGCGTGATGATGGCGAAGGTCATCTGGAACATCGAGAAGACGAATTCAGGGATGTTGGCCACACCCGGCAGCCACAGGCTGGCCGTGGTGATGCCGTGGTGGAAGAATTTCGAAGTGCCGCCGAGATAGGCATTCATGCCGCCGCCGTCTGAAAAGGCCAGCGAATAGCCGAACATGAACCACAGCACCGTCACCAGGCAGGTGATGGCGAAGCTCTGCATGATGGTGGCGAGTACGTTCTTCTTGCGCACCATGCCGCCGTAAAACAGCGCCAGGCCCGGGATGGTCATCATCAGCACCAGCGCCGTCGAGGTCAGCATCCAGGCGGTGTTGCCGGTATCGAGCACCGGGGCCGGAGTGGCGGCCGGCGCGGCAGCCGCGGCAGCGGGTGCGGCTTCCTGCGCGAAGGCGGCGACGCTGCCCAACGCTGCAAGAGCGAGCGAGCCCAGCAGGGCCGCCCTTCCCGTCGTCTTCAAGGTGGAAGGAATATTCATTGAACTCTCCATTGGAATACGTATTCGCCGCTCAGAGCGCGTCGGTGTCTGTTTCGCCGGTACGGATGCGCACCGCCTGGTCGATGCCGAAGACGAAGATCTTGCCGTCGCCGATCTGGCCGGTCTTGGCCGCGGCGGTGATGGCTTCGACGGCCTTGTCGACCATGTCTGCCGGGACCGCGACTTCGATCTTGATCTTCGGCAGGAAGGAGACCGCGTATTCCGCCCCGCGATAGATTTCAGTATGTCCCTTCTGACGCCCGTAGCCTTTGACTTCGGTGACGGTCAGGCCCTGGATGCCGACGGCGGTAAGCGCTTCGCGTACCTCGTCCAGCTTGAACGGCTTGATGATTGCCATCACGATTTTCATAAGGTTTCACCCTTTGCTGTTGCGGGTCCCCCGCGTTTGCACACCTTCACCGATCCCAAAGAGCCGGAGAGTGCTCCCAAGGATTCAAGCTCCGTGCCAACTGCCGAAGCAGGGTGTTAACCCATTGTAAACAAAGGGATGGGAGCGGCCGAGGCCGGCAGGTGCCTGCGTGTGCGGCGCACCATCTGATTAAAAAATAGGCATTTTTGCGAAATTGCCTACTTTGCCGGCTTTGGGCATGACTACAAACTACGGAACCGGCTTTCGGAAAGGATCTTGCTCAAACAAGACTCGCGATGCTCAACGCTTGAGCCGGATCAGGCCTTCCTGGGCCATCGAAGCGATCAGCGTGCCGTCACGGGCATAGAGTGTGCCGCGGCTGAAACCGCGAGATCCAGAGCTGGAGGGACTGTCCTGTGCATAGAGCAACCAGCCGTCGAGCGAATGCGGCCGGTGGAACCACATCGAATGATCGAGGCTGGCGGCCTGGATGTCGGGATCGAAAAGGCCGCGCCCGTGCGCGAAGGTCGAAGTATCGAGCAGCGTCATGTCGGAGAGATAGGCGAGCAGCACCGACTGCAGCGCGCGGTCGTCGGGAACCGGGCCGGCAAGGCGGATCCAGACATTCTGCCGGGGCGGCAGCTTGTCGCGGCTTTCATAGTGCTGGAGATTGACGGGCCGCAGTTCGAGCGGCCGCTCGCGCGCCCAGAAGCGGCGCACCGCCTCCGGCACCCGGTCGGCGGTTTCGAGCAGCTCGCGCTGCGTCTTCAACCCTTCCGGCGGCGGCACGTCGTCGGGCAGCGCGAACTGGTGCTCGAGCCCCTTCTCGTCGACCTGGAACGAAGCTTCCAGCGAAAAGATCGCCTGTCCGTGCTGGATCGCCAGCACGCGCCGCGTGGTGAAGGAACCGCCGTCGCGGATGCGGTCGACCTCGTAGATGATCGGCACCTTGATGTCGCCCGGCCGCATGAAATAGCCATGCAGCGAATGTACGAAACGGTCCGGCTCGACCGTTCGCTGCGCCGCCACCAGCGCCTGCGCGATCGTCTGGCCGCCGAACACGCGCTGCCATTCCACCTGGGGGCTGCGACCACGATACAGATTGTGTTCCAGCCTCTCGAGGTCGAGAATGCGCAGAAGCTCGTCGATCGCCGCCGTCATGTTTTGTGACCTCGCCGCAAAATTGCTATGGCGGTTTCCGACAGGAAGAACGAGCCGTCAAGGGCGCAGGGCCCCGGTCGGCGCGCAAGGAGCCAGGACAATGGAACGCAAGGCGGACGCAAGGACCAGATCCGGGCTCGATGTCCTCGTCGCCGGCGCCGGCTATGTCGGCCTGGCCGCCGCCGTCTCGCTGAAGCAGGCCCGACCGGGCCTTGCCGTGGCGCTGGTCGATGCGGCGCCCGCCGGTTCCTGGCAAAGGGATGGCCGCGCCTCGGCCATCGCCGCGGCCGCCTGCCGCATGCTCGACCAGCTCGGCGTCTGGGCCGAGATCGCGCCACGGGCGCAGGCGATCACCGAGATGATCATCACCGATTCACGCAGCGCCGATCCGGTGCGCCCGGTCTTCCTGACCTTCGGCGGCGAGGTGGCGCCGGGCGAACCCTTCGCCCACATGGTCGCCAACAGGGCGTTGAACGGCGCCTTGCGGCTCAAGGCCGAAAGGCTCGGTGTCGACATCATCGAAGGCGTGGCGGTGCAAGGTTTTGAGACCAATGGCGCCGGCATCACGGTGCATCTGGCCGACGGCGCCACGTTGACGGCGCGGCTGCTGGTTGCCGCCGACGGTGTCAATTCGAAACTGCGCGACATGGCTGGCATCAAGACGGTCAAGTGGGAATACGGCCAGTCCGGCATCGTCTGCACCGTGGCACATGAACGCCCACACAATGGCCGCGCCGAAGAACATTTCCTTCCCGCTGGCCCCTTCGCCACGCTGCCGCTGAAACCCGACGAGGATGGCACCAACCGTTCGTCGATCGTCTGGGTCGAACGGGCGGAAGACGCGAAAGCACTCGTGGAAGGCGACGATCTCGTCTTCGAACATGAACTCGAACAGCGCTTCGGCCTCAAGCTTGGAGAAATCCGCGTCGCCGACAAGCCGCGCGCCTGGCCGCTCGGCCTGACTATCGCGCGCGCCTTCGTCGCGCCGCGCATCGCGCTTGCCGGCGATGCCGCCCACGGCATCCATCCGATCGCCGGACAGGGCCTCAATCTCGGCTTCAAGGATGTGGCCGCATTTGCCGAGGTTATCGTGGAAGCCGACCGGCTCGGCCAGGACATCGGCGCGCTCGACGTGCTGGAACGCTACCAGCAATGGCGCCGCTTCGACACGGTGCAGATGGGCATCACGACCGATGTGCTGAACCGCCTGTTTTCCAACGACATCACCCCGCTGCGCACCATTCGCGACATCGGCCTCGGCCTCGTCGAACGCATGCCACGGCTGAAGGAGTTCTTCATCCGCCAGGCGTCGGGGCTTTCGGCCGGCACGCCGCGGCTATTGAAAGGCGAGGCGATCTGATCGCCTGTCGCGGGCTAGTTGACCTCGAAGCCGAGCTTCTGGCGCAAGCGCAATATCCTCTGGTCGGATATCTGCAGGCGCTGCTCGCCGCCCTGGGCGACGCGGTTCACCATCTGCAGCAGATCGTTTCGTTCCGCGACGTCGAGACGCTCGCGCAGGAATGGCGCCAGCTTGTCGATCACGACAGTGGCATCGTCGATCTGCGACGCCGCCCACTTGGCATAGATCACCGCCTCATCCGTCTTCTTCTTGTTGGCGATCTCGGAAATCACCGACCGGATGACAGCCTCGCGCTGCGGCAGGATAGGACCGTTCTCGGAGACGATAGATGCAATCAGCGTCGCGGCGGCCACCACCGGATCATCGATCGCCGTCAGCGGCGAGAGTGCGGCCTGCTTACGCAGCTTCTTGCGCCTGATGTTGCCTTGCACGCGCCCGACGACGTCGGCGACCTCGCGCGCGGCGTCGTTCATGGCCTTCATCCGGTACCACCAAAGCGCCGCCGCTCCGAGCACGCCAAGGACAGCAATCAGGAACGGCATGTCCAAATCCCCCCAAAGTCTTGGGCGACGATAGGAGAACTCGTGGCTCGCTTCAACACGCAAGAGCTGAGCCCGGCAAAACAGGACGTTCGCTCAATCGAACGCCCTCGGGTTCCAGGTGACCGCAACGCATGACAGGGGTTATGACCCCGGCACGTTGTAGATCGCGCGCACCTCGACGGTGCCGATTTCGGCCAGCGGAATCTCGCCGGCGATGTCCAGCGCCTCGTCGAGATCCTTCGCTTCGATCATGACGAACCCGAGCAACTGCTCCTTGGTTTCCGCGAACGGGCCGTCGGTGACAAGTCTCTTGCCCTTGCGTCTGCGGACGGTTTTCGAGGTTTTCACCGATTGCAGCGCCTGCGCGATAATCAGCATACCGCGTTGGTCCAATGACCGGTCATGGGCCATCGAATCGGCGTCGAGCTTGGCCAACCGCTCTGTCGTCATGGCATGGAGATCTTTCTCTTCGCCGTAGACCAGGCAAACGTACTGCATGTCCATCTCCCTTATCGTGACAAACCATAGGATGAGGCGATCAACTTGTCAGCCGGGCCTTTGTCCGCCGCGTGATCGAGGAAGCACACCCCGACCCCGATGATGGCGACCGCCACAAGCAGCCGGCCAAAGCCGGACGCCGGCTGCCGCAACCAGTCGATTTCTGGTTCACCTGCCTGGAGGCCGGTGCTTGTCCAGTGAGCAGAAAATAGATTGTTCATGTGAACCTCCATCCGCCACGAAATCCGTGGCCGCCCGCAGGACGGCCGAGGCAGATGCAATTCGACATTTTTGCACGCACATTTTTTTCAGAAATAAAATGCGAACGCCTCAGCCGGCACCTCGTCGAAAGAGCGCAGTGGCCTTCGCGTCTGCCCGCGCTATAGTTGACCGGACGCTGATCGACAGGCTTACCCAATCAACCCAGGAGGACTCCATGGACCGCACCGCAAACGCCGTCTGGAAAGGCAATCTGAAAGAGGGCAAGGGCACGCTCGACACCCAGAGCGGAACCCTGAAAGGCACGCCCTATTCGTTCAAGGCGCGCTTCGAGGACGAAAGCGGCAAATCCGGCACCAATCCGGAAGAACTGATCGCCGCCGCGCACGCCGGCTGCTACGCCATGCAGCTCTCGCATTTCCTGGCCGAGAACGGCACGCCAGCGGCCGAACTCGACGCCAAGGCCGTGGTGACGCTGGTTCCAGGCACAGGCATCACCGGCAGCGCGATCACGCTGGTCGGCAAGGTGCCCGGCATCGATGCTACGAAATTCAAGGAATTGGCCGAGAAGGCCAAGGCCGAATGCCCGGTTTCCCAGGCGCTCGGCGCGATCAAGGTTTCGCTCGACGCCAGGCTTGGCTGATGAGCCTGGCCTGAAATGACAAACGCCGGCCCCAGGGCCGGCGTTTCTGCAGCGGAGATTGGCGAAAACGGTCGCGGCATCCAATATCCCCCCTCTTGGGGGAGATGTCCGGCAGGACAGAGGAGGCGCTGTCCCGCCAACATTTGGTATTGGCGGCCTCAACCGCCCAGCGCATCAAGCCGGGCACGCAGGGCCGCGACTTCCTGCTCCAGCGCCTCCATCCTCGCTTCCAGGTCGGAGGCGGGGATAGTCGGCGCACTCCGGTGCGCCGATAGAGCGGCGACGTCGACCGGACCAGCGAGGAGATGCACGTAGCGGTCCTCGCGCTGGCCCGGCCCGCGCGGGATTTCCTCGACCAGCGGCGGTCGGCGGCCGATCAGCATATCGAGTTCACCGCGCAGGTCTTCGATCGACGCAAACCGCGCCATGCGCTCAGCGCGCGCCAGCAGTTCATGCGCCGTCTGCGGTCCGCGCAGCAGGAGCAGGCCGAGCAACGCGGTCTGCGGCGTGGTCAGCGAGAAGCGGTGCGCCATCTGATGCTCATAACGCTCCACGCGCGAGCCGAACATCTGCCGCACAAGTCCCTTCTGCTCGAGCAGCTTCAGGGCCCGGTGCACCTCTGTTTGCTCCAGCACCATGACAGGTTCGCGCGCGGTCTTCTGGTTGGCGGCGGCAAGTGCCGCGTTGAGCGTCAGCGGATAGACGTCCGGCGTCAGCTCCTTCTTCTCGATCAGGCAGCCGAGCACGCGCGCTTCGACGGGAGAGAGAATGGGAAGGTCATCGCTCATTGAGATCGCTATCCTTTCGAAAGCCGGAGGGACAACGCGAAGGATCGCGGCCAACCGCCGGACTAAACCCTTCTCTCCACCATCATCTTCTTGATCTCGGCGATCGCCTTCGCGGGATTCAGCCCCTTCGGACAGGTCTGCGCGCAGTTCATGATGGTGTGGCAGCGATAGAGCCGGAACGGGTCTTCGAGATTGTCGAGCCGTTCGCCCTTGGCCTCGTCACGGCTGTCGATCAGCCAGCGATAGGCCTGCAGCAGCGTCGCCGGGCCGAGATAACGGTCGCCGTTCCACCAGTAGCTCGGGCACGAGGTGGAGCAGCAGGCGCACAGGATGCACTCGTAAAGCCCGTCGAGCTTCTCGCGGTCCTCATGGCTCTGCAGCCATTCCTTGGCCGGCGTTGGCGACACCGTCTTCAGCCACGGCTCGATCGAGGCGTGCTGGGCGTAGAAATTGGTAAGGTCGGGCACCAGGTCCTTGATCACGGGCATATGCGGCAGCGGATAGACCTTGATCGCACCTGAAACGTCGTCGCAGCCCTTGGTGCAGGCGAGCGTGTTCGAGCCGTCGATGTTCATGGCGCAGGAGCCGCAAATGCCCTCGCGGCAGGAGCGGCGCAAGGTCAGCGTCGGGTCGATCCTGTTCTTGATCCACAGCAGCGCATCGAGCACCATCGGTCCGCAATCGTCCATATCGACGAAATAGGTGTCCATGCGCGGGTTCTCGTCATCGTCCGGCGACCAGCGATAGATGCGATATTCGCGCAGATTGGTGGCACCCTCCGGCTTGGGCCAGGTTTTGCCCTGCTGGATCTTCGAGTTCTTCGGGAGGGTGAGTTCGACCATTACCTCAGGTCCTTTCGGATGACGAGCTTCAGCCCGGACCAGATTTCATTCACGGCGGCGATCTTGACGTCGACAAGGTCGAGCTTGAGCGCTTCAGCGCGGACAACGCCTTCGGTGACGTCGGTGTCCATTTTCGACGCCTTCTTCGGCCAGGAGACCCAGATCATGCCGTCGCGTTTGATCGCCGCTTCGACATCGCCGAGGCGATCTTCGATCTCGGCGCGCTGCCGGGTGAAGGCGTGGACGGCGTCGTATTTCAGGGTTGCGCCCGAAATGCCGGACCATTCGGCCAGCCGGTCGACCTCGGCAAAATTGACGGCCTCAGTGAGGCTCTCGAGTTCGCTTGGCAGCGCGATAAAGGCGGCAATCATGCCGTCCTTCAGGCCGAGCTTGGCCGGAAGGGGCGTGCCGGAATATCCCGCCGCCGTCGCCATCGTCAGTACACCCTGGCCTTCGGCGCGATCTTGGCGAGACTAATGCCGCCGTCTTTCTCCGCCACCAGTGGCTCGGTGTGCACCGGCCGGTAGGTCAGCGTCACCGCGCCGCCCTCGCCGAGATGGGCGAGCGTGTGCTTGCGCCAGTTGGCGTCGTCGCGGGCGGAAAAATCTTCCCGCGCATGCGCGCCACGGCTCTCCTTGCGCGCCTCGGCGCCATAGACGGTGGTGATGGCGTTGGCCATCAGGTTTTCCAGCTCCAGCGTCTCGACCAGGTCCGAATTCCAGATCATCGAGCGGTCGAACACCTTTATGTCCTTGAGCTCGGTCCAGATTTGCGAAATGCGCTTGCAGCCGTTTTCGAGCGATTCCTGCGTGCGGAACACGGCTGCGTCCTCCTGCATCGCCTTCTGCATCTTTTCGCGCAGAACCGCCGTTGGCGTCGAGCCGTTGGCGTGGCGCAGCCGGTCGAAGCGGTCCATGATCTTATCGACCGAAGCCTGGTTGGGTGACGGGATCGCCGCCTTGCGGTCGATGACCTGGCCGGCGCGGATCGCCGCGGCGCGGCCGAATACCACCAGATCGATCAGCGAGTTGGAGCCCAGCCGGTTGGCGCCGTGCACGGAAGCGCAGCCCGCCTCGCCGACCGCCATCAAGCCGGGCGAGACCCGGTCGGGGTTTTCGGCGGTCGGGTTGAGCACCTCGCCCCAGTAATTGGTCGGCACGCCGCCCATATTGTAGTGCACCGTCGGCAGCACCGGGATCGGCTCCTTGGTCAGGTCGACGCCGGCGAAGATTTTTGCCGACTCCGAAATGCCCGGAAGTCGTTCGTGCAAAACCGCCGGATCGAGATGATCGAGGTGCAGGAAGATGTGGTCCTTGTTCTTGCCGACGCCGCGGCCTTCGCGGATTTCCAGCGTCATGCAGCGCGAGACGACGTCGCGCGAGGCGAGGTCCTTGGCCGACGGTGCGTAGCGCTCCATGAAGCGCTCGCCCTCGGAGTTGACGAGGTAGCCGCCCTCGCCGCGCGCGCCCTCGGTGATCAGGCATCCGGCGCCGTAAATGCCGGTCGGATGGAACTGCACGAACTCCATGTCCTGCAGGGGAAGCCCGGCCCGTGCGGCCATGCCGCCGCCGTCCCCGGTGCAGGTATGCGCCGAGGTGGCGGAGAAATAAGCGCGCCCATAACCGCCAGTCGCCAGCACCACCATCTTGGCCGAGAAGCGGTGAATGGTGCCGTCGTCGAGATTCCACGCCACGACGCCGGTGCAGGTGCCGTCCGGCTCCATGATCAGGTCGAGCGCGAAATACTCGATGAAGAACTGCGCGTTGTTCTTCAGCGACTGGCCGTAGAGCGTATGCAGGATGGCGTGGCCGGTGCGGTCTGCCGCGGCGCAGGTGCGCTGCACGGGCGGGCCGTCGCCATAATTCATCATGTGGCCGCCGAACGGCCGCTGGTAGATCTTGCCTTCTTCGGTGCGCGAGAACGGCACGCCATAATGTTCGAGCTCGTAGACCGCGGCCGGCGCCTCGCGCACCATGTATTCCATGGCATCGACATCGCCCAGCCAGTCCGACCCCTTGACGGTGTCGTACATGTGCCACTGCCAGGAATCCGGCCCCATATTGGACAGCGAGGCGGCGATGCCGCCTTGCGCTGCGACCGTATGCGAGCGCGTCGGGAACACTTTGGTGATGCAGGCGGTGCGCAGCCCCTGCTCGGCCATGCCGAGCGTGGCGCGCAGGCCAGCGCCCCCGGCGCCGACGATGACCACGTCGAACTTGTGGTCGACAAAGGTGTAGCCTGCCGCGTTGGCTGATTTCGTGTCCTGGTCCAAGACTTCAGCCTCCGAATGCCAGTTTCAGCAGGGCGAAGAGCGAAGCGACGCCGACCGCTATGGTGAAGAATGTGTTGAGGGCGATCAGCGCCAGCTTCATGCCTTCGCCATGCACATAGTCCTCGATGATTACCTGCATGCCGATCCGCATATGATAGAGCGGCGATATGAGCACCAGGGCCATCACCAGCGCCACGAACGGGTTGGCGAGCGCTGCCCGCACCTGCGCATAACCGGCACCGTTGAGCGCGATCAGGAACCCGGTGAAAAACAGGATCAGCGGGATGTTGGCGATCGCCGTCAACCGCTGGCGCCAGAAATGCCCGGTGCCTTCACGGGCCGAGCCCAGGCCGCGCACCTTGGCCAGCGGGGTGCGCATGTCGGTGTTTTTCGCACTCATCACAAAGCTCCCCGCGCCATGGTACCGGCGATCCAGATCAAGAGTGTGAGCAGGACCGAGCCGGCAAGCGTCGCCCAGGCGATCTTCGAGGCCGTGTGTTTTTCAAGTCCGGCGCCGGTATCCCAGATCAGATGGCGGACACCGCCCAGCATGTGATGCATCAGCGCCCAGGTGTAGCCGAACAGGATGAGCCGGCCGAGCCACGTGCCGAACGCCCAGTTCACCCAGTCGAAAGCACCCTGCGAACTTGCCGCCGCCATCAGCCAGACCGCGACCAGCAGCGTGCCGAAATAGAGCGCCCCCCCGGTGATGCGATGGATGATCGACATCGTCATGGTGATCGGCGGCCGGTAGACCGTCAGGTGCGGCGAAAGCGGCCTTTCGCGTCTGGCTCGGGTGGCTGGTGATTTGCTCATGGCTGCCCCAGTTCGGCGTCTCCCGCCTCAGGTGGAAATGCGGCATTGCCGCTTCCGGTTGCGACTTCGGACAGCCGGTTTCTAATGCTCTTTTTGCACCGCGTCAAAGCCAGAAAACCGTTTCGAAAACGTAATTTAGTCTGACTAAAAGGCCGGATGCGGCTTCAATCGATTAGCGGCTGAACACCCGAAGCCGGCTCGATATCGTTGCAGTGCAGCATGTCTGGCCCGAGGCGCTGCCGTGCCGGGATTTGCATCAGCGGGTGCAGGTCCGCGGCGTCGACCCCCTCTTCATCACCAGCGCCTCGCGCCCGTCGATCACGATTGCGTCATGCGTCACCGCCTGGTAGCGGCTGCTCTGGTTTGCCGGCGATGCCGCGAACTCCTCGGTGGCGCCTTCCTGCCCGACCACGCGCAGCGACGTGCCGAGATTTTGGATGGTGATCATGCCGCCATTGCCGCACCTGTAGGTGGCCATGCCCGTGGTGAGACGTGGCGCGGTGAGGTCCGTGGTGATCTTGGTCGCAGGTGGCGCGGGCTGTTGCTGGGCGGGAGAGGCAGGCGGCACCACGGGTGCAACCGTGCTCGCGGCCTTGGGCGCGCCGTCTTCCGGCACACAGGCACCGGTCGCGAGAAGCAGCGGAATAATGAACGACACCCGAACCGTTCGGCCAAACATCATGTGCTGCCCCCTCATGCCCCGGGGCACGCTAGCCACGCGGCGCGGCAAGATCAAGTTCGCCCGACCGGCCATGTCGACCGGTTGGAGACCGCAAAAATTAACCATGTTCATTAAGAAACGGCCATTGAGCCGCTCCTCCCCTTAACAAAGGTTAACAAAGAGTTAATTTCCGATTCGGATCAGATCGGGGCGCGATCTCTCTCGCGCCGACAAAGGGAGAGCGACATGCATTCCAACTCATTGCGGGCCAACTCAGTGCGGGCCAAATCGGTGCGGGTCAAACTGGTCCGGACAAGCCTCGCGGTCACGCTGGCCGCACTTGCCGTTGCGGTGGCCGCGCCGGCCGAGGCCGGCTTGCGCCATCACGACCGCGTCTACGCCGATTCGTTCGGCAATCTCGTCATCGACAGCGCCGCCGGCTACAAGCGCATCATCGTCGGCGAAGGCAAGCTGGCCAAACAACTGTCCGACTACACCAGCGCCGGCCAGCCCAAGGTGATCTACCAGAATGAATCCGACGACATATCGGGCGACGGCGACTGCTATCGCCCGCCGGTGTTCGTCAAGGGCCGCTCCTATATGTACGGCCTTTCCGACGGCGAGATGCCGGAGCTCAGCCCCTGCCGCTGATACGGGCCTGGCCGATTCTTACCACGGCCAGCCCATCGGCTGGCCCGGTGGAGACACGCACGCAGTCGCGCCCGGCATTCTTTGCCAGGTAGAGCGCTTCATCCGCACGCCGCATCAGGTCTGAGAAACCCTCGCCCATGTGAAGCTCGGCAATGCCGAAGCTCGACGTGCAGCGCGTGTCGGGCGGCAACCCGTTGACGGGCGAAGCGCCGAATGCGTGGCGGATGCCTTCCGCGAACAGCCGGGCGGCTGCAAGGTTGGCTCCTGTCAGGATAATAGCGAACTCCTCGCCACCGATGCGGCCAACCACGTGATGACCCTCGGCCGCCTCTCGCAGCAGGCCGGCGAAGGTCTCGATCACCCGATCGCCGGAGGCATGGCCGAAACTGTCGTTGACGCTTTTGAAATGATCGAGATCGGCAATGACCATTGCCACCGGCGCGCCCAGGCGCGTGGCGTCGTGCACGGCCAGCTCCGCGTGACGCGTGAAACCGCCACGGTTGAGCAGGCCCGACAGCGTGTCCACCTCCGACTTCGACGTCACTTCGGCAAGCACATCGCGAACGAGAATGGCCAGCATCAGCAGAGCCAGCGCCAGCGCAAAGACAGTGCCCAGCGACTGCGACACCAGCGCGTAACTGCTTTGCAGATAAGCCTGCGGATTGGCGCCCCAGCCGCCGAGCGCATGCGCGATGAACGGCTTTGAGGCAAACTGCAGGCCGCTGGCGGCAAGCAACGCCATCAAGATCAGATCGAGCCGACCGCGGCCTTGCCTCGACTGCCAGACGATGCCGAGGCCGGTGAACTGCATGGCTGCGTAGGGAAGCTGGTAGGCCATCATGCGGGTGAGCGACTGGCGCGGCAGATCCTGCACGAAATAGACCGCGATGGTGGTGACGGCCAGAAAGAGCAGCATCGGCGTCCATGGCGGCGCCACGCCATATTTGCGGGCAAGTCCGCCGTTGAAGGCAATGGTGGCGCCAAGGAAAACGGCAAAGGCGGTAACCACCGGAAGCCGCGCGTCGCTGAAGACGGGAATGCTGAATTCGATCGCCGAATAGGCCATGCCCAGGACATAACCTGACGCCAACCAGCGCGCCGGCGCGCGGCCGGCATCGTGGAACGAGACAGCCATGAAGGATGCCGCTAGCAGGCCGGCGACCGCCAGGTTGATCAACAGGATGAAGTTGGCGCCGCTCATGGATCCTCAAACCCCTGCCGACAGCTAACATCGCCGGGCGAAAAAGACGTTAACGCCGAGCGCGGATGCGGCGGTCAGCTGGCCCTGAGCGGCTCCGGCACGAGCACCGTCTCCGGCCGCTCGTAGGAGACGCGCACGCCGTCGCGGCCATTTTTCTTGGCCTTGTAAAGCGCCTCGTCGGCCCGGCGCAACAAGGGCTCCAGCGTCTCGTCGCCGCTGCGGGCCGCCACGCCGAAGCTGGCGGTGACCTTCGTGCCGGCGGGAAGCCCGACGACGCCGCCGGCCGAATAGAGTGTGCGCACCGCCTCGGCGAACAGCCGGGCGGCGGCGAGATCGGTCAGCGGCAGGAGCACGGCGAATTCCTCGCCGCCGATGCGCCCCGCGGCACCTCGTGCTCCCGTGGCCGAGCGCAGCTTGGCGGCAAAGTCCGCAATCGCGCGGTCACCGGCGGCATGCCCGTGCACGTCGTTGAGGGCCTTGAAATGGTCGAGGTCGGCCAGCACCAGCGCCACCGGGAATTTGGCCATGGCACAATGCTGCAGCAGCATGGCGGCGCGCTCCTCGAAACCTCGGCGGTTGAGCAGCCCCGAAAGCGGGTCCGTATGGGTTTCCGACTTCAGCGCCTTCATCACGTCGAGCGCGGCCGCGGTGAAGAGGCAAAGCGCGATCAGCAGCGACAGCAGTGCGTGCGACAACAACGCCGTCGTCCAGTAGGACGAGCCGTAGAAGCCGTCATAGCTGGCGAAGGGCCCGTGCGCGATGACCACCACCAGGGTGCGCACGAAGAAATTGACGCTGGACAGCAGCGACAGCACGAACAGGATCTTTTCTGTCGGGCCATTGTTGCGCACCGGGCGCAATTCGGCGGCGACGAGCAGGCTGAGGCCGCCGAAACCGAAATTCATCGCCAGGATGCGCCAGGTGAGATCCGGGGTGACGAAGAGAAACCACGCGAACGCCGCAAGGCCGCCGCCCGCCAGCACGGCGATTCCCACACCGGGCACCTTCCTGCCGTAGCGGGCGATGATGGCGCCCGACAGGCAGCAGGCGGCGATGGTGAAGCAGATGTTCGACACCAGCTTGGTCAGCACCACGCCGATCGGCAAGGTGAAATACTGGAACAGGAAGCCGGGCGCCGAGACGCAGTAGCTGAGCGCCAGCACCGCCAGATAGGGGCGATGGCGCTGATAAAACCACAGCACGAGAAACGCCGCGCCGAGCGCCAGCGCGATCGTCGGATTGAGCAACGCTATGAACAGGCCAGTGTCCAAGGACCGTGACTTCCCTCGCTTGACGTCACGGAAGACCTTAGGGGGCAAGCCCAAACAAGCCGTTAAGCCAGGGTGTTGGTGCGATATGTCGGCGGGGGAACCCGGTGCTGTCGACAGCGTTCCTCAATTCACAATCCAGGAGCAGGCCATGGCCGACACGATCACATTGACCGACCACGATGCAATCCGTTCATGGGCTGCCGGGCGCGCCGGCTTTCCGGCAATCGTCGACATATCGCCCGAGGCTGGGACGCAACCCATGCTGAGGCTGGTCTTCGGCCAGAACGCCTATCAGGACCAGGACCAGCCGGAACGGCCCGTCAATGCCGGCGGCTATGAGCTTGTCGAATGGGACGAATGGTTCAAGCTCTTCGAAGAGCAGCAGCTGGCGCTCGTGGTCGCGGCGGACGAACCTGGTCGCCGCGAGGAATTCCACGAGCTCATACGGCGTGACGACAAGGCCTGACCCGGGCGCCAGGCTCGGGTCAATGCCGAGCCCGGCTTATTTCCAGTCGCGGATGTCGACGAAGTGGCCGGCGATCGCCGCCGCCGCCGCCATCGCCGGCGACACCAGATGGGTGCGGCCCTTGAAGCCTTGCCGGCCTTCGAAATTGCGGTTCGAGGTCGAGGCGCAGCGTTCATGCGGCTTCAGCCGGTCGTCGTTCATGGCCAGGCACATCGAGCAGCCCGGCTCGCGCCAGTCGAAACCGGCGGCGAGAAAGATCTTGTCCAACCCCTCGGCTTCCGCTTGCTCCTTCACCAGGCCGGAGCCCGGCACGATCATGGCATCGACATGCGGGCTGACCGTCTTGCCTTCGACCACCTTGGCGACGGCGCGCAGATCCTCGATGCGGCCATTGGTGCAGGAGCCGATGAAGACGCGGTCGAGCGTGATGTCGGTGATCTTCGTCCCCGGCGTCAGGCCCATATAGTCGAGCGCGCGCAGCTTGGAGGTGCGCTTGTTCTCGTCGGTGATGTCATCCGGGTTAGGCACGATGCCTTGCACGGAGACGACGTCCTCGGGCGAAGAGCCCCAGGAGACGATCGGCGGCAGTTTCGCCGCGTCGAGCACGATCACCTTGTCGAAATGCGCGCCTTCGTCGGTCCGCAGCGTCTTCCAGTATTCGAGCGCCGCGTCCCAGGCAGCGCCCTTGGGCGCACGCGGCTTGTCCTTGACATAGGCGAAGGTGGTCTCGTCCGCCGCGATCAGGCCGGCGCGCGCGCCGCCTTCGATCGACATGTTGCAGATCGTCATGCGGCCTTCCATCGACAGCGCACGGATCGCCTCGCCGGCATATTCGATGACATAGCCGGTGCCGCCGGCGGTGCCGATCTCGCCGATGATGGCGAGGATGATGTCCTTGGCCGTGACGCCTTCCGGCAGCACGCCATCGACGCGCACCAGCATGTTCTTGGCCTTGCGCTGGATCAGCGTCTGCGTCGCCAGCACATGCTCGACTTCCGACGTGCCGATGCCATGCGCCAGCGCGCCGAAAGCACCATGGGTGGAGGTGTGGCTGTCGCCGCAGACGATGGTCATGCCCGGCAGCGTAAAACCCTGCTCAGGTCCGATGATGTGGACGATGCCCTGGCGGATATCGTTCTCGGAATAATACTCGACGCCAAAATCCCTGGCGTTCTTGGCCAGCGCCTCGACCTGGATGCGGCTTTCCTCGTTTTTGATGCCGAACTTGCGCTCGGGCGAGGTCGAGACATTGTGATCGACAACGGCCAGCGTCTTTTCCGGGTGACGGACTTTTCTGCCGCTCATGCGCAGCCCTTCGAAGGCCTGCGGGCTGGTCACCTCATGGACGAGGTGGCGGTCGATATAGAGCAGGCAGGTGCCGTCGTCCTGGCGGTCGACGACATGGTCGTCGAAAATCTTGTCGTAGAGGGTGCGCGGTGCGCTCATGTGCGTAAATCCGTCGATCTGAGAATGGGAAAGAACTGATGCCGCAAGCCTGCGGCCGGCCGTCAGGGATCAGCGAAGTCGGCTGGTCAGGGCGCCTGACACGCGCGCGGAGAAGCGCGACGGCAGGCGTTTTCTGTCCTGCAGCACGAATCCCTTGTAGGCCGGATCGCCAAAAAGCTCTTCCATCGCCGGGTAGATAGCAATGTTTTGGCTTTTCGGCAATTGCGGCGTGTCGCCAGCGCTCAGATCACCTCGAATACAAAAGTCCTCACCAGCGCGTCCGGCTCGGCGATCGCATAGCAGCGAAACCACGGGCTTGCCTCAACCGTCCGCCACTTTCCTCCCTGCTCCAATTCATCGAACACCGCCTGGAACCCGCCGCTCTCGAAAACCTGATCGCGCACGGTGAAGATGGCGTGGCCGCCCTTCTTCGTGATGCGCACCAGCTCGTGCAGGCTAGACGCCGGCGCGTGGCTGATGGTGAACACACCGGTGGAGAAGAAGGCGCGGAAATGGCCGTCCGGCCACGGCAGCGGGCCGCCAAGCATTGCCTGCCTCAACTCGCTGTAGGCATTGCGGCTGCCAGCTATCTTGAGCATGTCGTCCGAGAGATCCAGCCCGGCAATGTCGCTGTAACCGAGCGCTTTCAAGGAAGGTCCCGACAGGCCGGTGCCGCAGCCGGCGTCGAGCAGCGGCCCCTCGCCCGCCGGCACGTGGCGCGTCACCCAGGCGGTGATCAGGAACGGCAGGAGATAACCGAGCGAGGCGGTCTCGCTGTCATAGGTCGCGGCCCATGCGGCATAGGCCTGCGCCAGCGTTTCGGGCGTATCGGCCGTGTAGACCGAATCCAGCGCCGCATTGGCCTTGTCGATGTTCATGGGCACGCTCCTCCTCCGGTAAACGCCCGAGCCTAACGCTGTCCTGGCCGAAAAACTATTCCTCGTGCTGGCGGCGCAAACGCCGCTCCAGCGCCCTGAGCGACAGCGACAGGCCGACGGTGAGGATGAGATAGATATAGGCTGTTATCGAATAGGTCTCGAAGAAGCGGAATGAGCCGGCCGCATACACCTTGCCCATCTGCGTGATGTCGGCGACGCCGAGCACCGAGACCAGCGAGGAATCCTTGACCAGGGCGACGAAATCATTGCCGAGCGGCGGCAGGATGGTGCGGATCGCTTGCGGGAACACGACCAGCCGGAAGCGCTGCGCGCGGCTCAGCCCCAAGGCCTTCGCCGCCTCGATCTGGCCTTTCTCGACCGACTGGATGCCGGCCCGGAAAACCTCGGAGATGAAGGCCGAATAGCCGATGGTCAGCGCCATGATGGCGCGCCACAGCAACGACACGTCGCGCACCAGCAGCTCGCCGAGAATGCCGGTGCTCTGCAACGGTGCGGTCAGCGCGTTCCAGGCCGCGACGAACGCCGGCGCGCCGGCAAACGCGATCCAGAACAGCAGCACCAGGATCGGCACGCCGCGAATTATCTCGACATAGAAGCGCGCGATCTGCCGCAGCCAGGTCGAGCCCGACAGGCCCATGAGCGCAATGCCGAGGCCGATGATCGACGCCATGGCGAAAGCGACCACGGTGACGAAGACGGTGATGCCGATGCCCTTGGCGACAGTGGCGAAGACCTGCGCGTAGAGATCGCTGGCCGCGATGGCGAGGGCGGCCGCCAACGCAAGGACGCCGGCAACGGCGAGCCACCAGGGAAAGTCGGGTTTGGAGATGGAGGGGGCTGCCATCAGGTGGCGTAAGAACCGAGAGAGGGACGCGGGCGCAACCTCAGCGCAACTCCCTGCCCCTCAGACGCCATCAACAAGATTGGCTCACTGCCCCATCTTGTAATCAAGGAACCATTTCTTGTTGAGCGCATCGAGCGTTCCATCCGCCTTGAGCGCCGCGATCGCCGCATTGACCGGCTTCACCAGGTCCGAGCCCTTGGGGAAGATGAAGCCGAAATCCTCGGTGCCGAGCGGGCCGCCGATCAGCTTCAGCTTGCCCTCCGAAGCATCGACATAGCCCTTACCCGCGGTGCCGTCGGTCAGCACGACATCGACATCGCCGGATTTCAGCGCCTGCACCGTGGCGCCAAATGTTTCGAACAGTTTGATGCGCGGGTTCTGCTCATTGCCGTCCAGCACGCTGTAGACGGCGGTATAGAATGGCGTGGTGCCCGCCTGCGCGCCGATCAGCCCGTCCTTGAAGGCGCCGAAGGTCTTGGCATCGGTGAAGCGGCTTTCATCGCCGCGCACCAGCATGAACTGTTCCGAGCGCATATAGGGGTCGGAGAAATCCACCTTCTGCTTGCGATCGTCCTTGATGGTGATCCCGGTCATGCCGATGTTATACTGGTTATCCGAAACCGCCTGGATCATCGCGTCCCAGGAGGTGTTCTGGTACTCGACCTTGAAATTGAGCCGCTTGGCGATCTCGTTCATCGCGTCATATTCCCAGCCGATCTGTTTGCCGGTCTTGGCATCGATGAATTGCAGCGGCGGATAGGCATTCTCCGTCACCACCACCACCTTTTTGCCGCCGAGATCGGGCAGCGCCTGCGCGAAGGCGGCAACGGGCGCCAGGACGAGAGCCAACAGGCCGGCCAGCAGCAATTTTGATTTGGTCATGACAACACTCCCCGGAAATTGAAAGCGCCCGGATATCGACCGGGCTTGCAGGAAAATCCGGCGCCGACTTTAGCTTTCCGCAAGCGCCATGCAAGACGGTCCGCTGCGTTGGGATAGCCCAAAACGGATTTGGATGCCTTCAATCCGGAGATTCCGGAACGATCCGTGCCACGGCAATGGACGGCTGCGTTGACGGCTAGGATTTGCCCGTGTCGGGGACCGACGCTTCCGCGTCCGTCGACTGGTCGTCGGCCACAGCGCTACGCAGGCCCGCGACAAGATGGGTGAGTGTGCCGTGCAGGGCCTTCGCTTCACCTGGTCCGAGCGGGACGCTGCAGGCAAGTGCGGCCGAGACATCCTTCATGCGGGCGCGCAGGGCCTGGCCCTTGGCTGTCGGCTCGACCAGCACCCGGCGCTCGTCCGCGGCATCGCGCCGGCGGGTGACCAGGCCGCCCGCCTCCATCCGCTTGAGCAGCGGCGTCAGCGTCGCTGAATCCAGGCCCAGCGCTTCGCCAAGATCGCCCACCGTGCTCGGCGCGCGTTCCCACAGCGCCAGCATCGCCAGATATTGCGGATAGGTCAGGCCGAGCGGATCGAGCAACGGCCGGTAAAGCTTGGTCATCAGCCCGCTCGCCGAATAGAGCGCGAAGCAGAGCTGCTGATCGAGCCGTGGCACCGGGATCGCCCCGGCGGCCTCCGCCGGGGCCTCGCTGTCTTTCGTTTCGACCTTTGTCGTCATGCCGCCTTTACCGAAAGCGCCACCTCGACATTGCCCCTGATGGCGTTCGAATAGGGGCAAACCTGATGCGCCGCCGATACAAGCGCTTCCGCCGCCGCCTGATCAAGGCCTTTTGTCTCCACTGCCAACGCGACGCCGAGCCTGAAGCCCTCGCCGTTGGGAAGCAGGCTGACGGTCGAGGTTACCGCGGCATCCTCGAGCGGCAGTTTCTGCTTGCGCGCGACGAAGCGGACGGCGCTTTCGAAGCAGGCGGCATAGCCGATGGCGAAAAGCTGTTCGGGATTGGTGGCGCCGCCCGGCCCGCCGAGCTCCTTGGGCATCGCCAGGTCGACCTTGAGCAGGCCGTCGCTGGTCTCGCCATGGCCGGCGCGACCGCCGGTCACGTGGGCCTGTGTGGTGTAGAGTGCCATATCGTAGTCTCCAATCATATTGTGCACGATTATTTAGTACACTATGTAATTGGAGGTCAACCACCGTTCCGCATTCCCGGAACTGAAAGCGTTCACAGTCTGGTGAAACGAAAAAAGGCGGCCAAAGCCGCCTTTTCCAAAATCCTTCGTCGAACCTTATTCGGCGGGGGTCGCTTCAGCGGCCTTGGCTGCTTCGGCCTCGGCGGCCGCCTTCTTCTCGGCGGCTTCCTTGGCAGCCGTCTCGGCGGCCAAGGCCTGGGCGGCGGCGACCTTCTCGGCCTCGATGCGGGCCTTCTCGGCGTTCAGCGCGTCGCGCTCCTCATCGTTGAGCTTGCGGGCGCGCACGCCGGTGTTTTCCGAGATACGAGCCGACTTGCCGCGACGATCGCGCAGGTAATAGAGCTTGGCGCGGCGCACCTTGCCGCGGCGCACGATCTCGACGCCTTCGACCATCGGCGAGTAGACTGGGAACACGCGCTCGACGCCTTCGCCGTAGGAGATCTTGCGGACGGTGAAATTTTCCTGGAAGCCGGAACCAGCGCGGGCGATGACGACGCCCTCATAGGCCTGGACGCGGGTGCGGGTGCCTTCGGTCACGCGGACCTGGACGCGCACGGTGTCGCCGGGCTGGAATTCGGGAAGCTTGCGCTTGGCTTCGATCTTGGCGGCCTGTTCGGCCTCGAGCTGACGGATGAGATCCATCTAGAAATCCACTTCTTGTTCTTCCGACAGTCAGAGCGCCCTACGCTCGCCTTGCAGTTCCATTCGACCGCTCGGCTATGCCCTTTGTCTCCAAGACATTTGTCTTCAAAACATCGGGCAGGGGCGACTACACCGTCATTGTTGACGGGTCCGGCAGATTGTTCTTGCCGGTACGGGCGGGCACATACAGCTATTTCGGCGCTTTGTCACGCCTTGCCCACGCATTTTTTGCCGGCATGGCTCCCGGCATGGCACCATCTTAATCCTGCCGTGCCGGGTTGCGCAGGTCCGGCAAGCTCCCTAAGGCAGAAATAGCACACATCCTTACGGCGGCCCTCCATGTCTGTCTTCCACGCCATCCTGCTCTTCCTGGCGGGCTTTCTGTCAGGCGCCGCCAACGCGGTCGCCGGCGGCGGTACCTTCATCACCTTCGGCGCCATGACATTGGTCGGCGTGCCGCCGATCGTCGCCAACGCCACCTCCTCGGTGACGCAATTTCCCGGCTACAT
The DNA here is from genome assembly GCF_037179605.1 of Mesorhizobium salmacidum (SeqCode). NCBI lineage: Bacteria > Pseudomonadati > Pseudomonadota > Alphaproteobacteria > Hyphomicrobiales > Phyllobacteriaceae > Mesorhizobium > Mesorhizobium salmacidum (SeqCode). Next base: position 70,986 of record NZ_JAPYKS010000014.1, read on the forward strand.
CACCTCGACGCTCGCCTATTGGGACGACATCAGACACTTCTGGCGCGGCGCGCTGCTGCTCTGCCTGATCTCGGCGATCGGCGCCATGGCCGGAGCGCTGATCCTGCTGGCGCTCGACAATCCATCCTTTCGCGCCCTGGTGCCGTGGCTGCTTTTGGGCGCGACGGCGCTGTTTGCCGCCGGACCCTGGCTGAAGCCGGCGCCGAAACCTGGACATGAAGCGGCCGTGGGTTCTCTCGCCGGTTCGCTGGCGCAATTCGTCACCGCCATTTATGGCGGCTTCTTCGGCGCCGGCATGGGCGTGATGATGCTGGCCACCCTCGGCCTGACCCAGGCCGGCGACTACCACCGGCTGAACGCGCTGAAGAACATGCTCGCGGTGGTCATCGCCGCTGTCGCCATCATCGTCTTCGTGTCGGGCGGCGTCGTCGCCTGGCCGCAGGCGATCATCATGATCCCGGCCGGCGCGCTGGGCGGCTATGCCGGCGTCTGGATCGCCAAGCGCGTGCCGCAGAACGTGGTGCGCGGCTTCGTCGTCGCCGTCGGCCTGTTTCTCGCCTTCTACTATTTCACCAAAGGCTGAGCGCCCAGAAGATCGGGCCGCCTCTCCTTCGTCAGCCGCTCTGACTGCTCACGCCGCCAGGCGGCGATCTTCTTGTGATTACCCGAGATCAGCACTTCGGGAATCTCCCGGCCCTCGAATTCCTGCGGCCTGGTATAATGCGGATGTTCGAGCAGGCCGTTCTCGAAACTCTCTTCCTCGCCGGACACGGCATTGCCCATCACACCGGGCAACAGCCGCACCACGGCGTCGAGCAGCACGAGTGCCGCCGGCTCGCCGCCCGACAGGATGAAATCGCCGATCGAGACTTCCTCCAGGCCGCGCGCGTCGATCACCCGCTGGTCGACACCTTCGAAGCGGCCACACAGGATGAGGGCGCCCGGCCCGGCGGCGAGCTCGCGCACGCGCGTCTGCGTCAGTGGTTTGCCGCGCGGGCTCATCAACAGCCGTGGCCGCGAATCACCGGGAGGCGAAGCATGGTCGACCGCCCTGGCCAGCACATCGGCGCGCATCACCATGCCGGCGCCGCCGCCGGCCGGCGTGTCGTCGACGGTGCGATGCTTGTCGATGGCGAAATCGCGGATCTGGATCGCATCAAGCGACCATGTGCCGGCCTCCAGCGCCCGTCCGGCCAGCGACACGCCGAGCGCGCCCGGAAACATCTCGGGATAGAGCGTCAGAACCGACGCGGCAAAACTCACCGGTTGCCCCCGGCGTCGCGCGGTCCGCGCGGCCTGCCCTTGGGGTCGAAATCGTCCTCGCGCGGCGCCTCGCCATCCTCGTCCTCGACCAGCCCGGCCGCCACCGGGTCGACGCGGACAAAACCCTCGGCGATCGACACGGCAGGCACGGCGGCCTGCGTGAACGGGATCAGTACACCCTTGCGCCCGGCGAGCGTCACATCGAGGATGTCGCCGCCGCCGAAATTGTGCACCGCGACGACCTTGCCGATGGCGGCACCGGTATCATCCCGGATTTCCAGCCCGATCAGGTCGGCATGGTAGAATTCGTCCTCCTCGCCATCGTCGGGCAACATCGAGCGGTCGACGAACAGCTCCGTACCGGCAAGCACCTCGGCCGCATTGCGGTCACTGACGCCCTTGAACCGCACCACGACAACGGTGTTGGCAGGCCTTATGTCGGTGATCTGGAAGGCACGGCCGTCCCTGTCGTAGAGCGGCCCGTAGTCGGCCAGCGCCATTGGATCGCCGGTGAAGGTTTTCACCCTGAGCTCGCCCTTGATGCCGTGCGCGGCTCCGATCACGGCCATTTGGACGGGGTTTTGGGGTTTGCTCATGGGCGAAAAATCCTTTGCCCCTGCTCTAGCGCCGCCTCGCCGTCATTTCAATGACGGGCAGAAAACGAAGGCCCAGGCCAGGAAGCTTCCTGAGGACGTGGTCGTCGGGTCAGCGAGGTAAGCGCTCGATCTCTTCGCTCGCTGCTAAGCGGTTGCGATTTGACGTTGAGTATTCTCTTGACTAGGCATTTTGGACGTTCCCTTCCACTGTCGTTGCGCAAGGATCATCACGTAAGAGGCCCGGCAATCATAGCGCCTCCTTTGCCGCAAGAAGCGTTACTGCCAATCAAGGTGCGAGGCTTAGCAAGAGGAGAAGGGAATACCCATACCGTTAGAGTTCAATCCGTTCACCATTGCGAAGTGAGAGCCGTCCTGTAAAACTTCGAACGGGCCACCTTGGGGAGACTGATGCAAGATAGCACATATCGCTTTATCCGATCGATTTTGGGCTCAAAGATATATGACCCGGGCAGCTCTAATTCTCGCGAGGCCGTAGCTCTCTATTCCGGTCAACAGCTGACAATATACAAGCGCATACTAAGTACGGTGGTAAGAGAAGCGAATAACAGGAAATCTTCGGATAATTACTACAGTCGGCTAAGGTCGGCAGCTGAAAACATTATCAATCAAGGCACCGAAAATTCTCCACCAGAGGTAAATATAATCGACCATCGGAGTATACTTGTATCCGCCGTTCCTATTGTCACCGACCCGATGGCAGGTGAGGCGCGGGATTGGCTCAAAGCGAATGGCAACACCGATGACGACATTTTCACGGCATTTGTTGCAGGTCTGATGTATGAGTTTCAGCCGCTTTTCGACATCCCAGCTAGTGAAATCCCAAGTGCCGTGCTTCCAGAACTTAGCAACTATGCTGCTCTGAGAGCTATCGAGATCGCGCCCCTCGATTCAAGGGAGGGGATATCTAGAAGACTCAATGACATAGCCACGACGGCCAACACACTGCTGGACGACATCAAGTCACAAACGGCCGCCGCATCTAATAGTATTCGAGAACTCTCCGAGCAGTTACAGGAGCGCGCTGCCACGGCATTGCAGGCAGCAGAAACTGCAGCAAAGCAGGCCGGTGAATTTGGACTTCGAACCAAGGACTTGGGCGATCGGATCGACTCATTTCAGGTTGATATCGAGGCGAAAACCCAAGACGCACAAGACAAGCTAGACAGCTTCCTCGACGCAGCAAGAGCTCGGACCGCGTACCAACACATTGTCAAATATTGGGATGACCGTGCGAACGCTTCATGGTGGGCGCTTGTTCTGTCGAGCTTAGTACTCGCGGTGTTACTTGTGGCGTTGCCTGCCTTCGCGGTCTATGAGAACGATGTGGTGGTCACGCTTCTGAAGCATCTGACTGACGCGACTAGTGTGCCAGTAGGCACGACCGAGCCGAACGCCGTGGTTCTGACGGTTGCCACGGTTAGCCGGCTGGTCGTCATCACCATTCCGTTGGCGCTATATTTTTGGCTGATCAAGCTTGTCGTGAGATTTAACATGCGATCCATGCTGCTTATGGACGACGCTCGGCAGCGGTCCACCATCATAGAAACATATTACAAGATGATCGAGCAGCAGGCCGCAACCAAGGAAGACCGCGCGATGATCCTACAGGCGCTTTGCCGCCCGCCGCCTGGTCACGGTGGCGATAGCGTAGATCCTCCAAGTCTCACGGACGTTGTAGAGAAGGCTGTGGGCAAATCAGTCACCCCCTGACCTAAAGAAATGTGGTTCGCCTCTTCACCGCTTCCTAACCCGAATACCCGAAAATGCCGCGATGCAGGAATTCCTCATACCGGCAAAACCCGATCTCCAGGCGGCGCGTGAAAGCTGGCTGAAGATGCTGGCGCGCGAACGCCGGCTGTCGCCGCAAACCGTCGAGGCGTATGAGCGTGATTCACGCCAATTCCTGCACTTCCTCACCGGCCATATCGGCGGACCGCCCGGCATTTCCGATATCGCCGACCTGCGCCCGGCCGATCTGCGCGGCTTCCTCGCCGCTCGCCGCAATGCCGGTGCCGGCGCACGCACGCTTGGCCGCGGATTGGCCGGCATCCGTTCGCTGCTGCGGTTCCTCGAACGACGAGGCCTGGCCAATGCGGCTGGTGCGGCTGCCTTGCGCGCGCCGCGCCAGCCCAAATCGCTGCCCAAGCCGCTGACGGCGAGCGATGCCAGGCACGTGGTCTCCGTCGAGGGTCAGCTGGCCGAAGAACCCTGGATCGCTGCCCGCAACGCCGCCGTGCTGACGCTGCTCTACGGCTCGGGCCTGCGCATTTCGGAAGCGCTTGGGCTGGCCGGCGCCGATCTGGCATCGGAGGCCGACACCGTGCTGCGTGTCACCGGCAAGGGCGGCAAGACGCGGCTGGTGCCGGTGCTGCCGGTGGCGATCAGGGCGATCGCCGAATACCGCAGGCTCTGCCCCTACCATCTCGACCCGAAGGAATTGCTGTTTCGCGGCGCGCGCGGCGGCCCGCTCAACCCGGCCATCATCCAGCGCGACATGGCGAAACTGCGCGCGGCACTCAACCTCCCCGACACCGCGACGCCGCATGCCTTGCGCCATTCCTTCGCCACCCATTTGCTCGGCCGTGGCGGCGATCTGCGCACCATCCAGGAACTCTTGGGCCACGCCAGCCTGTCGACGACGCAGATCTACACCGGTGTCGACACCGCAAGACTGCTGAAAATCTACGAATCGGCCCACCCCAGGGCCTGAACCCTTCAATTTTGCCGTCCCGATTAACGGTTTTGCCGCTTTTCGGTCCTAGAAATGGGATCATGAAACGCGTCATCGCCATCGCCGACCGTGCAGCTTCCGTCTCGCTGAAACTGCTTGTCGCCCTCAACGTGCTGTTTTTCCTGTCCTTCCTTGCCGTGCTGCTGTTCGCCGCCGGCAGGGCGCACGCGGAAGTCCCGACCTGTACCGGCGCCGACATGCTGTCGGCCTTGCAGAAGGGCAACCCCGCCACCTACGACAAGATCGAGGCGGAGGCGGCGGCCACGCTCAATGGCAAGGGCCTGCTGTGGAAGCTGGAAAAATCAGGCGAACAGCCATCCTACCTGTTCGGCACCATGCACATGACCGATCCGCGCGTGACCACGCTGCCGGTCTATGCGCAGAAAGCCTTTGACGCCGCCGGCACCCTCATCATTGAGACCACCGACGTGCTCGACAAGCAGAAGATGATGGCGGCGATGCTGAAGGAGCCGGACCTGATGATGTTCACCGACTCCACGACGCTGTCGTCATTGCTGTCGCCGGACGAAGCGGCGGCTATGAACGCCGCGCTCGACGCGCGCGGCATCCCGCCGGCAACGGTCGCCAAGATGAAGCCATGGATGTTGTCGGCCATGATGGCGCTTCCAGCCTGCGAACTCGCCCGCCAGGCCGGCGGAGCGCCGGTGCTCGACGTCAAGCTGGCGGAGAGCGCCAAGGCGGCCGGCAAGCCGGTGGAAGGATTGGAAACGGCCGAGAGCCAGCTGCGCGCCATGGCTTCGCTGCCGCTCGCCTTCCACATGAAGGGTCTGGTCGACACGCTGAAGCTGGGCGACAAGGTCAACGATATCAACGAGACCATGATCGTGCTCTACCAGCGTGGCGACACCGGCATGTTCTGGCCGCTGTTCCGCGTCGCCATGCCCGACGAGCAAGACAATCCCGCGGGCTATGCCGCCTTCGAGGAGACCATGATCACCAGCCGCAACAAGGTGATGGTCGATCATGCCGGGCCGATTCTGGCCAAGGGCAACGCCTTCATGGCGGTCGGCGCGCTGCATCTTCCCGGTCCAGAGGGACTGGTCGAGGATTTCCGCAAAGCCGGCTATACTGTCACCGCCGTCAATTGAGTCGGATGGCAGCGGAGGCCCGCAAACGCCGCGTTTCCGGCGTTTTCCTCCGCTAGCGTGAAACCCAATCAACGGTTGCGCGTTGATGGATGTTGATTGACCATTTTTATTTCCCGGAGGACACGTTTATGGCGAACACACCAAACCCAAACGATCCGTACAATTCGTCCACCAATGCCCCTCGGCCGAGCGGCGGTGGCGGCAGCCCTTGGCTGATTGCGCTGGTCGTCGTTATTCTGGCGATAGTCGCGTATTACGTTTTCGGAAGAAGTGGCCAGCACCCGGCACCCGCCGAGCCGCCAGCGGCCAGCACACCGGCGCCCGCGCCCGCGCCCGCTGAACCGATGAAGCCCGCCGAACCGGCCAAGCCAGCCGAACCGGCTCCCGCGCCCGCTCCGGCACCAGCCCCAGCTCCCGCGCCTGCCCCCGCACCGGCTCCAGCCCAGTAGGCGGCTCGAATCAAAGAGGAACGGCCCGCTCAAAGGCGGGCCGTTTCGTTTTGGACGGCGAGCACAGGGTGTTTTGAAATTCAGGTCAGGCCGAGCCAAGAATGGTGAGGTCCGAGAACTGAGCGTACTTAAAATACATAAGTACAGTCCTACTGCGACGCAGTAGAACGGGGAAGCGCGGGAACGCGCCCTTGGCAGGCCGGCATCACCTGAATGTCGAGACAGCCTAGATATGGATCGGCTTGAAGAACGTCGCCAGCGCCGCTTCCTTCACCGCTTCCGACATCGTCGGATGCGCGTGGCAGGTGCGCGCCAGGTCTTCCGACGAGCCGCCAAACTCCATCAGCACCGCCGCCTCGTGGATCATCTCGCCGGCGCCGAAGCCGACGATATGGACGCCGAGCACGCGGTCGCTCTGCTTGTCGGCCAGGATCTTCACGAACCCGTCGGTGTGCAGCATGGCGCGCGCGCGGCCATTGGCGGTGAAGGGAAACTTGCCGACCTTGTAGTCGATGCCGGCCTTCTTCAGCTCTTCCTCGGTCTTGCCGACCGAGGCGATCTCCGGACTGGTGTAGACCACGCTCGGAATGACCTCATAGTTCACATGGCCGGCCTGGCCGGCGATGGTCTCGGCCACCGCCACGCCCTCGTCCTCGGCCTTGTGCGCCAGCATCGGCCCGGCGATGACATCGCCGATGGCATAGATACCGGGAACATTGGTCCTGAGGTGGCCGTCGGCCTTGACCCGGCCGCGCTCATCGACGTCGACGCCGGCTTCCTTTAGACCGAGGCTATCCGAAAAGGCGCGGCGTCCGGTCGAGATCAGCACCACGTCGGCATCGATCGTTTCGGCGGCACCACCCTTGACCGGCTCGAAAGTGACGGTCGCGCCCTTCTTGGCCTTGGCGACGCCGGTGACCTTGGCGCCGAGCTTGAACTCAAAACCTTGCTTGGAGAGCAGCCGCTGGAACTGTTTCGACACCTCGCCGTCCATGCCGCCCAAAATGCTGTCGAGGAACTCGACCACGGTGACCTTGGCGCCGAGCCGTGCCCAGACCGAGCCGAGTTCGAGCCCGATGACGCCGCCGCCGACCACCACCAGATGGCCAGGCACCTTTTCCAGCGACAGCGCGCCGGTCGACGACACGATGATTTTCTCGTCGAAATCGACCTTGACGCCGGGAATGCCGGCGACATCGGACCCGGTGGCGATGACGATGTTTTTGGTCTCGATCTCCTCGACCTTGCCGTCCTCGCCGGTCACCGAGACCTTGCCGGCGGCGACCACCTTGCCGGTGCCGCGGAAGGCATCGATCTTGTTCTTCTTGAACAGGAAGGCGACGCCATTGACGTTGGACAACACCGTCGCGTCCTTGTGCGCCATCATTTTCTTCAGGTTCAGCTTGGGTGCCGGGATTTCGACACCGAGCGTGTCGAAGGAATGGCCGGCCTCGGCGAACATCTCGGAGGCATGAAGCAGCGCCTTGGACGGGATGCAGCCGATGTTGAGGCAGGTGCCGCCGAAGGTCGCGTTCTTCTCGACCACCGCGACCTTCAGCCCGAGCTGCGCCGCCTTGATGGCGCAGACATAGCCGCCCGGTCCCGAGCCGATGATAACCACGTCATAAGCCATGTTGTTTCCCTTTTGCTTGGGGCTCAGCGGCCGCCGCTGACATTCAGGATCGCGCCCGTCGTATAGGACGCGGCATCGGATAAAAGATAGAGGACCGCGCCGGCGACTTCATCCGCCGTGCCTGCTCTCTTCATCGGCAGAAGATCGCGAAACCGTTCTATCCGGTCGGGCTGGCCGCCGGAGGCGTGGATGTCGGTGTCGATGATGCCCGGCCGCACCGCATTGACGCGAATGCCTTCCATCGCCACCTCGCGGGCGAGGCCGATGGTGAAGGTGTCGATGGCGCCCTTGGAGGCTGCATAGTCGACATATTCGCCCGGCGAGCCCAGCGTCGCCGCCGCCGACGAGATGTTGACGATCGATCCGCCCGACCCGCCATGCCGCGTCGACATGCGCTTGACGGCCTCGCGGGCGCACAGGAACGAGCCCACGACATTGATGCGCATCATGCGTTCCAGCCGTGACACATCCATCTCGTCGACGCGCGCCTTGACGTCGACAATTCCGGCATTGTTGACGAAGGCGTCGAGCCGGCCAAAGGCGTGGTCGACAGCGCCGAACATGGCCACGATATCGGTTTCCTTGCCGACATCGCCCCTGACGGCAACAGCTTCGCCGCCGCCGGCCTTGATCTCGGCAACCAGCGCATCTGCCGCAGCCTTGCTGGAGGCGTAATTGACCGCGACGCGATAGCCAGCCTTGGCTCCCAGCCGGCAAATGGCAGCGCCGATGCCACGGCTGCCGCCGGTGACCAGCAGCACTTTTTGCGTCGCGCTCATTCCTGGCATCCCTTCATCGCGAACACATCCGACGGCACTTTCGAAAAACCGCTGCCGCCATAGGCCCGGGATGCCGCAACGCCGGCCCGAGATCGGGCAGGATCAGCGTCTTCGGCGCCTCGACGCCCTCGGCCGGCAAAAGCCCGATATTGCCCTTTTCGTCGGACGTGTAGATGACGCCGTTCCACAGCGTGCAGGCGGCAAGCTCCTCGCCGGTGACATCGCCTTCCGGACATTTGTACATCAGCGCGCCGTTCGGCCGCGCCACGCCCTGGGTCCATATGACGATACCGTTCAGCACGACATTGTTGTCGAGGACCAAGCGAAACCTGTTGGTGACGGTGGTCGACGTGCCTGTTGGAGTGAAGTCGATCTCCGCGCCGCTCTGGCTGTCGCCGTAAACGGCAAGCTCGGTTGGACAGGCGGCATGGGCATTTGCAACAGCCGCGAGAATGCCGGCCACCAGCACGACCGGTCTGGCGAGCCCAGGCAAAAGGGCCATCATTGGCCAGCCCTGCCGCAACCCGCCATCCGACCGCCTCAGAGATCGAGCACCAGCCGCTCGGGATCCTCCAGGCTTTCCTTGACGCGCACCAGGAAGGTTACGGCTTCCTTGCCGTCGACGATGCGGTGATCGTAGCTGAGCGCCAGGTACATCATCGGCCGGATCACGATCTGGCCGCCGACCACGACCGGCCGCTCCTGGATCTTGTGCATGCCGAGAATGCCCGACTGCGGCGCGTTGAGGATCGGCGTCGACATCAGCGATCCGTAGACACCGCCATTGGAGATGGTGAAGGTGCCGCCCTGCATATCCGCCACCGACAGCTTGCCGTCACGTGCGGCAATGCCCAGCCGGCCGATATCCTTCTCGATCTCGGCGATGGACATCTGGTCGGCATCGCGCACGACCGGAACCACGAGACCCTTTTCGGTGCCGACCGCGACGCCGATATGGGCATAGTTCTTGAAGATGATGTCGGTGCCGTCGATCTCGGCATTGACCGAAGGGATTTCCTTCAGCGCGTGCGTGACGGCCTTGGTGAAGAAGCCCATGAAGCCGAGCTTCACGCCGTGCTTCTTCTCGAACACGTCCTTGTATTTGGTCCTGAGCGCCATCACGGCCGACATGTCGACCTCGTTGAAGGTGGTCAGCATGGCTGCGGTCGACTGCGCTTCCTTCAGCCGGCGCGCGATGGTCTGGCGCAGCTTGGTCATGCGCACGCGCTCTTCACGCGAAGCATCGTCGCCCGACGACGGCGCCCGGACCGCGACCGGTGCTGGCGCTGCCTTGGGCGTTTCGGCCGGCTGCGACGGCGCGCCCTTGGCGATGGCGTCGAGCACATCGCCCTTCAGCACCTGGCCGCGCTTGCCCGAGCCGGAAAGCTGGTCGACCGACAGATTGTTCTCGGCGATCAGCTTTGCCGCTGCCGGCGCCGGCGGCATGGTGCGCGGCTCGACCGGGCCGGCGTCGCCTGCAACCTTGGCGGTCTCTGCCGCGGCCTGCTTGGTGGTCTGCGCCGCGTCGGGGCTCGAAGCCTGCGCTACCGCTTGCGGCTTGGTCGCGGGAGCAGCCGCCCCACCGCCCGAAATCGACCCGAGCAGCGCGCCGACGCCGACCGTCTCGCCTTCTTTTACAGTGATTTCGCCGAGCGTGCCGGCGGCGGCGGCGGGCACCTCCACAGTCACCTTGTCGGTCTCGAGCTCGACCAGCGGCTCGTCGGCGGCAATGGCATCGCCGACCTTCTTGAACCATTTGCCGACGGTCGCTTCGGTGACGGATTCGCCAAGGGTGGGAACGCGGATTTCGGTAGCCATTGTGCCTGTCCGTTCTTTCGCTTCAGTTCTATTCGCCCAATTCTGCTTTATTCGCCGAGAGCGTCTTCGAGCAAGGCGGCGAGCTGGGCAAGGTGCTTCGACATCAGGCCGGTCGCCGGCGACGCGGCCGCGGGACGGCCGGTGTAGCGCACCCGCTGATGCTTGGCGTCGATATGCGCCAGCACCCATTCCAAATACGGATCGATGAACGACCAGGCGCCCATGTTCTTGGGCTCCTCCTGGCACCACACCATCTCGGCGTTGCGGAAGCGTGACAGCTCGGTGATCAGCGCCTTGGCCGGGAACGGGTAGAGCTGTTCGACGCGCAGCAGGTAGATGTCGTTGATGCCGCGCTTCTCGCGCTCCTCATAGAGGTCGTAATAGACCTTGCCCGAGCACAGCACGACGCGGCGGATCTTGGAATCCTTGGTCAGCTTGATCGCCTGGTTCGGCAACAGCTGGGCGTCGTCCCACAGCAGCCGGTGGAACGAGCTTTCGCCCGAGATTTCCGGCAGCGTCGACACCGCCCGCTTGTGACGCAGCAGCGATTTCGGCGTCATCAGGATCAGCGGCTTGCGGAAGTCGCGCTTCAGCTGCCGGCGCAAAATGTGAAAGTAGTTGGCCGGCGTCGTGCAGTTGGCCACCTGCATATTGTCTTCGGCGCAAAGCTGCAGGAAGCGCTCGAGCCGGGCGGAAGAATGCTCCGGGCCCTGGCCTTCATAGCCATGCGGCAGCAGGCAGACGAGGCCCGACATTCTGAGCCATTTGCGCTCGCCCGACGAGATGAACTGGTCGAACACCACCTGGGCGCCGTTGGCGAAGTCGCCGAACTGCGCCTCCCACAAGGTCAGCGCCTTCGGCTCGGCAAGGCTGTAGCCATATTCGAACCCCAGCACCGCCTCTTCCGACAGCATCGAGTTGATGACTTCGTAACCGGCCTGCGCCGCCGACAGATTGTTGAGCGGGATGTAGCGGGTCTCGTCGCGCTGGTCGTAAAGCACGGAATGACGCTGCGAGAAGGTGCCGCGCTCGGAATCCTGCCCCGACAGCCGGATCGGATTGCCGTCGAGTAGAATTGCGCCGAAGGCCAGTGCCTCCGCCGTCGACCAGTCGATGCCTTCGCCGGACTCGATCGCCTGGCGCCGGTTCTCGAGGAAGCGGATAATCGTCTTGTGCGCCTCGAAATCCTTCGGCACCTCGGTCAGCTTCTTGCCGATTTCCTTCAGCGTCTTGACTGGCACGGCGGTCTTGCCGCGCCTTGTCTCGTCCTGATTGTCGGCCGTGCGCAGGCCCGACCAGGCGCCGTCGAGCCAGTCGGCCTTGTTGGGCTTGTAATGCTGACCGACTTCCCATTCGGCTTCCAGATGCGCGCGCCAATCGGCCTTGAGCTGGTCGAGCTCGGCCTGGGTGATGTGGCCTTCCGCGATCAGGCGCTCGCCATAGATCTGCACCGTCGTCTTATGGGTGCGGATGTTGCGGTACATGAGCGGCTGGGTGAAGGCCGGCTCGTCGCCCTCATTGTGGCCGAACCGGCGGTAGCAGAACATGTCCACGACCACCGGCTTGTGGAACTTCATGCGGAACTCGATCGCCACCTTGGTGGCGTGCACCACGGCTTCCGGGTCGTCGCCATTGACGTGGAAGATCGGCGCCTCGATCATCTTGGCGACGTCGGACGGATACGGCGACGAGCGCGAGAAGCGCGGATTGGTGGTGAAGCCGATCTGGTTGTTGATGATGAAATGCAGCGTGCCGGCGACGCGGTGGCCGCGCAGGCCCGACAGGCCGAGGATTTCAGCGATCACGCCCTGGCCGGCGAAGGCGGCGTCGCCGTGCAGCAAGAGCGGCAACACCTTGGCGCGTTCCTCCAGCGGCACGATTTCCTCGCGGCCGCGGCCGAACAGGGAATCCTGCTTGGCACGCGCCTTGCCCATCACCACGGGATCGACGATCTCCAGATGCGAGGGGTTGGCGGTCAGCGACAGGTGCACCTTGTTGCCGTCGAACTCGCGGTCCGAGGAGGCGCCGAGATGGTACTTCACGTCGCCCGAGCCCTCGACCTCGTCGGGGGCTGCGGAGCCGCCCTTGAACTCGTGGAAGATGGCGCGGTGCGGCTTGGCCATCACTTGGGAAAGCACGTTGAGGCGGCCGCGATGGGCCATGCCGAGCACGATTTCCTTCAAGCCCAACTGGCCGCCGCGCTTGACGATCTGCTCCAGCGCCGGGATCAACGATTCACCGCCGTCGAGACCGAAGCGCTTGGTGCCCTTGTACTTGACGTCGATGAACTGCTCGAAGCCTTCCGCCTCGACGAGCTTCTGCAGGATCGCCTTCTTGCCGGTGGCGGTGAACGAAATCTCCTTGTCGGCGCCCTCGATACGCGCCTGGATCCACGCCTTTTCCTCGGGATCGGAAATATGCATGAACTCGACGCCGAGCGTCGAGCAATAGGTGCGGTTGAGGATTTCCAGCATCTGCCGGATGCTGCCGAATTCGAGCCCGAGCACATTGTCAAGGAAGATAGGCCGGTCGTAGTCGGCTTCGGTGAAGCCGTAATTCTCCGGCGACAACTCGTTATAGTCTTCGAGCTTTGCAATGCCGAGCGGGTCGAGATTGGCATGCAGATGACCGCGCATGCGGAAGGCGCGGATCATCATGATGGCGCGCACCGAATCGCGCGTCGCCTGATGCACATCGGCGTCGGACAGCACGACACCGTTGGTGACCGCCTTGTCCTTGACCTTCTTTTCCAGGTGCTTTTCGACGATGCCCCAATTGCCGTCGAGCGCCGACACCAATTCGCCATTGGCCTGCAACGGCCAGGAGGGTTTGGCCCATGAGGCGCCCTTGGCGTTCCTGCGCACATCGCCGGCATCGTCCTTCAGTCCGGCGAAGAACTCCTGCCACTCGGGATTGACCGAGGCGGGATCGTCCTCATACGCCGCGTAGAGCGCGTCGATGTAATCGGCATTGCCGCCATAGAGGAAAGAGGTAAGCGAGAATTGGTCGTTGGCCTGATCTTGTCGTGCCATTTTTGTCCGCGGAGCCTGGCTCCGTCTCCTTTTTTTGGGGAGTAAGTAGTCAGTAGTCAGTAGAGAAATGGATGTCTCTCATTTGTTCACCGCTCAGTTTTTTCACTGCTCACTATTCACTACTCACTTAACCCTTGATCGCCTCGACCAAGGTCGTGCCCAGCCGCGCCGGCGAGGGCGAAACCTTGATGCCGGCCGATTCCATCGCCGCGATCTTGTCTTCGGCGCCGCCCTTGCCGCCGGAGATGACCGCGCCCGCATGACCCATGGTGCGGCCGGCCGGCGCGGTGCGCCCGGCGATGAAGCCCGCCATCGGTTTCCTGCGGCCGCGCTTGGCCTCGTCCTTGAGGAACTGCGCGGCGTCTTCTTCGGCCGAACCACCGATCTCGCCGATCATGATGATCGACTTGGTCTCATCGTCGGCGAGGAACATCTCGAGCATGTCGACGAACTCGGTGCCCTTGACGGGATCGCCGCCGATACCGACGGCGGTGGTCTGGCCGAGGCCGACATTGGTGGTCTGGAACACGGCCTCATAGGTAAGTGTTCCCGAGCGCGAAACAACGCCGACCGAACCCTTGCGGAAGATGTTTCCGGGCATGATGCCGATCTTGCATTCGTCGGGGGTGAGCACACCCGGACAGTTCGGTCCGATCAGCCGCGAAGTCGAGCGGTCGAGCCGCGCCTTGACCTTGACCATGTCCATCACCGGAATGCCTTCGGTGATGCAGACGATCAGCGGGATCTCCGCCTCGATCGCCTCGATGATGGCTTCGCCCGCGCCCGCCGGCGGCACGTAGATGACGGAGGCGTTGGCGCCTGTCCTTTCCTTGCCTTCGGCGACCGTGGCAAAGATCGGCAGGCTCTCGCCCTTCGCGCCGGTCCAGGTCTCGCCGCCCTTCTTCGGGTGAATGCCGCCGACCATCTTTGTCCCGTGATAGGCCAGCGCCTGCTCTGTGTGGAACGTGCCGGTCTTGCCGGTCAGGCCCTGCACCAGCACCTTGGTGTTCTTGTCGACGAGAATGGACATCGGAGCCCTTTTCTAAAAACCGTTGATCGAGGAAGGTGAGACGCGCCGGTAGACGCCACTCACCATGTCTTGCCAGTCATCGCTGCCGGCAGGTTTGAAATGCAATCGCATGCGGTAGGTGTCGGCATCGTCGAAAATATAGGTCACGCGCGCAAAGCCGCGCGGCGACGAGCGCTCCAGCACCAGCTCGTTGCCGTTCCACATACCCGTGGCAGGCGACAACGGCACGAAGCCCATCGAATCGAACTGGTGCATGGTCCCGACGCCGTTCTGGTGGTCGACGCCGAATACGGTGTGCGAACCGAACGAAATCGTGCCGTCGCGACGCTGACGATAACGCTGCACCACGAACTGGCCGCCGAACTCCGCTTCCGCCAAAACTTCGCTGGTCGCCGTGCCGCCATCGGCCCATTGCGTGTCCGCCACCTCTTCCTCGCCGCGCCACGCGCCGACCAGCGCCTGCAGGCGCTGATGGTCGGCCGAGAGCGAAGAGAAGGACGCCGCGTTCATGGATCAGAGCCGCTTCAGATCGGTGACGGTGAGATCGCTCTTGGCATTGCCGGTGTTGAGCGTCGTCGCCGGCTCGAACATCAGCACCACGGGCTCTGCGGTGAGCGAGCGCGGCCGGTGCTCGACACCGCGCGGCACGACGATGAAATCGCCCTCGCCGAGCTCAACCGGACCATCGCGGAAATCGATGGCGATCCTGCCCCGCAGCACGAGGAAGGCTTCGTCCTCATTGTCATGCGCGTGCCAGTCGAAGGTCTCGCCGAACTTGGCGACCTTGGCCCGGCTGTCATTGACATCGCCGGCGATATGCGGATCGAACACCCCGGTGATCGTTTGATCCGCCGCCTCGACCAGATTTATCTTGCGCGGAGGCACCGTCTCAGCCCTGCACCGCCGCAACGATCTTCTTGGCCGCGTCATCAAGATCATCGGCGGACACGACGTTCAAACCGCTGTCGTTGATGATCTTCTTGCCGAGCTCGGCATTGGTGCCTTCGAGGCGCACGACCAGCGGCACTTTCAGCCCGACTTCCTTGACCGCGGCGATCACGCCCTCGGCGATGATGTCGCACTTCATGATGCCGCCGAAGATGTTGATCAGGATGCCTTTGACGGCCGGGTCCCTGGTGATGATCTTGAACGCCGCCGTCACCTTCTCCTTCGAAGCGCCACCGCCGACATCGAGGAAGTTGGCGGGCTCGGCGCCATAGAGCTTGATGATGTCCATCGTCGCCATGGCAAGGCCGGCGCCGTTGACCATGCAGCCGATATTGCCGTCGAGCGCGACATAGGCGAGGTCGTATTTCGACGCCTCGATCTCCTTCTCGTCCTCTTCGGTGGTGTCGCGCAGTTCCATCAGATCGGAGTGGCGGAACAGCGCGTTGTTGTCGAACGACACTTTCGCATCGAGCACCCGCAGACGGCCGCTCTTCATCACGATCAGCGGATTGATCTCGAGCAGGCTCATGTCCTTCTCGACAAAGGCCTTGTAGAGGATCGGGAACAGCGTGCCGCCATCCCTGGTCGCGTCGCCGTCGAGCTTCAGCGCGCCATTGAGCGCCTTCACGTCGTCGGCCGTCACGCCCTTTTCCGGGTCGATGGCGACGGTGATGATCTTTTCCGGCGTGTCGTGCGCGACCGCCTCGATGTCCATGCCGCCCTCGGTCGAGACGACGAAGGCGATGCGGCCGACCGAGCGGTCGACCAGGATCGAGAGATAGAGCTCGCGCTCGATGTCGGCACCGTCCTCGATATAGAGGCGATTGACCTGCTTGCCGGCCGGGCCGGTCTGCTTGGTGACCAGCGTGTGGCCGAGCATCTCGTTGGCGTTGGCCACCACCTCGGCGACCGACTTCGCCAGCCGCACGCCGCCCTTGGCGTCGAGGCCGAGCTCCTTGAATTTGCCCTTGCCGCGGCCGCCGGCATGGATCTGGCTCTTCACCACGTAGAGCGGGCCGGGCAGCGCTTGTGCCGCGGCTTCCGCCTCGCTTGCCTTGAACACCGGCACGCCTTCGGCCACCGGCGCGCCAAAGCTCTTCAGCAGCGCCTTGCCTTGATATTCATGGATGTTCATCGGGAACTATCTCCAGGTCGGTTGCCGGGGGTGATGTTTTGGCGGGTTACTTCGAGGCGAGCTGCGGCGCGATCTTGACACAGGCCTCGGTCAGGCCCTGCACGGTCGCCACCGAAACCTCGAACATCTTCTGCTCGGCCTTGTTGAGGTCGATCTCGATGACGCGCTCGACACCGCCGGCGCCGATGACCACGGGCACGCCGACATAGGTGCCCTTGACGCCATATTGGCCCGAGAGGTGCGCCGCGCAAGGCAGCACGCGCTTCTTGTCCTTTATGTAGGATTCGGCCATCTGGATCGCCGAAGCCGCCGGCGCGTAATAAGCCGAGCCGGTCTTGAGCAGGCCGACAATCTCGGCGCCGCCATCACGGGTGCGCTGCACGATCTGGTCGAGCTTTTCCTTCGAAGTCCAGCCCATCTTGATCAGGTCGGGAAGCGGAATCCCCGACACCGTCGAATAACGGATCATCGGCACCATGGAATCCCCGTGGCCGCCGAGCACGAAGGCGGTGACGTCCTCGACCGAGACCTTGAATTCCTCGGCCAGGAAGTAGCGGAAACGCGCGCTGTCGAGCACGCCGGCCATGCCCACCACATGAGTCTTGGGCAGGCCCGAAAACTTCTGCAGCGCCCACACCATGGCGTCGAGCGGGTTGGTGATGCAGATGACGAAGGCCTTCGGCGCGTACTTCTTCAGCCCGGCGCCGACCTGCTCCATGACCTTCAAATTGATGCCCAGCAGGTCGTCGCGGCTCATGCCAGGCTTGCGCGGCACGCCGGCGGTGACGATGCACACGTCCGCACCCTCGATGCCGGCATAGTCATTGACGCCGGTCAGCCGAGAATCGAAGCCATCGACCGGCGACGACTGCGCTATATCGAGCCCCTTGCCTTGCGGGATACCCTCGGCGATATCGAACAGGACCACGTCGCCGAGATCCTTGAGGCCGATCATGTGGGCGAGCGTGCCGCCGATCATGCCAGAGCCGATAAGCGCTATCTTGTTGCGTGCCATGTGAGGATGATTTCCCTTTGTCTGTGACGCGCCAACACGGCGTCGAGGAAGAGGCCGGAATGCTGCGGGGACCGCGAATTCGCCGCACCCAATAGCTCCGGTGCGGGATAAATTCAAACGATTATTTCGACCCTTGCATTTTCAATCGGTTAGAGTGTTTGGGATTTACGTAAACGTCAAAATTTGTAAGCCGACTTGGGAGAATTTACACGATGACGATCGAGATCAGAAGGCTCAATCCCGGCGATGACACCCTTGTGATGCGGGTTGCCGACGATGTGTTCGACGAGCCGGTGCGGCTCGATCGCCTTGCCAGCTATCTCGCGCAATCAGGCCATTTCATGATCGTCGCCCTGGCCAGGGACGTTGTCGTCGGCCAATGCGCGGCGGTCATCCACCGCCACCCGGACAAGCCGACCGAACTTTATATCGACGAAGTCGGGGTCTCGCCGGCCTTTCAGCGCCGGGGCATTGCGCGCAAAATGCTGGACGCCATGTTCGCGCTCGGCCGCGAGCACGGCTGCGAGGAGGCCTGGGTCGGCACCGAGCCGGACAATCTGCCAGCCCGGGCGCTTTATGAAGCGCGCAAGGAACCGCATGACGAGGCGAAGAGCTTTGTGATGTATGTGTACGGGCTGTAGATTTTCTAAGCTGACGGGACAGCGGCTTCCGGATATTTCAGGCCTGCGCCCGCGCTTCCGCTGGGGCCGCCTTCGCCTTCCGCCGCTCCGCCCAATCCTCCAGCCAGTCGCGGCTCTGCATCTCGATCAGCCGTGAGGCGGTGCGCTCGAATTCGAACACTTCGACGCCGCGCTTGGCCACATAAAGCTCATGCGGCGGCGCCTCGGCGCTCACCACAAGGCGCGTATGATGGTCGTAGAGCGTGTCGATCAACAGGATGAAGCGCTTTGCCTCGTTGCGCTTGCCTTCACCCAGCACCGGCACATGATCGATGAAGACGGACGAAAACCGGCCGGCGATGGCCAAATAATCGCGCGCGCCGAGTGGCTTTTCGCAGAGATCGGCGAAGGAGAAACGCGCGGCATCGCCGGCGGCGGCCGGCACCGCGACCTTGCGGCCCTTCAGCGTCAGCGACGTCTCGGCCGTCGCCGTCCCGCGCGTCATCGCCTGCCAGGCCTCGTCGAGCGCCTGGTCGGCCGCCGCATCCGCAGGCGTGACATAGACTGGCGTGCGGGCGAGCTTTTCCAGCCGGTAGTCCTTGTCGCTGTCCAGCGACAGCACCTGCGTGTGGCGTTCCAATATGGCGATGAACGGCAGGAAAAGCTGGCGGTTCAACCCGTCACGGTAGAGGTTTTGCGGCGCCACGTTCGAGGTGGCGACCAGCACGACCCCATTGGCGAACAGCGCCGAGAACAGTCTGGACAGGATCATGGCGTCGGCGATGTCGGTGACCGAGAACTCGTCGAAGCACAGCACCCAGGCCTGCTCGGCGAGCGCCTTGGCCACCGGCGGGATCGGGTCGTCTTCCCTGGCCGTGCCCTCCTTGCGCGCCTGCCGGTGCTTCTGGATGCGGTCCTGAACGTCGGCCATGAAGTCGTTGAAATGGACGCGGCGCTTGCGCCTGACCGGCAAGAGCTCGAAGAACATGTCCATCAGCATGGTCTTGCCGCGGCCGACGCCGCCATGGATGTAGAGGCCCTTGACCGCCTCATGCGTCTCGCGCTTGCGGGCAAACAGCCAGCCCAGCGCACTGGACTTGTGCGCCAGCCGCTTGGCCGAGATCTCCACGGTCAGCCGGTCGAGCGCAGCGGCGATCCCTTCCTGCGCGCCATCGCGTCCGATCGCGCCGGTTTCCACCAGATGATCGTAGCGTTGCCTGACGGTCGCATGGGTCTGGAGGCCGTCACGCAGATGCATCGTTCACGTCGTTGTTCAAAGCAGGACGCCCAAGAGAGAGCGAGAGGGCGCATGTTGGGATTCGGGTCAGGCCGAGCCGCCATTCGCAGGCCGGCATCACCTGAATATCAGCATACCCTAGCCTATCTTGTAAGCGAGATCGGCTGCCCATTGGAAGTCTGGCCGTCGAATTTCGAACCGCCCGACGAATAGAGCCGCGCCAGCGAGCCGCCGTTCTCGTCATAAAGCGTCAGCTGCTTGCCGGCGACGTTCCACGACTTGATGCCATCGATCGGCGCCGGGCAATGCAGCGGTCCGGCGCGGAAGCCGGCGCCGAACTTGGTCTGCGGCGTCGCCACCTTGCAGCTCTGGCCGGAGACGCTGACGTTCCAGACACCGGCGACGCTTGCCGCGTTGAGATCCGCGGCGCCTGCCGGCGCCGCACCATCCGGCGGCAGCGAGGCAACCTGCGTGTTCGCCGGCGCGGTCGGGAATTGCGACGGGTCGGTGGTGCCGGGCGAGGCCGGCGGCGGCAGCTGATTCGAGCTCACCTGGCCGGCAGGCGCCGGCTGCAACGGTGCAGGTTGCTGGTCGTCCATCGACGAGAAGCGTGAGGTTGAGCAGCCGCTCGCAACGAGTGCCGCCAGGGATACGGCCACCAGGCCGCCTTTCGAAAAATTCATTACAACCTCCGTCGGATTCGGCTGGGGGACGCCGTCCGCGCAATCTCACCTCCACCAAGATGGAGAAGGTGGCGAAATTTCAACCCGATATGGTTAAAATAGGGTTTGCGGAACGAATTGTTGCAAATTTATCGCACTCATCCGGCGAGCGGCGCGCTCGGCACGAACACATATCCGTCCGGTCCAACGATATAGCACTCGCGCAGACCATGCGGTTTGTCGATCGCGCCGGCCAGCACGATGTGGCCATGGTCCAGCGCCGCCGCCTCGACCGCGTCGGGATCGACGCCATAAAGGCGCAGTTCGATGCCGGCGCCGCGCGTCTCGGCGCCCGTGATGGAGCCCGTCATCGGATTGTCGAGATAGGAATGGTCGGCATGCAGCATGAACACCGACCCCAGAAGCTCGATCGCGGCGAAATCCTCGTCAGCATAGACGATGCGGGCACCAAGCACGTCGCGGCAGAAGGCTTCCATCGCCGCCATGTCCGATACCAGCAGATTGACGCCGATGCCGCGCGGCAGCGAACGGCCGAAATCCTCGGCTTTCATCCAGGGCATCTTGGTCCGCTTCATCGCCATGGCGTCTTCCTCCTGATCTGATCCTAGCCGAGACCGCTTCGCCGCCCTTGGCCTTCGGCCGGCAAACGCTTGCGCCAGCCGCGGCGGGGCTTATCTCTAGATGTGAGCAGTTCCAGGAAAAGCGGTTTTCCCGGAAGAATGCGTGGCGCTTTCCCCAGGGAGTGCGTGAAAAAAGAGTTCACCCAAACCCGCTGGAGCGCAGACCTTGGCCGCGAGACAGAAAGCCGCCAACCGCTACTACAGCGGCCCGCCCAGCGATCACTTCGACGGCACCCTGTTCTTCAATCCCGGCGGCCGGATGCCCGGCCCCTTCAGGGACCTGTTGAAATGGCAGTTCAGCGGCCAACGCGCGAAATGGCCGGCCGCCAGCCCGAGCCCCTTTGCGCAGGCAAAGCCGGTCGCGACGGTTCAAGGGGCCGATCTGACCGTGACCATGGTCGGCCATGCCACCTTGCTGATCCAGACCGCCGGGCTGAACATCCTCACCGATCCGGTCTGGTCGCGACGCACCTCGCCGTTCTCCTTTGTGGGACCCAGACGCGTCAATCCGCCGGGTATCGCTTTTGGCGATCTGCCGGCGATCGACCTCGTGCTGGTCAGCCACAACCATTACGACCATCTCGACCTTGCCACGCTGAGGCAGTTGAAGGAGACGCACGATCCGCTGGTGGTGACGCCGCTCGGCAACGATGCCATCATCGCCGCCGCCGTGCCCGGCATGCGGCTTTCCGCGCATGACTGGGGCGACAGGGTCGATGCCGGCGAAGGCACCGCCATCCACGTCGAGCCCGCGCATCACTGGTCGGCGCGCGGGGCGCGCGACCGGCGCATGGCGTTGTGGGCCGGCTTCGTCATCGAGACGCCGGGCGGAAAGATCTATTTTGCCGGCGATACCGGCTTCCACGATGGCATCAACTACCGGCTGATGGCGGAAAAACATGGCGGGTTCCGTTTCGCCATCCTGCCGATCGGTGCCTACGAGCCACGCTGGTTCATGGCGCCGCAGCACCAGAACCCCGAGGAAGCCGTCCAGGGCATGTTGTTGTGCAACGCCGCCTTCGCCGCCGGCTGCCATTGGGGCACCTTCCAGCTCACCGACGAGCCGTTCGACGAGCCGGTCCGGAAACTGGTCGAAGCGCTGGACGCCGAAGGCCTGCCGCGAGAGCATTTCCGTGCCTTGCGGCCCGGCGAAGTCTGGGAAGTGCCCCGGATTTGATAGCCTCGGGAACCCAAGCTCGACAACCGCGTTTTTCAACCGGTTTCAATGTGTTCGGCTTGCGAGGCGTTCCCATGCTTAGATGGATCATCATTCTCCTGATCATCGCCGCCGCGGCGAGCCTGCTCGGCATGCCGGCGCTGGCCGGCGCCGCCGCCACCGGCGCGCGTATTCTCATCGGCATCGTGCTCATCATCTTCCTGTTGATCTTGTTCGGGGTCTTCGCGGTGACGTAAGTCCGCCTTCGCCGTGATGTCGGTCCGGCGCCTTCGCCGTGAACGCGGCTGCGCACTGGTAATTCCTGCCCGTTTCCGCCATATAGCGCCGAACGGACATGGAATTTTCGGAGCAATGGCAGGCACGGCCCCTTTCGCCAAGATGAACGGCATCGGCAACGAGATCATCGTTGCCGACATGCGCGGCCGTGCGGATCGGGTGACGGCCGCGGCTGCCATCACGCTCAATGGCGACGCGGCGACGCGGTTCGACCAAATCATGGCGATCCATGACGCCAGGACGCCGGGCACCGCCTATTTCGTCGACATCCTGAATTCAGACGGGTCCGGCGCGCAGGCTTGCGGCAACGGCATGCGCTGCGTCGTCCAGGCACTGGCCGCCGAGACCGGCGAGAAGACCTTCACCTTCGAGACCGTGGCCGGCGTCCTCAATGCCCGCGAACATGCCGACGGCTCGATCTCGGTCGACATGGGCACGCCGCGCTTCGGCTGGCGGGATATTCCGCTGGCCGAGGAGTTCCGCGATACGCGCATGATCGAATTGCAGGTTGGCCCGATCGACGCGCCGGTGCTGCATTCGCCCTCCGCCGTCTCGATGGGCAATCCGCACGCCATCTTCTGGGTCGACGCCGACGTCTGGACTTATGAACTCGACCGTTTCGGCCCGCTGCTCGAAAACCATCCGATCTTTCCCGAGCGCGCCAACATAACCATCGCGCAGGTGACCTCACCCGACAGCATGATCATCCGCACCTGGGAGCGCGGCGCCGGCCTGACCAAGGCTTGCGGCACCGCCTCCTGCGCGGCTGTCGTTGCAGCGGCCCGCACCAGGCGCACCGGCCGCAGCGTCAACCTTTTGACCCCCGGCGGCGGCACGCTGCATGTCGAGTGGCGCGATGACGACCACGTCATCCTGACCGGCGCGGCCGAATGGGAATTTTCCGGCAGCTTCGATCCGTCGACCGGACAATGGGCCCGCGATACCGAAAGCGCGGCCTGATGTCCGCTCTTGCCAAAGACGTCGACGTGGCGAAGCAGCCCGGCCGCATCGACGTGGTGACCTTCGGCTGCCGGCTCAACACCTATGAGTCCGAAGTGATGCGGAGCGAGGCCGAAACTGCGGGCCTCGCCGCGCTGGCAGGTGGCGCCGTGATCTTCAACACCTGCGCAGTCACCGGCGAAGCGGTGCGCCAGGCCAGGCAGGCGATCCGCAAGGCGCGCCGCGACAACCCGGCCGCGCGCATCATCGTCACCGGCTGCGCCGCGCAGACCGAGCCCGAAAAATTCGCCGCCATGGACGAGGTCGATCTCGTGCTTGGCAATGAGGAGAAGCTCAAGGCGAATTCCTATCGCGCGCTGCCGGATTTCGGCGTCAACGACACCGAGAAGGCGCGCGTCAACGACATCTTCTCGGTGCGCGAGACCGCCGGCCACATGGTCGACGCCATCGAGGGCCGGGCACGTGCCTTCGTGCAGGTGCAGAACGGCTGCGACCATCGCTGCACCTTCTGCATCATCCCCTATGGCCGCGGCAATTCGCGCTCGGTGCCGATGGGCGCCGTGGTCGAGCAGGTCAAGCGGCTGGCGGGCAACGGTTATGCCGAGATCGTGCTGACCGGCGTCGACATGACGTCTTTCGGAGCCGACTTGCCGGGTGCGCCGAAGCTCGGCAAGCTTGTGAAGACCATCCTCAGGCAGGTCCCCGACGTGAGGCGGCTCAGGCTGTCCTCCATCGATTCGATCGAGGCCGACGAGGACTTGCTCGACGCCATTGCCACCGAGCCGCGGCTGATGCCGCATCTGCATCTGTCGCTGCAGTCGGGTGACGACATGATCCTGAAGCGCATGAAGCGCCGGCATCTGCGCGATCAGTCAATCCGCTTTTGCGAGGATGTGCGCAAGCTGCGTCCGGGTATTGTTTTCGGCGCCGACATCATCGCGGGCTTCCCGACCGAGACCGACGCCATGTTCGAGAATTCGCTGGAGATCGTCGAGGAATGCGGCCTGACCCATCTCCACGTCTTTCCGTTTTCACCGCGCGAAGGCACACCCGCCGCGCGCATGCCGCAAGTTCGCCGCGAGCTGGTCAAGCAGCGCGCCGCGCGGCTGCGCGCCGCCGGCGAAGCGGCCTATGTCAGGCACCTGTCTTCGCTTGCCGGCAGCCGCCAGTCGATCCTGATCGAGCGCGACGGTCTTGGCCGCACCGAAGGGTTCACGCTTGCCGCACTCGGCACCAGCGCGCCGGGAGAGATCGTCGAAGCTGATATAACCGGCCACGATGGCGCTCGGCTGATGGCGACGCCGCTTGCCGCCCACGCCGCCTGAGAACGCAAAAGCATGGCTGGTTTTTTCAAGAAGATATTTTCGTTCGGCAAGAAGGAGGTCGTCGAGGAGCGCATCGACGAGACCGCCCCGCTGCCGCCGATCAATTGGGACCAGCTCGACGCGCTGAAGCCGGCGGCCGAGCAGGCCCTGCCGGAGTTTTTGAAGCGCGAGGAGCCTGCGGCGGAAGCCGCGCCGGCGGCCGCGCCCCGTCCTCCCCTTGAGGAGGATGAGGAGGTAAGGCCAGCGCCCGCCGAGGAACCAACACCGGAGCCTGCCCCGATCATTCCGCCCGCACCGGAGCCGATCGTTCCGTCGACCCCGGAGCCTTTACCTGAACCCAAGCCCGCGGAAGTGCCAAAGCCTGCTCCGGAAACCCCTGCCGAGCCGCCTGCGCCCGAGGAAATTCCGGCGCGGCCCGCCGTTCCGGAGCCAACGCCCGAACCGCGGCCGCAAGAGGTGCCCCCGCCCGCGCCATCCGAGCCGGAGATCGTTCCTTCGCGTCCCGAGAGGCAACCGGAACCCGCGCCCGTCGAAGTGCCGACGCCGCCCGTCGAAGTGCCGGCCGAGGTGCCCGCACCGGTCGAGGTGCCACCGGCGGCGCCGGTTGAAGTGCCTCCGTCGGCCGGCGTCGAGCAGCCAGCTTCAGAGGCCGGCGCTGCCCCTCATCCGCCTGCCGGCACCTTGTCCCCGTATGGTGACGAAGAGAAGGAGGAGGTTCTTCCGCCGCCAGCGGCCGAAACCGAGCCAGGCATTCCACCAGCGGAAATCGCGCCACCCATCCGCCAGCCGGCGCCGGTCGAAACACAACCGGTCATCGCCGAGATCGCGCCCGAGCCTCAATCGGTTCCGCAACTCGCCGCGGAGGCAAAACCCGCGCCCGGCAAGGTGACGGTTGCCAGGAAGGTCGAGCAGAAGGCCGAGCCGCAGAAGGCGCCCGAGCCGGCGCCGAGGCGATCCTGGTTTCAGCGCATGCGGGACGGGCTTGCCCGGTCCTCGCGCGAGCTGACCGGCAACATTGCCGGCGTCTTCACCAAGCGCAAACTGGACGAGGAGACGCTGCAGGACCTGGAGGACGTGCTGATCCGCGCCGATCTTGGCGTGGAAACGGCGCTGCGCGTCACCGATTCACTGGCCTCCAGCCGCTACGGCAAGGACGTCTCCGATACAGAGGTGCGCGCGGTCATGGCGGCCGAGGTGGAGAAGGTGCTCGCCCCGGTCGCGAAACCGCTCGAGCTCGACCTTTCGCACAAGCCGCATGTCATCCTGGTCGTCGGCGTCAACGGCACCGGCAAGACCACGACGATCGGCAAGCTCGCCGCCAAGCTGACCGATGGCGGCCTGTCGGTGATGCTGGCCGCCGGCGACACCTTTCGCGCCGCCGCCATCGAACAGCTAAAGATCTGGGGCGAACGCACGAAATCGCCCGTCATTGCCTCCAAGCTCGGCGCCGATGCCGCCGGTCTCGCCTACGATGCCTTCGAGAGGGCTAAGGAGGCAGGTTCGGACGTGCTGATCATCGACACCGCCGGCCGGCTGCAGAACAAGACCGAACTGATGGCGGAGCTGGAAAAGATCGTCCGCGTGCTGGGCAAGCTCGATCCGGATGCGCCGCACACGGTGCTGCAGACGGTCGACGCCACCACCGGCCAGAACGCGCTCAACCAGGTTGAGATCTTCCGCAATGTCGCCGGCGTCAACGGCCTGGTGATGACCAAGCTGGACGGCACGGCGCGCGGCGGTATTCTGGTGGCGATCGCGGCAAAGCACAGATTGCCGGTCTATTTCATCGGCGTCGGCGAACAGGTCGACGACCTCGAACCTTTCTCGGCAAGCGAATTCGCCAGGGCGATCGCTGGAGTGGCTTGAACAAGCACGATGCCGGAAGTGAGGCTTCCGGATTGGATCGTGCGTTAGAAGGATACCATGAACCCACCCATTCTCGAACGCGATCCGTCCGACCCGCAGAAAGAGAAGAAGGAAGGCGTCAATCCCGTGCTCAAGCTGGTGCTGGAGCTCGGGCCCTTGATGGTGTTCTTCTTCGCCAATGCGCGCGGCGAGTGGCTGACGCAGAAATTACCCGTTTTGGCTGAATTCGGTGGCCCGATCTTTGTCGCCACCGGCCTGTTCATGGCCGCGACCGCGATCGCGTTGATCGCCTCATGGCTGCTCACCCGCACCTTGCCGATCATGCCTATGGTGTCGGGCGTGGTCGTCTTCATCTTCGGCGCGCTGACGCTCTATCTGCAGGACGACATCTTCATCAAGATGAAGCCGACCATCGTCAACACGCTGTTCGGCGGCGTGCTTCTCGGCGGCCTGTACTTCGGCCGCTCGCTGCTCGGCTATGTCTTCGAGTCCGCCTTCAAACTCGATGCCGAAGGCTGGCGGAAGCTCACCTTCCGCTGGGGCCTGTTCTTCCTGTTTCTGGCCATCGTCAACGAAGTTGTCTGGCGCAATTTTTCCACCGACGCCTGGGTTACCTTCAAGGTCTGGGGCATCATGCCGATCACGCTTCTGTTCACCTTCAGCCAGATGCCGCTGATCCTGCGCCATTCGCTCGACGACAAGGCCGGCGGGGAAGAGAAAGCCGGCAAATAAGGCAGGGACTAAAGGGGAGAGCCATGGAATTCGTCACCACCCGGGAAGAGCTGCGGACGATCTACAAGACCCCGCGCCCGACCGATGGCTCGATCCGCAAGGAACTGAAGGCGCTCGACGGCCATTGCCGCTCCTTCATCGGCAAGAGCCCGTTCGTGCTGATCGGGTCGTCCGATGGCGAAGGCAATGCCGACGTCACCCCGAAAGGCGACAAGCCCGGCTTCGCCGCCATTCTCGACGAGAAGACGATCGCCATCCCCGACCGGCCCGGCAACAACCGGCTGGATACGCTGGAGAACATCCTGCGCAATCCCTCGGTCGGGCTGCTCTTCCTCATACCGGGCATGAACGAGACGCTGCGCGTCAACGGCGAAGCCCGTATCACCGTGGATGCCACTTTGCGCGGGCGCCTCGCGGTCGACGGCAAGACGCCGCAAAGCGTTATCGTGGTCGCCGTCAAGGCCGCCTACATGCATTGCGCCAAGGCCTTCATGCGCTCCGATTTGTGGAAGCCGGAGAGCTGGTACGACCGCGCGACGCTGCCGACGCTCGGCCAGATCCTGCGCGACCAACTGGCATTGGCCGATTCGGCCGAGGCGACCGACCGTTGGCTGGACGACGAGTACAAGCAGACGATGTGGTAGGGTTTTCGGCCACGATTCGCCCGGACCTGTCCATCTTGCTCAATCTTCTTGCCATCTCAGGCAGCCTGCGGGCGGCCTCCACCAATTCGGCCCTGGTCGCGGCGTTGGCGTTGAACGCGCCCGAGGGCTGTCGCGTCACCGTCTATGACGGACTTGGCCGCCTGCCGATCTTCAACCCCGACGATGAGGGTGAGCGGACGCCACGCGATGCTTCCGATCTGATCGACGCCGTCACCGGCGCCGACGGCATCATCGTCTCCTGCCCCGAATATGCCCATGGCGTGCCGGGCGGACTGAAGAACGCGCTCGACTGGCTGGTCTCGCGCGACGCCGCCGTTGCCAAGCCGGCCATGCTCGCGCACGCCTCGCCGCGTTCCCTCTATGCCCGCGCGGCTTTGGCCGAGATCATGCGCACCATGTCGTTCGCGCTTTATGATGGCGAACCGGAGATTGCCCTGCTCGGCAAGAAGCCGCCGGAGGTGGCGAGCATTCTGGCGGAGCCGGCGAACGTGCTGGCCATGCGCGACGCGCTGGCTGCCTTCGCGGATTTCATTCGCTCGCGTTGAGCGACGACCTCTCTTCCGCCGCCCTAGCCCTTCGCCCGCAATGTCTCGACATCGGTCTTGCCGACATACCAGTCGCGGGCGTTGACTTCCTCGAAGACCACCCAGATATCGTCATTGCCAAGTCCGGTGGCGTCCATGATCGCCGCCGTGACTTTCCTGGCGATGTCAGCCTTCTTGCCTGCCGGATCGGCGGCGATCACTTCCTTGACGATGCGGATGTTGACGAATGGCATGACGTCCTCCCCTTCATTCCTGATCAGTACGTCTTGGCCCCATTCACCATCAGCCGCACCGAATAAAGCGAGGTGGTGCCGGCGATGTAGAGGCAGTTCAGCTTGGCGCCGCCGAACACGCAATTGGCGGTCACCTCCGGCACCTTGACCTTGCCGATCAGCGTGCCGTCCGGATCGTAGCAATGGATGCCGTCGAAGGCGCTGGTCCAGATACGCCCGTCGGCATCGAGCCGAAAGCCATCGAACAGGCCGGCGGTGCAGTCGGCGAACACCTTGCCGCCCGAAACCTTCTTGCCGTGCTTGCCGACATTGAACACCCGCATATGCGCCGGATTCTGCGCGCCATGCGTGCGGCCGGTGTCGACGACATAGAGCAGGCTTTCATCGAGCGAGAAGGCAAGCCCGTTCGGCCTGACCATATCGGTGATCACGGCTTCGACCTCACCACTGTCGGGATCGACACGGTAGACATGGCAGGCGCCGATCTCGCTGTCGGCCTTGTCACCCTCATAGTCGGTGTCGATGCCATAGGTCGGGTCGGTGAACCAGATCGAGCCGTCGGACTTCACCACCGCATCGTTGGGCGAGTTCAGCCTTTTGCCCTTCCATTTGGCGGCGACGGTGGTGACCGAGCCGTCATGCTCGGTGCGGCTGACGCGGCGGCCCGAATGCTCGCAGGTGACCAGCCGGCCCTGCCGGTCGACGGTGTTGCCGTTGGAGTTGCCCGACGGCTGGCGGAACACGCTGACGTTGCCGTCCGTCTCGTCAAAGCGCAGCATGCGGTTATTCGGAATGTCGGACCACACGACATAGCGGCCGGCGGCGAACCAGGCTGGCCCTTCCGCCCAGCGGCAGCCGGTAAACAGTTTCTCCACTTGCGCGCTGCCGTTGAACAGGCGCGCGAAACGCGGATCGAGAATTTCGTAATAGTCTGCGGCCGCCATGCATTTCCTCCCGGCATCACGTGACGCCGGATCAAGCCAGCCCGCGACCGATCTGGCAAGACGGGCTATCAGCAATTTGTAAGACAAAACGGACAGGACGTGCCTTTAGGACGCCATTAACCGGCTATGCGCTGCGTGCAATGGTGCATTGCAACATCTTCTTTTTGCAATGCACCATTACTATGTCATGTTCCGTATCGATCAAGGGAGGAAGAACCCGCCGCGAGAATGCGGCACAGAAGGAACCTTGCTATGATCTTCAACGATCTCATGACCCGCGCTCGCAGCAGCATCGCCAAGCGCAAGCACTACAACCGCCTCGTCGCCGAAATCGACAGCTTCTCCAGCCGCGATCTGGCCGACATGCGCGCCGATCGCTCGGAAATGCTCTACCAGATCCACAAGCAGATCTACGGCTGAGTATTCGGTCGACCTGTCACGTTCGTCATCCTTGGGCGTAGCGACGCGAAGCGGAGCGAAGACCCAAGGATCCATGCCGCGACTTTCGAGCACCGCAACGCTGCAGAACAGATGTTTGCGATGATCGGTGGATTTCGCTCGTTAACAAGCGCCAATTCTGGACCGTTGCGTCATTTGGTCAACGGCGCGGCATGGAAGCAAGGCGACATCACTTCGGCGCTGCGAGCGCCTTGTCGATCTGCGGTAACAGAAGCTCCTTGGCGGACTCCGCCGTCAGCGGGCCGACATGCTTGTAGGCTATTTTGCCATCCTTGCCGATGACGAAGGTTTCCGGCACGCCATAGACGCCCCAGTCGATCGCCGTGCGGCCGGCTTCGTCGACGCCGATCGCCTGGAACGGATTGCCGAGGTCGCCGAGGAAGCGGCGGGCGTTTTCCGGCCGGTCCTTGTAATTCAGCGCCGCCATCACGAACCGCTTGTCCTGCGCCAACGCCAGAAGCACCGGGTGCTCTTCCCGGCATGGGGCGCACCACGATGCAAAGACGTTGACCAGCGTGACCTTGCCGGCGAAGGCCTTCGAATCGAGCCCCGGCAGAGTGCTGCCCTCCAAGGGCGGCAGGTTGGTTTGCGGTGCCGGCAAACCGATCAAAGCCGACGGCACTTCCGAGACATCGCGTCCAGACAAGAGCTGCGACAGGAACAGTCCGGCCAGGCCGAGGAAGACCAGCAGCGGCAAGAATACAAGCAGGCGGCGACGGGCCGGCGGCGGCGTTTCGATTTCGCTGCTCACGGCTTTCCCGCCCCGGTCTTGTCGGAACGGCGGCGCACGCCAGCCGCCTCGAGTTCGGCGAGTTCGCGCTTGCGTGCCCGCTGGTCGATGAGAATCCAGCCGATCAGTCCGGCCAGCACCACTGCGGTGATGGCATAGGCGGCGGTGACGTAGAGGGCGTGCGGGCTCATGCCGGCCGCCTCCTTGGCATGCCGCCCGCCAACCCGATCCGTTCGCTGCGCTCGATCATGCCTTCCCTTAACCTCGCGCCACGGCCCGCGCAATCGGCCGCCGCGCCGCAGCCTCTGCCGCTCGTGGCCACCTCAATCCGTGCCATGACGCAATGCAAGCGCCGCGGCCACCGGGCCCAGCACCGCAAGAAACAAGGTCAGCGCGGCAAGAATGAGGAAGGGCTGCAGGAACGGATCCAGATTGGCCGTCGCGCCATAGCTTGCCGAAACGCCGAAGATCAGCACCGGGATGGTCAGCGGCAGCACCAGCACCGAGATCAGGAGCCCGCCACGCGGCAGCGCCACCGCCACCGCCGCACCCACAGCGCCGATGAAGGTGATGGCCGGCGTGCCGACCAGAAGCGTCAGCGCCGTGGCGCCTATGGCCAACGGCTCCATGTTCATGAACAGGCCGAGCAGGGGTGCGGCGACCACCAGCGGCAAGACGCTGCCCGCCCAGTGCGCCACGCATTTCACCAGCACCGTCAGCGCCAGCATGCGCCGGTCGTCGCCGAGCACCAGCAGATCGAGCGAGCCGTCCTCGCGGTCGGCCTGGAACAGCCGGTCGAGCCCGAGCAGGCAGGCAAGCAAGGCCCCGATCCACAGGATCGCCGGACCGATGCGGGCCAAAAGCTTGAGGTCCGGACCGACGCCGAAGGGGATGGTGGCGATGACGGCAAGGAAGAAGATGACGCCGGTCAGCGCGCCACCGCCGGCACGGATCGAGAGGCGGATGTCGCGGAGGAGGAGGGACCACATTACGATGTGGTCCCTTGCTGAGGCTGGCGTTCTGTCGCGCCGTAAAGTGCAGTCATGGAAAGGCCTCCCCCATCGCCAACGCCTTCGCGCCCTCCAATCCCAGCGGCAAATGCGTTGCCGCCACGACCATACCGCCATCCGCGCAATGCGCCGTCATCAGCCCCGCAAGCCGCTCCTCCGAAGCCTTGTCCAGCCCAGCCGTCGGTTCATCCAGCAGCCACAGTGGCCTATGGCTGACCAGAAGCTTCGCGATCGCCGCGCGTCGTCGCTGTCCAGTCGAGAGATAGCCGAACGGCAGATGGCCGATGCCGCCCAGTCCGACCGTTTCCAGCGCCTCCTCGACATCGAGCCGGCCTTCGCCATGGAACTCCCGCCAGAAACGCAAATTCTCCGTCACGCTCAGCGCCGTCTTCATCGCGTTCTGATGGCCGAGATAGTGGCAGGCGGAGGCGATAGAGGGGAATTCCTCGCCGCCGCCTTCGAGCAGCACACGGCCTTCGGCTTTCGGCAGCAGCCCGGCGACCACCCTGAGCAAGGTCGATTTGCCCGAACCGTTCGGCCCGGTGACGACCAGCGCCTGCCCGGCCTCCAACGCAAACCCGATGCCGGAGAACACCGCCGCGCCGCCGCGCTCGCCGCCCAGATTTTCGGCGATCAGCCGCATCCCGTACCTGTCTCTCGAACGAAGCGGCACGGTCGCTGCCGCATCGCACAAATTTGCTTTGCAACTGTCTAGAACTATTCCAGAAAATTCTCTATATGCGGGTCATCCGTGCCAGCGGTCGGCGCGGGAACAGAATTAGCGCCGAACCAGCGCACGCGCCGCCTTGAACGGCTCGGGTTGCTTGGGAACGGACAGCGGAAATGGCCGTACCCGCACCTTTGCGCGTGATTGCATGCCATCGGCGTCCGTTCCCTTTCAGGCTGAACAGACAAGGACGGATCGCACGTGTCAAAATCCCTCGACAGTTTCAATTGCCGCCGCACGCTGAAAGCGGGCGACGCCGAGTATGCCTATTTCGACCTCGTCGAGGCCGAGAAGAACGGCCTCACCGGCATTGCCCAACTGCCCTATTCTATGAAGGTGCTGCTGGAAAACCTGCTGCGCAACGAGGACGGCCGCTCCGTTACCAAGGAGAGCATCCAGGCGGTGGCCGGTTGGCTGACCGACAAGGGCACCGCCGGCGTCGAGATCGCCTATCGCCCGGCCCGCGTGCTGATGCAGGATTTCACCGGCGTTCCGGCCGTGGTCGATCTTGCCGCCATGCGCGACGCCATGGCCTCGCTCGGCGGTGATCCGCAGAAGATCAACCCGCTGGTGCCGGTCGACCTCGTCATCGACCATTCCGTCATCGTCGACGAGTTCGGCACGCCGATGGCTTTCGCCCGCAACGTCGAGCTCGAATATGAGCGCAACGAAGAGCGCTACAAGTTCCTGAAATGGGGCCAGCAGGCGTTCCGCAACTTCCGCGTCGTGCCGCCCGGCACCGGCATCTGCCACCAGGTCAACCTCGAATATCTCGGCCAGGTCGTGTGGACCAACACCGAGGACGGCGAAACGACAGCCTATCCCGACACCTGCGTCGGCACCGATTCGCACACAACCATGATCAACGGCCTTGGCGTGCTCGGCTGGGGCGTCGGCGGCATCGAGGCCGAGGCGGCCATGCTCGGCCAGCCGGTTTCCATGCTGCTGCCCGAAGTCATCGGCTTCCGCCTCACCGGCAAGCTCAAGGAGGGCGTAACCGCCACCGACCTCGTGCTCACCGTCACCCAGATGCTGCGCAAGAAGGGTGTCGTCGGCAAGTTCGTCGAGTTCTTCGGCCCAGGTCTGTCCAACATGACGCTGGCCGACCGCGCCACCATCGGCAACATGGCGCCCGAATACGGCGCCACCTGCGGTTTCTTCCCGGTCGATTCGGAAACCATCCGCTACCTCACAATGTCCGGCCGCAGCGAGGACCGCATCGCCCTGGTCGAGGCCTACTCCAAGGCGCAGGGCATGTGGCGCGAGGCCGGCTCCGCCGACCCGGTCTTCACCGATCTGCTCGAACTGGAGTTGGACAGCGTCGTGCCGTCGATGGCCGGTCCCAAGCGTCCGGAAGGCCGCGTAGCGCTCGAAGGCATTCCGGCCGGCTTCGCCAAGGCGATGGAGACCGAATACAAGAAGGCGGCGGAAATCTCCAAGCGCTACGCCGTCGAGGGCACCGACCATGATCTTGGCCATGGCGACGTCGTCATCGCCGCCATCACCTCGTGCACCAACACCTCGAACCCATCCGTGCTGATCGGCGCCGGCTTGCTTGCCCGCAACGCCAACCGCCTCGGGCTGAAGCAGAAGCCGTGGGTAAAAACCTCGCTGGCGCCCGGCAGCCAGGTGGTGGCGGAATATCTGGAAAAGTCGGGCTTGCAGAAGGAGCTCGACCAGATCGGCTTCAACCTGGTCGGCTTCGGCTGCACCACCTGCATCGGCAATTCCGGCCCGCTGCCGGCGCCGATCTCCAGGACCATCAACGACAAAGGTTTGATTGCTGCAGCCGTGCTCTCCGGCAACCGCAACTTCGAGGGCCGCGTCTCGCCCGACGTGCAGGCGAATTACCTGGCGTCGCCGCCGCTGGTCGTGGCGCACGCGCTGGCCGGCACCGTGACCAAGGACCTGACCATGGAGCCGCTCGGCGACGACAGGAACGGCAATCCGGTCTATCTCAAGGACATCTGGCCGAGCTCGGCCCAGATCCAGGAGTTCATCGAGAAGAACGTCACCCGCGAGCTGTTCGCCCGCAAATATGCCGACGTCTTCAAGGGCGACGAGTACTGGCAGAACGTCAAGGCGCCGGAAGGCCAGACCTATGCCTGGGACAACGATTCGACCTATGTGCAGAACCCGCCCTACTTCGCCGGCATGACATCAGGTTTCGGCAAGATCGGCGACATCAAGGGCGCCCGCGTGCTCGGCCTCTTCGGCGACAAGATCACCACCGACCACATCTCGCCGGCGGGTTCGATCAAGGCGGCCTCGCCGGCCGGCAAATACCTCACCGACCATGGCGTCGGCGTCGCCGACTTCAACCAGTACGGCACGCGGCGCGGCAACCATGAGGTGATGATGCGCGGCACCTTCGCCAACATCCGCATCCGCAACCACATGCTGGGCGAGAACGGCCGCGAGGGCGGCTACACCATCCACTATCCCACGAAGGAAGAGGAATCGATCTACGACGCGGCGATGGAATACAAGAAGGAAGGCGTGCCGCTGGTCATCTTCGCCGGCGTCGAATACGGCAACGGCTCGTCGCGCGACTGGGCGGCCAAGGGCACCAACCTCTTGGGTGTCCGCGCCGTCATCGCCCAGTCCTTCGAACGTATCCATCGCTCGAACCTGGTCGGCATGGGCGTCATCCCCTTCGTCTTCGAGGACGGCACCTCGTGGGCTTCGCTCAACCTCAAGGGCGACGAGATGGTCGAGATCGACGGATTGAGCGCCATCAAGCCGCGCCAGACGATGGTCGCCAAGATCACCTATGGCGGCGGCACGATAAAGAATGTGCCGATCATCTGCCGCATCGATACGCTGGATGAGCTCGACTACTTCAAGAACGGCGGCATCCTGCAATACGTGCTGCGCGATCTGGCGGCGTAGAAAGCAGGGAGTAAGGGAGTAGGAATAAGGACACTAAGCCCGAAACGGGTAACCTACTCCCCTACTCCCCTACAGTCCTGCAGCGATGAAGGCACGCTTCGTCAAAGCATTGACCGGCCCGGACCAAAGTCCAGGCCCGGTGCGTTCGCAATAGAGATCGGCGGGGGTGAGGAGAACCTGCCACATGGGGATGATGCCGCCGCCGGATCGAACCACACCGTGAAATGCAGTGGCTTCTCCTATTGCGGCCTTACCTCACGATTGCAGCGATAAAATTTCACCGCAACGTGACTTCCCGTTGACTTCCCGTTCTGCCACATATTTCGGCAAAGCAGAACAAAGCCGGCATCACCGGCGGGAATTGGAATGGTCATGGCCTC
Source organism: Mesorhizobium salmacidum (SeqCode) (assembly GCF_037179605.1). NCBI lineage: Bacteria > Pseudomonadati > Pseudomonadota > Alphaproteobacteria > Hyphomicrobiales > Phyllobacteriaceae > Mesorhizobium > Mesorhizobium salmacidum (SeqCode). The sequence goes on from NZ_JAPYKS010000014.1 coordinate 106,626, forward strand.
GCGACGATCATTGTGGCTGGCAGCCTTCGCGCTGGCCTTCTCGGTTTTTGCCGGTGCTGGCCAAGGCAGCGAGCCCGAAACGGTCCAGGCCGAAAAATCCCAGCCCGACCGGCCGCTTGGTGTGGTCGAACTGTTCACCAGCCAGGGCTGCAGTTCCTGCCCGCCGGCGGACGCGTTCTTCGCCGAACTCGCCACCAGGCAAGACCTTGTCGCGCTCGCTTACCACGTCGACTACTGGGATTATCTCGGCTGGAAGGACACGCTGAGCCACAAGGAAAACACCGAGCGGCAATATGACTATATGCGCTATTTCAGCAGCCGTTCCGTCTATACGCCGCAGGCCGTCCTGAACGGCCGCATGCATGTCAACGGCGCCAATCGCGCCGAGGTCGACGGCGCGCTTGCCCGCATGGCCCGTGCCGGCGAAGGCATGCGTGTGCCCATCAAGGTCAGCCGCGCCGGCGACCGTGTGATCATCGACACCGGCGATGCCGGCACCGGCCCGAACGACGCCCATGTCGTCATCGTCTATTTCGACGCACCGCAGACGGTCAAGATCGGCCAGGGCGAGAACTCCGGCCGCAAGATGACCTATTGGAACGCGGTCACCGGGATCCAGACCGCCGGCATGTGGCACGGCAAGGCGCAGCGCTACGAATTGCCGCTGAGCGAGATCACCAAGAAGGGCGGCTGCGCCGTGCTTTTGCAATCGGTCGGCAAGGATGGCCTCCCGGGTCCCATCCTGGGTGCGGCTTTCATCCACAAGCCCGGATCCGAGACCTCCATCGATCGAAACCTGTAACATCACGGGTTCGGCGCAATTCCAGACGCAACCCGTTACACATCGTCTTCGAATGGTTTCAGTGTCCGGTCAGGCGATCGGCAAAGGCCGCAAGGCGTGAGGTACGGCCCAAGCCGTTTGCTTCACGCCGGTCGGCGATGCGATAGAGCTGGTACATGGTGTGCACGCCGAGCCAGCGCAGCGGTTCCGGTTCCCATTTCTTGACCGTGCGGTTGACCCAGGGCAGCCGGGTCAGTTCGGTGTCGTGGCCGAGCACCAGGTCGCGCAAGGTGCGGCCCGACAGGTTGGAACTCGACACGCCGAGCCCGACATAGCCGCCGGCCCAGCCGATGCCGCTCTCACGATCGAAACCCGAAGTCGTGCACCAGTCGCGCGGCACACCGAGCGTGCCGCACCAGGCATGGTCGAGGCGCACGCCTTTGGTCTGCGGCAACAGCCTGGTCAGCACCTCGTGCAACTGGCCGATGGTTGCCTGCTGGGTCCGGCCGCGCACATCGGTGCGCGAGCCGAAGCGATAGGGTACGCCGCGGCCGCCCATGGCGATGCGGCCTTCGCGCGTGCGCTGAGCGTAGCAATAGGTGTGCGCGGCATCGCCCAGCACCTCGTAACCGTTCCAGCCGATCGCGTCCCAGAGTTCTTGCGGCAGCTTCTCGGTCACCACGATGGCGCTGTTCAGCGGCAGCCAGAGACGCTCATAGCCGGGAATGCCAGCCGTGAAGCCTTCGGTGGCGCGGACGATCTTTTGCGCCCGCACGATGCCTCTGGTGGTGGTGACCTTGCCCTTCTCGATCGCCAGCACCTGCGTCTGCTCGTAGATCGGCACGCCGAGCCGCGCGACCGCGGCCGCCAGACCCTGGACCAGCTTGGCCGGCTGTACACGCGCGACGTTGCGCACGACGAAGGCGCCCAGCACCTTGTCGATGGCGATGCGCTGGCGCGCCTCCCGCGCGTCGAGGAAGGCCAGCCGCTCCGGCGGCATCTCCCAGCCCAGCAGCTCCTCGTATTCTGCCTTGGCGCGCTGTAATTGCGCGGCGTTGGTGGCGACGGTGATGTTGTCGACACGGCGGATATCGGCATCGATGCCCTCGGCTTCCGTCACCGCGATCACCTCTTCGACCGTGCCGAACATGGCGCGTTGCATGTCGATCACGGCGCCGCGCGACGATGTTTTTGCGTATTTCTCGCGCGACCAGCTGAAACCGCCCGACAGCCAGCCGCCATTGCGGCCCGAGGCGCCGAAGCCGGCGAACTCCTTTTCGACGATGGCGATGCGCAGCGTGGGCTGTGCCTTCTTCAGATAATAGGCGGTCCACAGGCCGGTGTAGCCGGCGCCGACGACGCAGACATCGGCCTCGATGTCGCCGGGCAAGGGCGGCCGATAAGCGGGAACGCCGCCGATATCGGCATACCAGAACGACACGTCGCCATTATGCTTGGCTTGCATTTTTTGAAATCCGTTCCGAAATCAGGTAAGCGTCAGGTCGGCCTTGTCGTCGTCGGCGAGCAGCTTCACGTCGGCGCCGGCGAACAGCACGTCGACCTCGTCTCCGATGGCAAAACTGTCTGCTTCCAGGGTCGAGCGTACGATGGCTTTGGAGCCGTCGGCCAGATCGACCTCGTATTTGGAGCCGGAGCCGAGATAGATCGCTTCGCCTATGCGCCCCGTGAGCCGGTTGCGGCCAACGCCGCCGGCACCACGGCGGGCAAGCGCCAGCTTTTCGGGCCGCAGCAGCATGACCGGCCTGCCGCCATTGGCGAGACGCTTGGCTGTCGCGACCTTCTGGCCCGCAATGTCGATCGCCGTCTCCCCGCCGGAGGTGGCGGCGGCCCCGCGCAGCACGGTGGAATCGCCGATGAACTTGCCGACGAACAGCGTCGCCGGTTCGTCATACAGCTCGCGCCCGGTGCCGATCTGTTCGATGCGGCCCCGGTTGAACACGGCTATGCGGTCCGACAGCACCAGCGCCTCTTCCTGGTCGTGCGTCACATAGACGAAGGTGGTGCCGAGTTCGCGGTGGATGCGCTTGATTTCGAGCTGCAGCCATTCGCGCAGCTTCTTGTCGAGCGCGCCGAGCGGCTCGTCCATCAACAGCAGCGGCGGATCGAAAACGATGGCGCGCGCCAGCGCCACGCGCTGCTGCTGGCCGCCCGAAAGTTCGCTGGGAAAGCGGTGACCGAAATCCGCCATCTTGACCATGTCGAGCGCTTGGCGCACGCGGCGTTCGCGCTCGGCTCCGGCTACACCGCGCAGGGCGAGCGGATAGGCTACGTTGCGGCTCACAGTCATGTGCGGAAACAGCGCGTAATGCTGGAACACCACGCCGATGTTGCGCTTGTGCGCCGGGACGCCGACGACGCTCTTGCCGCCCACTTCCAGCGCGCCCGAACTGGCCTCGGTGAAACCGGCAACGACATTGAGCGTCGTCGTCTTGCCGGAGCCGCTCGGCCCGAGCAGCGTCATGAACTCGCCGGCCTTGATGTGCAGCGATACGCCGTCCAGCGCCTTGAAGCTGCCATAGGCCTTGCTGATCGACTTCAGATCGATCGCCGCGCCCCTGCTCTCTTGCCCCGGATTCCCCCTGCTCTCTTGCCCCGGATTCATTGGCGTCCTTTCCGCTCACGGCCAAGAAGAAGCATGCCGCTGCCGATCAGGATCGTGGTGGCAAACAACAGGATCGTGCCGACGGCCGCTACCGTGGGGTCGGCATCGCGCGTGATGGAAGCGAAGATCTGCACCGGCAATGTCTTGAGATAGGGATTGGTGATGAACAGCGACACGACAATCTCGTCGAAGGAGGTGGCGAAGGCGAACAGCAGCCCTGACAGCACGCCGGGCGCAATCAACGGCAGCGTCACCGTGCGGAACGTGGTGAGCGCGTTCGCGCCCAGGCTCGCCGCGGCCGTCTCGAGGCGCCTGTCGAACACTTCGAGATTGGCCGAGACGGCAGTCAGCACGAAGGGCAGCGCAAGGATGGTGTGGGCGAGCACGAAGCCGAGCAGCGTGCCGACAAGCCGCGTATCGAGATAGACAGCATAGATGCCGATGGCCAGCACCACGCCGGGCACGACCATCGGTGTCAACATCAGCATGCGCAGCAGGTTTGCCGGCCGCGCTTTCATGCGGTCGAGGCCGAAGGCGGCAAGCGTGCCGAGCACCGTTGCCAGCACCGCGACGATCGAGGCGACTTTCAGCGAATTCAGGAAGCTGTTCGACCAATCCGGGTTGGTGACAAAATTCTGGTACCACTGCCAGGAGAAGCCCTGCGGCGGAAACGCCAGCGACTTGTTCTCGTTGAACGACATCGGCACCACGACCAGCGTCGGCGCCACCAGCCATATGGCCACCAGCAGGCAGACAAGACCCAGGACGACGCGCGTGAGCGGCTTCATCTCCATCAGCGCCGCTCCGCTTCCCGGTACCGGGATCGCATCACCGGCGCGGCAAGCGCCAGCAGCACGAAGGTCGTGACCAGCAGCACCACGCCCATCGCGCCGCCCCTGCCCCATTGCAGCAGACTGAGCACCTGCGTCTGCACCAGGGTGGACAGCATGGTGGAGCGCGGACCGCCGAGCAGAGCCGGTGTGATGTAGAAGCCGAGCGCCAGGATGAAGACGATGATCGCCCCGGCATAGACGCCCGGCAGCGACAGCGGCAGGTAGATGGTGAAGAAGGCGCGGGACGGTCGGGCGCCAAGACTTTGCGCGGCGCGCATCAGCCTGAGGTCGATGCCTTTCATGACCGAATAGAGCGGCAGGATCATGAAGGGCAAAAGAACCTGCGCCATGCCGATGACCACGCCCGTCTGGGTACGGATCAGCCTGACGCCGCCGAGCCCGAGCGACCGCAGGATCGAGTTGATGACCCCTGAATCCTGGAGCAGAATGACCCACGACAGGGTGCGCACCACGCCGCTCACCCAAAACGGGATCAGCACACACAGCATCAGCACCAGCCGAACGCGCGGCCCGACCGCGGTCATCAGATAGGCGTAGGGATAGGCCGAGACCATGCACACCAGCGTGACCCACGTCGAAATGACGAAGGTCCGCTGGAGCACGGTGAGATTGATGGGCATGCTGAAGAACCAGATATAGTTCTGCAGGCCCCACTCCGGCTCCGACAGGCTGCGCAGGATGATGGTGAGCAGCGGATAGCCGATCACCGCCAGGAGCAGGACCAGCGCCGGCAGCGCGAGCGCGTACGGCCGCCATGCCCGGCGCCTTTCGGCAGCAGGAATGGTTGGCTTGGACGCGCTCACGGTCTGTGTTCCCGTCAGCCGGTCAGTTGCCGGCCATCAGCGCCGACCACTTCTCCTGCGCCACCGCGAAGTTCGGCACCCAGAACTTGAAATTCTGTTTGTAGCCCTGCTTCTGGCGTTCAGGCGTGTTGGTCAGGTAGGCGGACACGGAAGCGTCGACCTTGGGCTGCGCGTCGTTGTTGATCGGCGTGTAGGAGGTCTTCTCCGCCAATATTTCCTGGGCATGCTTGCCGAGATAGGCATTGAGCAACGCGTAGGATGCATCCGTATCCTTGACGCCGACCGGGATCGTCATCTGGTCCATCACCACCAGCCAGTCCTGCCAGGCGGGTGCATATTTGGCACCGTTCTTGACTGCCGTCATGGCGCGGCCCGTCCACATCATCAGCATGTCGGCCTCGCCGGATTCGGCGAGCTGCTGCGATTCGGCGCCGGTCTTCCAGAAAATGGTGTCGGGGCCGAGCTTGCGGACCACATCGATGGCCTTGTCGATGTCGGCCACCGTCATCGCCTTCGGGTCGCCGCCGGCGACCTTGAACGCCTGTTCCAGCAAACCGCCGGTCGGGCTGCCAGAGCCGTCGATCCCACGCACGCCTGGGAATTTTTGGGTATCGAAGAAGTCGGCCCAGCTCTTGGGCGGATTATCCCCGTACTTTTCCTTGTTGTACATCAGCACGACACCGTAGTTCATCGCCGGCACCGAGCATTCGCCGACTTGACCTTCCGGGATTTTCGAGACGTCGAGCTTCGTCAGATCGAGCTTCTGGAACAGCTTGCCGCAATAGACATAGGGCGGCAGGTCGTCGGTATCGACGACGTCCCAGGTGACATTGCCGGACTCGACCTGCGCCTGCAGTTTGGCGATCTCCGTCGGGCCGTCATTGAGCAGCTTGACGCCGGATTTGTCGACGAACTCCTTGAGCGCGGCCACTTGGCCGTCCTGGTAGATTCCGCCATAGGACACGAAGGTCAGCGTCTTGCCCTTCAGCGAGCCTTCAGCCACCTCTCCCGCCACCGGCTTGGATTGTGCGAGCGCGGCGGTAGCAGCCATAAGCACGGCGACGCACGCCGCATGTCCAAATCTCAGTCTCATGATCAACTCTCCCATTGCAGAACTCGCATTTGTTTTCATTCACCCGGATGCGAGCGGTTTCCGGGTCTGTATTGATCGAGTTCGAGCGCGCCGGCGGTTGGCGGCGCGATGATCCACAGCACCTCCGCCGGCGTGTCGCCGACATTGACCGTGCGATGCGGCACCGACGTTGCGTATTCGACGCTGTCGCCTTCGCGCATCACATGGCGCTCGTCGGCAAGCGTCAGCTCCACCGTCCCCTTGAGCACCATGAACATTTCGTGTTCGCCGCTATGGACATAGGTCTCGTCGCCGGTCGACCCGCCGACCTCGAAATGTCCGGCATAGACCTCGAACTGGTGGATCGGCCGCCGCGACAGGAGCATCTTGCGGCCTTGCGCGCCGACCGGAACGACCGGCCGCTCATCGCGCCGCAGCACCTTGTGCAGGGGGCGGGCATTGTCCTCGAACAGATCGTTGATGCCGAGGTCGAGAGCGGCGGCGATCTTGAGCAGCGTGCCGGTGTTGGCGCCGCACAGATTGCGCTCGAGCTGGCTGATGAAGCTAGCGGTCGTGCCGGTCATGTCGGCGAGCTGGCGCAGCGAGACGCGCCGCGCCGTGCGCAATGCCTTGATGCGAGGGCCGACACCGCCGGCCTCTGGCGCTGCCGTCCCGCCATTCACCTGTTTTGTCGTGGAGTCCGATGCGCCTGGCATTGCCGTCTCCGTTTCACTTAACACCCTATTAAGTGAAACGGCAAATGGCAAGCACGTCGGTGGAATTGAGTCGATATGGCCGCCTCGGGTTCTACGCCGAGTTCCACGGGTCGCCTTAGTTGCGTAAAAAAGGTGCAAAAACGAAAAAACCGACGTCAGCTTGCTTCTGACGCCGGTCATTTAGGTTTTGGGATCGTCGCACCTGGCGCTTTTCCGTGGAAAAGGCCGAGGTTGGTTCGATCCGACGCAGACCCGTGGGCGGGGGGCTTGGGGTTTACGAGCCGGTGCCGGACCGAACCGTCTCAGGCAACGCCGGTAAATTCGTCGGACATTGGGGCATGAGCGCGGATAAAAAAAGGCAGAAATGTGGCGAAGCATCACCAATTCCAACACGCGTTTCACAAACGTGACTGGACGCGACGGAAACGGCTAGCCGCCGGCTTCGCTTCGCCGGCTCTTGCAATTGGGTTGCGAAGGGGCCAACTTTGGTTGGCAAAGATTCATTTTGAAGGATCGAGGCATGACTGATGACGGCGGCGGGATGGGGGATGGAGACGCATCCGCAATATTGATCCCGCTACACGAGGCGCGACGTGAACGCCTCGACCAGCCGGTCCGCTTCGACCGGCGTGAACTGGACCAGATCCTGAGGCTCTATGGACGTATGGTCGCCGCCAATGAATGGCGCGACTACGCCATCGATCATCTCACCGACCGCGCTGTCTTTTCCGTTTTTCGTCGCGCCAGCGAAGTGCCGCTGTTCCAGATCGTCAAGGATCCGAAACTGGCGCGCAAGCAGGGCGCCTTCGCCGTCATCGCGGCGGGCGGGCGCATCCTCAAACGCGGCCAGGAGCTTGGCCGCGTGCTTGGCGTCTTCGACAGCAAGCTGAAGCTGGTCCAGGTTTGAACCGGGAATTGAGGAATTGACACTCGGCGTCTGACGTAAGCGCCATTTTTCTTTCATTCTTCAATTCTTCAATTCCCCCTTCCGGAATTTCCGCTCCGGCAACGAATCCGGATCGGGTGGCACCGATGCCCCGCCGTTCAGCGATAGCTGCATGAACACCGTGTCCAGCCAGCGCCCGTGCTTGTAGCCGGAGCCTTCGAGGCGGCCGGAATGGCGAAAGCCGAGCTTCTCGTGCAGCCTGACCGAGGCGCTGTCGGCGTGGCCATCGCCGATCACCGCGACGATCTGGCGAAAGCCTGCCGCCCGCACCGCCCCGACCAGGCTTTGCATCAGCTTGAGGCCGACGCCCTGGCCCTTCGCGTCAGGCGCGACGTAGACCGAATCCTCGACGATGAAGCGATAGGCCGGGCGCGGCCGGAAGGAGCCGGCATAGGCATAGCCGAGCACGGCGCCGTCCTTCTCGGCCACCAGGTAGGGAAAGCCGCCGGCCGCCAGCGTGGCGAATCGCGCGCCCATCTCGGCGCGGCTGGGCGGCTCCAGTTCATAGCTCGCCGTGCCGTTGGTGACCGCGTCGGCATAGATTTCCGTGATTATGTCGAGGTCGACCGGGGTTGCCGGCCTGATCACGATACTGCTCATTCTCTATGCAGCCCTCTTATGTGCCCTCGACAACAGCAGAGGCCCACATAAAAGAAAAGGGCGGCCATTGGGCCGCCCTTCCAGGAGTTGATGGTCCAATACCGCTTAGCGGCGGTCGCCCATGAACTGGAGCAGGAACATGAACAGGTTGATGAAGTCGAGGTAGAGCGACAGCGCGCCCATGATGGCCTTGCGGCCGGCGACATCGGATGCGTCGCCCTCGAAATACATCTCCTTGATCTTCTGCGTGTCGTAAGCGGTGAGGCCGGCGAACACCAGCACGCCGATCGCCGAGACGGCGAAGGTCAGCGCCGACGACTGCAGGAAGATGTTGATCACCGACGCGATGATGATGCCGAACACACCCATGATCAGGAACGAGCCCATCGCCGACAGGTCGCGCTTGGTGGTGTAGCCGAACAGCGACAGCGCGCCGAAAGCGGCGGCGGTGGCGAAGAAGGTCTGCGAGATGCTTGCCGTGGTGTAGACCAGGAAGATCGACGACAGCGACAGGCCGACCAGGCCGGCATAGACCCAGAAGGTCGTCTGCGCGGCGGCGACGCTCATCGACTGAATCCTGAACGACAGGAAGAACACGGCGGCCAGCGGCGCCAGCATGACAACCCAGCGCAGCGGCGAACCGAAGATCGCATAGCCGAACGAGGTCAGCATCTCGCCGCTCGGCAGCGTCGCGACGGCCGAGGCCGGGTCGGCGGTGGTGGCGAGCATGATCGTGCCGATGGCGGCAAGGCCGGTGATGAGCAAGCCAAGCCCCATCAGATTGTAGACCTTGATCATGTACGCGCGCAGACCCTGGTCGATGTCGGCGCGGACGCCGGGCACCGCCGACGTCTGATAATTGCGAATGGGATCAGCCATTGGAAATCCTCTGTTGCTTCTGCCCCGTCCGGTGTCGGGCCTCTTGCGGACCCAGGCGCCGCTGGCGGGGCTCCAGCATGCCTGCGCCGAAATATGATGGTTATTCGCGTCGAGAACAAGACCGTAACCTGTTGTAACGGTTCGTGACAGGCCAAAATGCCGCCTCGCCGGCCGTTTTGGATGGCATTCTTATCAAGATTTAACCTGGGGCAGGCGGCGCAGGGCGGCGAATCAGAGGTTTCGCAGCACGGGCGCCGCTTTGTGGCCAAGCACCCGCCAGGTGCCGGCAAGGCCGATGCCGACCGTGATCACCAGCGAAAAGGCAATCGTGGCGACCGCGACTTCCGGCATGAAATGCGACGGCAAGGTCATGATGCGCGCGACGACGAACCAGGCGGCGGCGCTGCCTGCGGCGAGCGCGAAGATCGCGGTGGCGAGCCCGATCAGCATGTATTCCAGCGAGAAGGCCGTTATCAGCGTGGTGCGCGTCGCGCCCAGCGTCTTCAGCACCACCGCGTCGTGGATGCGCGCCCGATTGCCGGCGGCAAGCGCGCCGGCAAGCACCAGGACCGAGGCGATCAGCGCCACGCCGGCCGCCGCCCGGATCGCCGTGCCGAGCTGGCCGACCAACCGGTTGACGATGTCGAGCGCGTCCTTGACCCGCACCGTCGTCACCGCCGGGAAAGCGCGGGTGACGGCATTGAGGACGCGCGCGTCGTCGGCGCTCGAAGCACTCTTTTCGGTGAGCGTCGCGATCCAGCCATGCGGGGCGCCCGCGAATGTGTTGGGCGAGAACACCATGACGAAATTGATGCCCATCGTCTCCCATTCGACCTGGCGGAAATTGGCGATCCGCGCCGTGACGTTGCGGCCGAGCACATTGACGGTGACGGTGTCGCCGAGCTTCAGCCCGATTTCCTTGCCCTCCTTGTCGGAAAACGAAACCAGCGGCTCGCCGGCATAATTGTCCGGCCACCATTTGCCCTCGGTCAGCGTCGCGTTTTCCGGCTGCCTGATATCATAGGTCAGGCCGCGATCTCCCTTCAGCACCCAGGCGCCCTCGGCCGGCACGTTGACCTTGTCGACATCGACGCCGTTGAGCGCCATCACCCGGCCCCGGAGCATCGGCACCTTGGCCAGCGTTCCCTGCGGCGCCTCCTTTGCGATCAGCGATGAGAAGGCATCGACTTCGCTGCCCTGGATGTCGACGAAGAAGAAGTTCGGCGCCCGCTCCGACAGGTTGCCGGAGATCTGGCGCCGGAGATTCCCGTCGATCAGCGCCAGCGTCACCAGGAGAGTCAGTCCAAGCCCCAGCGACAGCACCACCGATGGCGTCAGCGCGCCGGGCCGGTGGATGTTGGCGATGGCGAGCCTGAGCGCGACAAAGCGCACGCGCGGGCTTTTCCTGGCTGCCCATTGCACCAGTCCGCCAACGAGCCGCAGCACCAGGAAAGCAAAAATCGTGGCGCCGACGAAGATCGAGGCGATGCGCTGGTCGCCCGAAAACAGGATCGCCAGCGCCGCCAGGAAAAGCGCGATGCCGAGCGCGCAAACGACATAGACGGGGCGCGGCAAGCCGCGGCCTTCCAGCCCCATCTCCCGGAACAGCGCGGTCGCCGGCACGTCGCGGGCGCGGCCGAGCGGCAGCAGCGCGAAGGCGAGCGTCACCAGCAGGCCGAACAGCGCCGCCATGGCGAGCGCGCCGGGATAGAAGCCGCCTTGCGCCGGCACCGGAATGACGGACTGCAGGGCGGCACTTGCGACTAACGGCATCAGCGCGCCAAGCATCAGGCCGGCGCCGATGCCGAGCAGGGCGATGATCAGGATCTGCACGAGGTAGACGGCAAAGACGAAGCCGCCGGACGCCCCCAGGCTCTTGAAGGTGGCGATGACGCCGCGCTTGCCGTCGAGATAGGCACGCACCGCATTGGCGACGCCGACGCCGCCGACCACCAGCGCGGTAAGCCCGACCAGCGTCAGGAATTGCGAGAAGCGTTCGATGTTGGAGGACAGCGCCGGTGCTGCGTTGCCGCGCGTGCGGATCGACCAGCCGGCCTCCGGGAAATCCTTGGTTGCCTGGTCCTGGATGGCCTTGAGCCGCGCCTCGTCGGCACCGGCGGGCAGCCGGACCTTGTAGGCGTTCTCGACCAGGCTGCCCGGCTGGATCAGCCCGGTGGCGGCCAGGCCCTCGGTCGAGATCATCAGCCTTGGCGCGAAGCCGAACCCGTCGGAAACCGCGTCGGGCTCGCTGACCAGCCTGGCGCGCAGTTCGAAGATGGCGTTGCCGAGCTTCAGCCGATCGCCGATCTTGAGATGCAGCCGTTCGAACAAAAGGCCGGGTGCAGCGGCGCCGAAAACGCCGAACTGCCCGCCGAACAGTTCCTGCTTCGTCAGCGCCGGTTCGGTTTCCAGCGCGCCATAGAGCGGATAGGCCTCGTCGACCGCCTTGGCCTCGACGAGCGCCTGATCGGATCCGTCGGCCAGGCGCGCCATCGAGCGCATGCCTGCGGTATGCGAAACGACGCCCAGCCCGTCGAGAAAGCCAAGTTCAGCCTGGTTGGCGTCGCGCTGGTTGATCTGGAAGCGAAGGTCGCCGCCGAGCAGCGTCTGGCCCTGATCGGCGACACCGGCGGTAATGGAGCGGGCCACCGAATTGACGCCGCCGATGGCCGCGACGCCGAGCGCTATGCAGGCGAGGAAAACAAGGAAGCCGGACAGGCCGCCACGCATCTCGCGCACAGAGAAGCGGATGGCAAGCTTGAAGGTCCGCGCCAGCGGCATCAGGCGGTGACCTTGACCGGCGCCGGCGCTTCGATCCGCCCGGAGCGCATCGACACCTGGCGCGAGCAGCGCGCCGCGAGCGCCGGATCATGGGTGACCAGCACCAGCGTCATGCCGCGCTCGGCGGCCTTCGCGAACAGAAGATCGGCGACCTGCCGCCCCGTCGCCTGGTCGAGATTGCCAGTCGGCTCGTCGGCGATCAGGATGCGCGGCGACGGTGCCAGCGCCCGGGCGATCGCCACGCGCTGCTGCTCGCCACCCGAGAGTTCGCCGGGGTAATGGGTGACGCGGTCGCTGAGGCCCACGGCCGCCAGTTCCCGCTCCGCCACCGAAAACGGATCGGCGTGGCCGGCCAGTTCCAGCGGCACCGCGACATTTTCGAGCGCGGTCATGTTGGGGATCAGGTGGAAGGACTGGAACACGATGCCGATGTTTCGGCCACGAAACGAAGCGGTCTGATCCTCGGTTTTGTCGTTGAGCAGCTCGCCGGCGATTCGTACCGTACCCGAGTCGACCCGCTCCAGCCCGGCCAGCACCATCAGCAATGTCGACTTGCCGGACCCCGACGGACCGACGATGCCCGTCGCCTCGCCGCACGCCACTTCGAGGCTGACGCCCTTCAGCACATGGACGGACGAGGCCCCTTCGCCGAGTGTCAGGGATACGTCTTTCAGCGCGATGACGGCTTCTGTCAAAATGAAAGCGTCCTATATGGAAAGGGAGGCTCTGCCTGTCGGAAGCCATCGCCGGAAGAATTCTCTGTCATATGGGGCCTGCCGCATGTCTTTCAAACGCCGCTTTGCCGCAGGCCTGATCGTTTTCCTCGCCATTTGCGGCGCCATTTCGTCGGCGCGCGCCGAGCCATTCAAGATCGTCGGCTTCGGTGACAGCCTGATGGCGGGGTTCGGCCTTGGGCCGGGTGAGGGCTTTACCGACAAATTGCAGGCCGCCCTTCGCGCCAGGGGCCATGACGTCGCCGTCGCCGATGCCGGGGTGTCCGGCGATACCTCCAGCGGCGGCCTGGCGCGGCTCGATTGGTCGGTGCCGGACGGGACGCAGCTTGTCATCCTCGAACTCGGCGCCAACGACATGCTGCGCGGCGTTTCACCCGACATCACCCGGAAGAACCTTGACGCGATGCTGGGCAAGCTCAAAGGGCGCAAGATCGCCGTGCTCCTGGCCGGCATGCGCGCCGCGCCCAATCTCGGCGCCGACTACGAGAGCGCCTTCGACGCCGTCTTTCCGGAACTCGCCGCGAAATACGGCGTTACGCTGTATCCGTTCTTTCTCGACGGCGTCGCCGGCCAGTCCAGTTTGCAACTCGGAGACGGCCTGCATCCGAACGCCAGAGGGGTCGATCAGATGGTCGAGCGCATCCTGCCGACGGTGGAGAAGGCCATCGCGGCGGCGCCGGGAGATTCATGATGTCCGATAAAGCCGCTTTCCGTTGGGGAAACGTTTAGCGAAGGCCTGCGACCAACAAACCACTTGCTCCATTTGATTATCGATGATTCGCTAGGGATGACAGTTCGATTCGAGGAAGGGAGGCTCTTCATGCCGCGTCTTTTCACCGCCCTCGAAATTCCGCGTGATGCCGCCCTTTCGCTGTCCCTGCTCCGGGGCGGCCTGCCCGGGGCCCGCTGGATCGACGTCGAAAATTACCATCTGACGCTGCGCTTCATCGGCGATGTCGAAGGCCATGTCGCCGACGAGATCGCCAATGCGCTCGACCGGGTGCAGCGCCCGTCCTTCTCGCTGGCACTGTCGGGTGTCGGCGCTTTCGGCCAGAAGAAGCCGCATGCGGTGTGGGCGGGCGCTTCCCCCTCGCCCGATCTGGCCGCCCTTCAGGCCGAGATCGAGCGCATTTGCCAACGGCTCGGCATTCCCGCCGATCCGCGCAAGTTCATGCCGCATGTGACGCTGGCGCGCCTGCGCAATTCGAGCCCGCTCGACGTCGCCCAATATCTGTCGGCGCGCGGCAATTTCTCGACGCTACCGTTCCGCATCGGCCGCTTCGTCCTGATGTCGTCGCGTGATTCGGTCGGCGGCGGCCCTTATGTCGTCGAGGAAGCCTGGCCGCTGTCCGGCGTCGATACGCGCGCCGCAAGCCGTGTCGCCAGCGCATCCGACGCCTCGCGGATCATGCGATAGACCGAAGCAAACGCTTCCCGGTCCCCATAGTAGGGGTCCGGCACATCGCGCGGCCTTCCCTCGGCGAAGTCCAGGAACAGGTGGATGCGATCGCGCACTGCCACCGGCGCCAGCGCCTTCAGGTCGCGGACGTTGGATCGGTCCATGCCGAAGATCAGGTCGAAGCGGTGAAAATCCTCCGGCACGATCTTGCGCGCCCGCTGCCGCGAGATGTCGATGCCGTGGCGCGACGCGATAGCAATCGAGCGCGGATCGGGAGCGGAGCCGACCTCCCAGCCGCCGGTCGCGGCCGAATCGAGCACGATATCCCCGCCATATCCGCGCTCCGAAAGCACGGCGCGAAGGACGCCTTCCGCCAGCGGCGATCGACAGATGTTGCCGAGGCAGACGAAAAGAATGGAATTTATGGGCTTCGCTATCATGGATCCGGCGCTATGCTGCCTACTCCAGCGCAATAGCACGGGAAGCGGACATGACGAGAGAGAAACTGGGCAGGGAAGCCGCCGAAGCAGCACTGACGGCGCTTGACGGCTGGGCGCTGGCAAAGGACGGCGCCTCGATCGCCCGCACCTTCACCTTCAAGAATTTCTCCGAAGCCTTCGCCTTCATGACCCGTGTCGCGCTGGCCGCCGAGAAGATGGACCATCATCCCGACTGGTCGAATGTCTACAAGACCGTCGACGTGACGTTGAACACGCATGACGCCGGCGGCGTCACGGCGCTCGATATCGAACTGGCCAAGAAGATGAACCGCTATTTCGGCGGCTGAACGCGGACTGGCCATGCTCATGGGCCCGGCGCGGACCCGCCAAATCGGCGCCCGCATCTTGCAGCCGGGTTCGGCTTTCACCACATTTTGATCCGCGGGCATGCGCCAGTATACGCTGGGACCCGCGAGGAGAGATTGATGGCGCAAGAATCCGGTTTTGACTTCTTCGGCTTTGGCGACAGACTGGGCGGCGAGGGCGAAGTGCGCGAAAAGTTCTGGCGCACGGCCAAGAAGGCCGCGCGGCAGATCCCGTTCATGGAAGACGTCGTCGCCGCCTATTACTGCGCCATGGACAAGAAAACGCCGCTACGCGCCAAGGGCATATTGGTGGCCGCGCTCGGCTATTTCGTCCTGCCGGTCGACCTCATCCCCGACTTCATCTTCGGCCTCGGCTTCACCGACGACATCGCCGTGCTGACCGCCGCGATCACCGCCGTCAGCGCCCATATCACGCCGGCGCACCGGCAGGCCGCCAAGGACGCCATCGCCGACAAGAGCTAAAGTCCCGCCGCCCAAATCCGCCACGTCGGCTCAGCCCCTGGACAGGGGCCCTCAGCGGCGGGTCAAAAGTCAAACTCTTGCCGTTTTCGTGGCCTCCAAGTCGCCAAAGGGACGCCGTGCCGGCCGCTGACAAGGCGGCGGCGCGGAAATGGCGGCGGTTTCCTGGGGTAAAGGTCCTTTTCTCTTGGGAACTTCACCGTTTGGTAACCCAGATTAAATCAAAATGAAGCGACGGCAGGACGCCACGCGGCCCGCCTCCGCACCATTTGGAATACGGGAAAAAACGATGCGCGGATTGATTGCACTAGTTTCGAGCCTGGTCCTGGCGGCCTCGGCAGCGCCGGCGCTGGCGCAGCAGGCGACCAAGATCGGCCAGCACAATGCCTGGGGCACCTACAGTTACCAGGCGTCGGGCGGCAAGGTCTGCTACGTGCTGACCGTGCCGACCGACAAGCAGCCGCCGACGCTCGACCATGGCGACATGTTCTTCTTCGTCAGCCAGCGGCCCGGCCAACAGGTATCCTATGAGCCGCAGTTCATCGCCGGCTACAATTTCCAGGAAGGCTCCAAGGCCACCGTCACCATCGACAAGAAGAGCTTCTCGATGTTCACGCGCGGAAAATCGGCCTGGGTCGAGAACGCCGCCGAGGAACCAGTGCTGATCGCGGCGATGAAGACCGGCACCGACATGAAGGTGTCGGCGAAGTCGGGCCGCGGCAATCCCACGAATTATGTCTTTTCGCTGAAGGGCATCTCGGCGGCGCTGTCCTCGATCGCCAAGTGCAAATAGGCTATCTTCGTTTTTGAACCAAAGGCCGGGCCGCAACCCCGGCCTTTTGCTTTTTTCAGCCGTGGCCTGATTCCGGTGCGGCTTCCGCCCGCCGCCGCCGGATCGCTTCGGCGATAAACACCCGCGACAGGGCGTGATAGAGCGGCTCGTGCGAGATCAGGCGCGCCGTGCCGTAGCCCAGCATCGAGGCCAGCATCAGGCCGATGACATTGTCGTGATTGCCGGTCATTTCGAGGATGATGACGAAGGCCGTCATCGGCGCCTGCACCACGCCGGCGAAATAGCCGGCCATGCCGAGCAGCGCCGCGACGCCGGCGCCGCTGCCGAACACCAGGCCGAGCGAACTGCCGATGCCCGCTCCCACCGCCAGCGAGGGTGCGAAGATGCCACCGGGTATCCCTGAAATCATCGACAGCAGGCCGGCCGCGAATTTCTCGGCGAAGAAGAACCAGGGCAGCGGCGTGCCTTCGACCGCGCTGCGCGCCTGCGCATAGCCGGTGCCGAAGGTCAGCCCGCCCGACGCGATGCCGATCACCGCCACCGCCAGCCCGCAGACCGCCGCCACCAGCAGCGCGCGCCATAGCGGCTGCAGTGCGTTCCAGCGCCGGATACGCCGCGTCGCCTTCAACGCCAGCAACGAGAACAAGGCGCCAAAGCCGCCGCCGATCACGCCGCAGGCGGTCACCAGCGGCCAGTCGACGGCAAACGAGATCGTCTCCTTGGACACGCCGAAATAGGTGTAGTTGCCGAGCACGCCGAGCGAGGCGAGGCCGGCCAGGATGACCGCCGTCAGCACCAGCCCGTTGGTGCGCGCCTCATAGGTGCGGCCCATTTCCTCGATGGCAAAGACGATGCCGGCAAGCGGCGTGTTGAAGGCGGCGGCGATGCCGGCGGCCGATCCCGCCAGGATCAGGCCGCGCGCCTGCGCCATGCCGCCCCAGCGCGCCGCCTGCAGCATCAGCGACGCGCCGACCTGCACGGTCGGCCCCTCGCGGCCGATGGAAGCGCCGCAGAACAGGCCGACAAGAGTGAGGGCTATCTTGCCCGCCACCAGCCTGAGCGACAGGATATGGCTGCGGTCGTCGTCGTCGCGCAGGTGCCGGGCGGCGATCGCCTGCGGAATGCCGCTGCCTTGCGAGCCGGGGAAGAAGGCGTGCGCCAGCCACGCGCACAGGACAAAGCCAAGCGGGGTGATCGCAAGCGGCAGATAGAAGCGCCAGCCACCATCATTGCCGATCACCACATGAAACAGCGCCTGTGCCTTGTCGGCCAGCACGGCAAACAACACGCTGATCAGGCCGATCGAGATCGCACCGGCCCAGAACACCAGGCGCGGCTGCCAGACGCGGCGCGAGGCCCACATGGCGCGCGAACGCCGCAGCATGGGATGTCTTCGCGATTGGCCGGCCATGTCTGTCCTCGCGGGGAAAACCCAGCCCTAACACAGGCATGACACCGATCAAGCAAGAGTCTGACGATCGGCCGGGATGAACGGGCCGCGGTGTTGGGCGTCCGCTCGTGAGCATGATCCAGAGAGCGCCTCCTTCAATCGAAGTGAAAGCTGCGCGACCCGCCGGCCTCCACGCCGGCGGGCAATCGTTGCGAGATCGTCACATGGCCATTTTTTCACATTCGGCCTGGGCCTTCTTGGTCGACGTGTCGATCATATAGGCTTTGCCCTTGGCGTCGGTCATTATCATCATGCAATGCTTGATCGGCTTGGCCATCTTCATCATATCGGCGCCCATCTTCGCGTCCGGCATCATGGTGCCCATGTGGCCGTCCGGCATGATCGCCGTCACTTGTCCGCCTTTCATCATGGTCATGGTGCCCATCGTGTCCTCGGCGAACGCCTGCGAGGCGCAAAGAGCGGCGAGGCCGGCAATGACGGCGAGCTTGATCGATTTCATTCCGCATACTCCCATTGTGCAGGGGCACAGTTGCCCCATTCAGGGTTCGCGGATGGCGCGCCGGCCGTTACGCTGACACGAATATGTGATCGATCGCGCACTGGGGAAGCACCACGGCCCGGCGGCGGGACAGGCTGCCCGATCGCCCGCGGCATGACTCTGCCGCCAAGCTGTGCTATGCGCCCCGCTTGAGATCAGGCACGATGGATGAAATCGGCCGTAAACCGCTTATATCTGTGCAACCATGACCCTTTCACTCGACCTCACCGCCGACGGTGCCCGTGACGCCTTGCGTACCCGCGCCATGCCGGCCGAAAAACCGTCGCTGATTGGCCTGACACGGGCCGAGCTCGCGGAGGCCCTCGTCGCTGCAGGCATCGTGCCGGAGCGTCAGGCAAAAATGCGCGCCCAGCAGCTCTGGCACTGGATGTACGTGCGCGGCGTTTCCGACTTCGCCGGCATGTTCAACATCTCCAAGGACCTGCGCGCCGAGCTCGACAGGCATTTCACCGTCGCCCGGCCCGAGATTGTAGAGGAGCAGATTTCCGCCGACGGCACGCGAAAGTGGCTGTTCCGCTTTCCGCCGCGCGGCGCCGGCCGGCCGGTCGAGATCGAAACCGTCTATATCCCCGAGGAAGGCCGCGGCACGCTGTGCATCTCCTCGCAGGTCGGCTGCACGCTGACCTGCTCGTTCTGCCACACCGGCACGCAGAAGCTGGTGCGCAATTTGACGGCTGAGGAAATCCTCGCCCAGTTGCTCACCGCCCGCGACCGGCTCGGCGACTTCCCCGACCGCGACACGCCGGATGGCGCCATCGTGCCCGCCGAGGGCCGGAAAGTGTCCAACGTCGTCATGATGGGCATGGGCGAGCCGCTCTATAATTTCGAGTCGGTCAAGAAGGCGCTGCTGATCGCCTCCGACGGCGACGGACTTTCCCTGTCGAAGCGCCGCATCACGCTGTCGACCTCCGGCGTCGTGCCGGAGATCTTCCGCACCGGCGAGGAGATCGGCGTCATGCTGGCGATCTCGCTGCATGCCACCAATGACGATCTGCGCGACCTCTTGGTGCCGATCAACAAGAAGTATCCGCTCAAGGAGCTGATCGCCGCCTGCCGCGCCTATCCCGGCCTGTCCAACGCCAGGCGCATCACCTTCGAATATGTGATGCTGAAGGACGTCAACGATTCCATCGAGGACGCCAAGGGGCTGATCAAGCTGCTCAAGGGCATTCCGGCCAAGATCAACCTGATCCCGTTCAACCCGTGGCCTGGCACCAACTACCAGTGCTCGGACTGGGAGACGATCGAGAAGTTCGCCGACTACATCAACAATGCCGGCTATGCCTCACCGATCCGCACGCCGCGCGGCCGCGACATCCTGGCCGCCTGCGGCCAGCTGAAGTCGGAATCGGAACGCATGCGCAAGGTCGACCGGCTGGCGCTGGAAGCCATGATGATCGCGGGGCACGGCGAGGTGTGAACCGTCTCGTCGCCTGCTCGAAGCGCTTCGCCATCATAACAGTCGGCTACGTCGCCGCTGTGCTCACCTCGATCCTGGTGCCGGTGCTGCTGATCGTTCTCCTGGCCGGGATCGAGGACGGCAACTGGTCGATCATTTTCACATTCGACTGGCTGGCCTCCTTCCCGCTCGCCGTGTTGACCGTGGCGATCTGCGCGTTGCTGATCGTCGGCCCGGCGATCTTCGTCGCCGAACGGCTGGCGCTGCGAGGTTGGTTCTACTTTGCCGTCACGGGCGCGGTCACGTCGATCGCCTTCGGTGTTTTTGTCCCAGGCTCCGCTGGAGGCTTCGTTTTCAATCCGGGCTTCCTCGGTTTTCTGGCCGCGGCCGGCATTGTCGCCGGCTGGGTCTACTGGCTTCTGGCTGGACACAAGTCCGGTCATCTCACGGGCCGTGATCCCCGATGAACCGTCTCGTCGCTTATATCGTGCGCTTCGCCGTCATCCTGTTCGGCTACACCATCGCCTCGCTGGCGGCGAGCGCCTTCCTCAACATGCTGTTCCTGGCCTCGCTCGGTTACGCGCCGGCGCAAGCCCATCCGGCGGCGGCGGCATCGCTCTATTTTTCAATTCCTTTCGTCGCCCTGTTTGTCGCTTATTTCGGCTTCATGCCGGCCGCGATCGTCATCCTGATTGCCGAAATCCTCGGCCGGCGCGACTGGCTGTTCTACGCGCTGGCGGGCGCGCTGGTGGCGGGAGTTTTCCTCGGTCTGGTCGACAATATCCGCGATTCCGCTTTTGCCGTCACCGAGACCAGCGCGATCATGGCGGTGCTCGGTGGTGGCATGGTCGGCGGCATCTTCTATTGGCTCAGCGCCGGCCGCTGGGCCGGAAGCTGGTGGAAGGACGAGAAAGCTCCTACTTCGCCTGGGCCGTCAGGATCTTGAGCGCGAAGGCCGAGAACACGCCGGCGAAGAGATAGTCGACCACCCGCGTCACGCGCGGGCTGGCCTTCATCGCCGCCGAGAATTTTTCCGCCGCCAGCACCATGGGTGCCGTCACCGGGATCGACAGCACGATGAACATGGAGCCAAGGAAGAACAGCTTCCCGGGCGCGTTCGGATCGTGCGCGGAGACGAATTGCGGCAGGAAGGTCATGAAGAACAGGATGATCTTCGGGTTGAGCAGGTTGACGCCGAGCCCCGCGGCCCAGCTGCGCAGCAGCGAGATCCGCGGGCCCGTCTTCTTTTCCGGCGAAAAGGCCGAGCCCTTGGCGATCGCCTGCCAGGCCAGGAAGACGAGATAGCCGGCGCCAAAGATCTTCAGCACGAAGAAAGCCATCGGCGAGGCAACGATCAGCGCCGAGACGCCGACCACCACCAGCGTGGTGTGGATCAGCGTGCCGCACAGCGCGCCGGCCATCGAGGCGAAGCCTGTGGCCCTACCCTGGCTCAGCGTGCGCGACACGAACAGCGTCATATCAGGGCCTGGCGTGATCGCCAGGATCACGGTGGCGATGGCGAACTGGACCAGCGTGGCGGTGTCGGGAATGAAGGACATGGGCAGGCCTTTGGGTTGGGGACGTCAGGCTATAGAGGATGCCGCCCGTTCTTGCCAGCGGCCGGACGGCAAGAGTGCTGATCCAGCCCTGCTCGATCCTGGTGTCACCACCTGCCTCGTGTTCATCCCTTGCGCAGCCTGGAAGCGGCGTGATACCTCGCGCGCCGAGAACTCCTGTCGTGGAACTGCCAAATGTCCAAGATCAAAGACGTCAAGAAGGTCGTGCTCGCTTATTCCGGCGGCCTCGACACATCCATCATCCTGAAATGGCTGCAGACCGAACTCGGCGCCGAAGTCGTCACCTTCACCGCCGATCTCGGCCAGGGCGGCGAGCTGGAGCCGGCACGCCGCAAGGCCGAGATGATGGGCATCAAGGACATCCGCGTCGTCGACGTGCGCGAGGAATTCGTCTC
The DNA here is from genome assembly GCF_037179605.1 of Mesorhizobium salmacidum (SeqCode). Lineage (NCBI taxonomy): Bacteria > Pseudomonadati > Pseudomonadota > Alphaproteobacteria > Hyphomicrobiales > Phyllobacteriaceae > Mesorhizobium > Mesorhizobium salmacidum (SeqCode). The sequence continues at coordinate 128,233 of NZ_JAPYKS010000014.1, forward strand.
CGACTTCGTCTTCCCGATGTTCCGCGCCAACACCGTCTATGAAGGCACTTACCTGCTGGGCACCTCGATCGCGCGACCGCTGATTTCCAAGCACCTGGTCGAGATCGCCAGGGAGACCGGTGCAGACGCGATTGCGCACGGCGCCACCGGCAAGGGCAACGACCAGGTGCGTTTCGAGCTTTCCGCCTACGCGCTCAACCCCGACATCAAGGTCATCGCGCCGTGGCGCGACTGGTCGTTCAAGTCGCGCACCGACCTGATGAACTTCGCCGAACAGCACCAGATCCCGGTGCCGAAGGACAAGAAGGGCGACGCACCGTTCTCGGTCGACGCCAACCTCCTGCACTCCTCTTCCGAGGGCAAGGTGCTGGAGGATCCATGGGTGGAGCCGCCGGAATTCGTGCATCAGCGCACCGTGTCGCCGATGGACGCGCCGGATGCCGTCACCGAGATCGAGATCGAGTTCCTGAAGGGCGACCCGGTCGCGCTCAACGGCAAGAGACCGTCGCCGGCAACCATGCTGGCGGCGCTCAACGATCTCGGCCGCGACAATGGCATCGGCCGGCTCGACCTTGTCGAGAACCGTTTCGTCGGCATGAAATCGCGGGGCGTGTATGAAACGCCCGGCGGCGCCATCCTGATCGCGGCCCATCGCGCCATCGAATCGATCACGCTCGACCGCGGTGCCGCCCACCTCAAGGACGAGTTCATGCCGCGCTATGCCGAGCTCATCTATAACGGCTTCTGGTTCTCGCCCGAGCGCCTGATGCTGCAGGCGATGATCGACAAGAGCCAGGAAGACGTCGAAGGCACGGTGCGGCTGAAGCTCTACAAGGGCAATGTCATGGTCACCGGTCGCAAATCGAAGAAGACGCTCTATTCCGACGCGCTGGTCACCTTCGAGGACGACCGTGGCGCCTACGACCAGAAGGACGCCGCCGGCTTCATCCGCCTCAATGCGCTGAGGCTGCGGACATTGGCCGCGCGCAACCGCAACAGCTAATGCCTGCCGCCCGGAAGTGTCCTCGGTTCCGGGACAACGACATGCATAAAATCAGAAGCTTACGGCATGTCGCAGCAAATCCTGTTCGCCGCGATATCTGTAGACGGGATGCGCTGTCCCGGCAGATGCCTGGTGCCGCTGGTCCTTCTGGCGGCCCCGGCCATGGCCGGGGATTTCGACCCTGCCTCGCTTGACCTTGCCGCCCTGATCGAGTGCCGGTCCGACGTGCCCGGCTATAACGGCTTTGCCCTCTGGCTGGCCGGCGAACCCGGCGCCGCGAAGGCGCTGAGCTGGAACGAAGGTCCGTCAGGCAATCCGTTCCTGCGCCAATATGACTTGCCCGCCCCGGTCCATGTCTTCGGGCGCGAGACCGAGACAATCGTCTTTACCGCGACAGGGCCGATGGCCGTGCTTGATGGCATCGCCGCGCCGGACCTCGCCCGCCAGTTCGACGTCCCGGCGACGGTCTCGACGCCGGACAAGTTCCTCGGTGAGAAGGTCGTGGCCGAAAGCACCGAGGAGTCCGGCGGCGTGAGCCTTGCCACGCGCATTACGCTCAACGTCTCGACGGTCGAATCCCATCCCGGCAAGACGCTGGCCGGCTGCTCCTATGCGCTCGACGTGAAATGAAACCCGGCGCGAAGGCCGGGTTCTTCGTTCAATGCCGTGCGGTTCGATCAGTCGGCGTCGATCGCGGTGGCGATGCGGGCGATGGCCTGCTGATAGACGCTTGCGGAATTCCAGCCGGCGATCGCGCCTATATTCGACTGCGCGCTGGCGCCAGCCCGCCAGCCGTGACCCTTGAGGAAGTTGGCGGTGGAGGCCAAAGCGGTGGCCTTGTCGCGCAGGTTTCCGCTGCCGACCGCATATTTCAGGACGTTTCCGGGCAGGAACTGCGTGTGGCCGATCTCGCCATGCATAGCGCCGACCGACGAGGCGGTCAACGCTCCGCGATCAACCAGCTTCAGGGCCGCGATGGCGTGCGGGTGGAAATAGTCGGGGCGGCGGCAATCATAGGCAAGCGTCAAAATGGCGGAGACCGTGTTCTGGTTGCCCATCGAGGCGCCGAAGCCGGTCTCCATGCCCCAGATGGCGAGCAGCACGCCCGGCGACACGCCGTAGTTCTGTTCGATCTGGTTGAACAGCGCCGCGTTCGACTTCTTCAGCGAACGGCCCTTGGAAATAATCGCGGACCCGCCACGGCGCTTCATGAAATCGTCCACCGAGCCGCTGAACGCCTTGTGGATGGCGCGGTCGGCGGAGATGGTCCTTGTTGCATAGGTTGCGCCGGCCAGAGCGGCCAGCCCCCTCGACCCGACACCTTCGGACTTGGCCTCGGCGGCGAAATCCTGTTTCCAGGCGTCGAAGCCGGCGCCGGTCTTGCCGCAGCTGGCCGCCGCTTGCGCGCCCGTTGCCAGCCCCAGCACCGCCACCACCGCGGCTGCTAAAATCCTACCCTTGGCAAGAAATGCCATGTTGTTCTCCTGGTTGCCTGATTCACGTCCCGATTGCGAATTTGCCAGCGAAACGCGCATTTGTCACCGTCTGTGGCGCGATGCTGGCGAATGCCGGGGAATTTGCCTACGATCAAGTGATTATTATGGCGAGGCCATGCATGAAAAACGTTGATGCCGGCCATGGACCGCATCGGAGCGCCCGGACCAGCGAAGCGAGATAGTCTCGCCGGACCGCGGAACACCGGCCGGTGGCTCGCGTTTGGGCACGGGCCGCCATGCATCCTGTGCCCTTCTGATGAATTGAGACCGAGATGAAACTTTTCGACTGCCCGCATTGCGGCCACCGTCTCTATTTCGAGAACGCCCAGTGCCTGAACTGCAGCAGTCTCGTGCTCTATGATCCTGAGCGCGCGCGCTTTGTCCTGTCCGGCGTCGACGGCGCCATCCAGTGCACCAATGCCGACGAATGCGCCTGCAACTGGATGGCCGAGCCGGGGCAGGTCTTCTGCCGTGCCTGCGTGCTGAACCAGCTGATCCCCGACCTCTCGGTCGACGGCAACCGCCGCCGCTGGATCCGCGTCGAGGCGGCGAAGAAGCGCGCCATCTATTCGCTGCTCGCCTTCGGCTTGCCGGTGGCGCCCAAGCAAAGCCCGACGGACGAGATCGGGCTGGCCTTCGACTTCCTCGCCGATCCGATCGGCGGCGGCCCGGGCGGCGAACGGATTCTCACCGGCCACGACAATGGCCTGATCACGCTGAACGTCGCCGAGGCCGATTCAGCCGAGCGCGAAAAACGTCGCGTCGAGATGGGCGAGAACTACCGCACGCTGCTCGGCCATTTCCGCCACGAGCTCGGCCATTATTACTGGGACCGCCTGATCCGCGACGATCCGCGAGGGCTGGAAGCGTTCCGTGCTTTGTTCGGCGACGAACGCGCCGACTACGAACAGGCGCTGAAGGCCTACTACGCCGATGGCGCCGCGCCCGACTGGCAGCAAAACCACATCTCGGCCTACGCCACCTCGCATCCGTGGGAGGACTGGGCCGAGACCTGGGCCCACCATCTGCACATCACCGACACGCTGGAGATGGTCCATGCGCTCAACTTCCCGCTCGGCCGGCTGGAGACGGTGGAGGCGGCCGAACTGCCGCGGGGCGATACCGGCGGCGGGCTGCAGGCAGCGCCCTCGGAGCCTGCAAAGACGCCCGAACCCTTCGACAAGATCCTTGCCCGCTGGCTGGTGCTGTCGGAAGCCTCCAATTCGATCAACCGCTGCATGGGCCTGCCCGACCTCTACCCCTTCGTCATTTCGGACGTGACGGCGCAGAAACTGGCCTTTGTTCACGATCTTGTGACCAGCTTGCCGAAAGACACGGGAAATCGTGAGTTGGCTCGCGCGTTTTAACCGGAACGCATGCGCTGCTGCCCCGTTTCGCTGGCGAGGGACCACGAAAACGGAGAGAAACCATGAAATCCGTATTGTTTCCCGCAATCGCCGGAGTGTTCACCATGATGTCGGGCGCCGCCTTGGCGGACACCGCCGTGTCGGCGGTCACCGATCTCAACGTGCGCGCTGGCCCGGGCCCGCAATATCCGGTGATCGGCGTGCTGGCCGCCGGCCAGTCGGCGACGCTCAATGGCTGCATCGAAAACAGCAAATGGTGCACGATCGCCGAAGCCGGCGGCCAGGGCTGGGTCTATTCCGACTACGTCACCGCCGATTTCGGCGGTAGCCGCGTGGTGCTGACGCAGCGCCGCTCCGCCGTTGCCGTCGTCTCGCCGCCGGACGACATCGGCAACTATTCGACCGAGTACACCGGAGCGATCGTCGCCGGCGAGCCGATCGACACCGTCGTCCGGCCTCCGGCCGAGGTCAGGACCTATGTCGACACCCATCGCCTCGACCCCGTCTATCTCGAAGGCGAGGTGGTGACCGGCGCAACCCTGCCCGACACCGTCGAGTTGCGCGAAATTCCCGACTACAAGTATCGCTATATCTATGTGAACGGTCAGCCGACGCTGGTCGATCCGCAGACAAGGCGCATCATGTACGTGGTGCGTTGACAGAGGCCAGAGGTCGCCGAAGCGGCCGCTTGCGACACTGGAAAGAACCTGCCGGTACCCGGGCGGCGCTTGGGTGCCGGGCGATCCGTTTGCGCGTATCCCTGGTGATATCGATTCCGATTCCCGAGGCCATCGGCTAGATCAAGGACAGCTGGATCAAGCAGCGATGGATTCGGATCGAGGACAAACGTGACAATCGACGACACTGCCTTCGAGCGCTATCGCAACACGCCGAACGCCAGGACGACTTTGTTGCGTCTATTTCTGGGGACGCTGATCGTCGTCCTGCTCTGGGGCGCCACCACCGCGGCCGTGCTGTTCGGCGGCACACATGTTTACTTCGCCTGGCAGGTTACGGCTGCGCCATATGGCATGGAGGGTTTTCTCGCCTCGCCCATTGGCATCCTCAGCGCGCTCACCTCCTTCGCCGGGATCTGGATCGGCCTGTGGATCGCCATGCGCTGGGTGCATGGCGAGCCGCTGTCGGCCCTCCTCGGCACCGGCCGCCGCGTATCGCGGCCGGACTTCCTCAAGGGGCTGATCGCGGTGCTGATCACCTCGGCTTTGTCCGAAATCCTGCTCTATTTGCTGGCGCCGGGGATCGCTCGCGGCACGATCAGCCTGTCGTCCTGGCTGCTGTTCGCGATCCCGATCGTCGCGCTCACCTTGCTGCAGACCTCGTCGGAAGAGGTGCTGTTTCGCGGCTATCTGCTGCGCGGCCTCGCCAGCCGCTTCCGCAGCCCTTTCATCTGGGCGCTGCTGCCCGGCCTGCTGTTCACCTCGCTGCACTGGAGCGGCGGTTCGTCGGCCGCCATCAATGCCTGCGTGCTGGTCTCGATCGCCGCTTTCGCGCTGCTTCTGACACTCATGGTTTATGCCACCGGCAATCTCGGCGCAGCGCTTGGCGCCCATCTCGGCAACAACCTCACCGGTTTCCTGCTGATCTCGCATCAGCAGAGCTACAATTCCTTCGCCTTGTTCACCGCCAAGCCGCTCGAAGGGCCGGGATGGATGATGTCGGATGCAATTCTCATCGCCCTCATCGGCATCGCCTGCAGCTTGCTGACGATTGCTCTATTGCTGCACCCACGCTCGCCGCTCAGGGTCTCGGCCGAGGTCCCGAACGCCGTGGGTATGGCCTGATCGCGGTCCGGGAAACGGCGCGACACCGGCCTTGCCTTGACTCTCGCGCCGATTTCCTGTCTACAGCCCACCAATTCCGCGACGAGTATCCCTCCGAGCAAGCCGACCAGGACGCCGAAGCCTCTTGAGGCCAAGTGCTGTAAACAGATCCTGGAGGCCAACACCCGGCAGCGCTGTGCGCCCCCGGGTGCTTTTTGATTTTGGGCTTTTGCTTGGACTGGCTTGGAGACTGGGCGCGAACGCATTACCTCTCGGGCACCATCCGGGTGCCAGGGAAAAGGAAAACGAATGTTTGAATCGCTGCAGCAGCGCACAAGAGGCGTGGAGGGCCATCGGCCCGACAGGGATCACTATGACTCCAAGGCGCTCTCGCGCGGTGGGTTGATCAATGTTTGAGTCCCTGCAAGAGCGCCTTGGCTCCATCCTGAACGGCCTGACCGGCCGCGGCGCGCTTTCCGAGGCTGATGTCTCGGCGGCGTTGCGTGAGGTGCGCCGTGCGCTGCTCGAGGCCGACGTGGCGCTGGAAGTCGTGCGTTCCTTCACCGACAAGGTGCGCGAGAAGGCCGTCGGCGCCGCCGTGCTGAAGTCGATCAAGCCCGGACAGATGGTCGTCAAGATCGTCCATGACGAGCTGGTCGACATGCTGGGCGCCGAGGGCGTCGCCATCGACCTCAATGCGCCTGCTCCGGTCGTCGTCATGATGGTCGGCCTGCAGGGCTCCGGAAAGACGACGACTTCGGCCAAGATCGCCAAGCGGCTGACCGAGCGGCAGAACAAGAAGGTCCTGATGGCCTCGCTCGACACGCGGCGCCCCGCCGCGCAGGAGCAGTTGCGCCAGCTCGGCGAGCAGGTCAAGGTCGCGACGCTGCCTGTGATAGCAGGCCAGAACCCGGTCGATATCGCCAGGCGCGCCGTGCAGGCGGCCAAGCTCGGCGGCCATGACGTCGTCATCCTCGACACCGCCGGCCGCACCCATATCGACGAGCCGCTGATGGTCGAGATGGCCGACATCAAGAAAGTGTCCAGCCCGCACGAGATCCTGATGGTCGCCGACTCCCTGACCGGCCAGGATGCCGTCAACCTGGCGAAAAGCTTCGACGAGCGCGTCGGCATCACCGGCCTTGTGCTGACCCGCATGGACGGCGACGGCCGTGGCGGTGCCGCGCTTTCGATGCGCGCGGTCACCGGCAAGCCGATCAAGCTGATCGGCACCGGCGAAAAAATGGACGGGCTGGAGGAATTCCACCCCAAGCGCATCGCCGACCGCATCCTGGGCATGGGTGACATCGTCTCGCTCGTCGAGAAGGCGGCGGAAAACATCGACGCCGAGCAGGCGGCGGCGATGGCCAAGAAGATGCAGTCGGGCAAGTTCGACCTGAACGACCTCGCCCAGCAGCTTCAGCAGATGTCGAAGATGGGCGGCATGGGCGGCATCATGGGCATGATGCCGGGCATGGGCAAGATGAAGGACCAGATGGCCGCCGCCGGCCTCGACGACAAGATGTTCGGCCGCCAGCTCGCCATCATCTCCTCGATGACCAAGGCCGAGCGCGCCAATCCCGATATACTGAAACACTCGCGCAAGAAGCGCATTGCCGCCGGCTCCGGCACCGATGCGGCCGAGATCAACAAGCTTTTGAAGATGCATCGCGGCATGGCCGACATGATGAAGGCGATGGGCGGCAAGGGCAAAGGCGGCGGGCTGATGCGCGGCATGATGGGCGGCCTCGCCTCCAAGATGGGCCTTGGCGGCATGGTACCCGGGGGTGGCATGGGCGGCATGATGGGCGGCGGCATGCCCGACCTGTCGAAGATGGATCCCAAGCAGCTCGAAGCCTTGCAGAAACAGGCGCAGGCCGCCGGCCTCGGTGGCATGAAGGGCTTGCCCGCCCCAGGCGGCGGCTTGCCCGGCCTGCCTGGCGGCATGAAGCTTCCCGGCCTTGGCGGTGGTGGCGGCCTGCCCGGTCTCGGCAAGAAAAAGTGAGGACGCTATGAACGAAGAAAAGGACATGGCCGACGCCCGCACCATCCTGGCCGGCTACCGCGCCTCGATCGACAACATCGATGCCGCCCTCATCCATATGCTGGCCGAGCGCTTCCGCTGCACCAAGGCGGTCGGCATGCTCAAGGCCGAGCATGGCCTGCCGCCGGCCGACCCGGCGCGCGAGCAGCAGCAGATCGCCCGTCTTCGCCAGCTTGCGAAAGATGCGCATCTCGACCCGGATTTCGCGGAAAAATTCCTCAACTTCGTCGTCCGCGAAGTGATCCGGCACCACGAACAGATCGCCGCTGCCAACGGCGTGACGAAAACCGGCTGACAACCAGCCTGAACAATCAACGAAATCAGAGCTTTTAGGAGAAAAGAAAATGGCACTGAAGATCAGACTGGCCCGTGCGGGCTCGAAGAAGCGTCCTTACTACCACGTTGTCGTCGCCGACGCCCGTTCGCCCCGCGACGGCCGGTTCATCGAGTCGCTCGGCTCGTGGAACCCGCTGCTGCCGAAGGACGGCGAGCGCATCAAGGTCGACGCCGACCGCGTCAAGCATTGGCTGTCGCACGGCGCCCAGCCGACCGACCGCGTGCTGCGCTTCCTCGATGAAGCCGGCCTTGCCAAGCGCGAAGCCCGCTCCAACCCGAAGAAGGCCGAGCCCGGCAAGAAGGCGCAGGAACGCGCCGCCCTGCTGAAGAAGGCCCAGGACGACGCCGCTGCCGCCGTCGCCGCGGCCGCTGCCGCACCAGCCGAAGCGGAAGCCGCCACCGCCGAGTAATCGCTTCCTATTCCTTGCGCAAACAGAACGGCGGGCCTGTGCCCGCCGTTTTGCTGTTTGCAATTGTCACTCACCTGCCCTTTGCTGTGTCCTTGGAAAAGCTTCTGATTTCCGGCTGAGGATCCAATGGGCGAACGAGCAGTCGCGGAGGAAATCCTGTCCGGCGGCGTCGCCGGAACCCTGTTACGATGCGTCGATGCCACGACAGGTGTCGTGGTGCTGGGCGGATCGAGCGGCCGCGTCGATGTCGAGCGCGCACGACTGTTCGCCGATGTGGGCGTCTCTGCCCTTGCCCTCCGCTGGTTCGACGGCGAAGGCCAGGTCCCAGGCATATGCGAAATCCCCCTGGAGACGTTTTTCGCCGCGACCGACTGGCTTGTCGGATTGGGGTGCCGGCGCATCATCTATGTCGGCACATCCAAGGGCGCCGAGGCATCCTTGCTCGCGGCGGCGCATGACCCGCGCATCGATGCCGTGCTCGCGATCAGCCCGACATCGGTGGTCTGGGGCAACATCGGGCCGGGCCGCGACGGCATCAGCTGGCCCGAGCGGTCGTCATAGACGCTGAAGGGGGTTCCATGCCCGTTTGTTCCAACCGACCCGGATTGGAGGGCAAGCTACCTCGATGGTCTTGTGTCCTATCGAGGGTTTTTCGAACACTGCCTGGCAAGATTCAAACAGCAAGCGGACAGGGCCGCCATTCCCGTCGAGGTTATTTCGGCGGAGATCGTGCTGGTCGCGGGCGGCGGCGACGCGCTGTGGCCATCCCTGGATTTTGCCCGCTCGATCGTCCGGCGTCGAAAAGACGCCGGAAAGGCCACACGCCTCGTTTCGGCTCCCGACGCCGGCCATCGCATTCTCCTGCCGGGTGAAACCACGCCGCGCTCAAGCTCGCATGCCCATGGCGGCAATGACCGCGCCGACGCGGGTTTGGGGCGGGACGCCTGGCGATACGTCCGGGAGCTCCTGTAGCGCGCCCCGTGATAGTGCCTCAAACGAGTTGCAGCCAATTCATCGATTCGAAAACAGCGGGTCAAAAGCCCGCCGTTTTGCTCTTCATTTTTGGCATGCGGTCGTTCAATAGCCGCTTGGGCAGCGATCGACATAGGTATGGCCATTGCGGTCGCGATAGCGGCAACGGCCCGGTTCGCTGGCCCGGCCGATCAGCGCACCGGCCACGGCCCCGACGGCACCGCCGACAACCGCGCCTTGCACCGGATTGTTGGCGACCGCCGCGCCAACCGCGGCACCGCCGAGGCCGCCGACGGCCGCGCCTTTTTCCGTCTGCGAACAGGCGCCGAGCGCCGTCGTCAGCACCAGAATGGTCAGGATTCTCTTCATTTGTCGTTCCTCTCACATGCGGATCGCCGTCTCGCCGCCAAGTCCCTAACTCTCAAACGGCTAATTTGATCCCGAGAAGAATGAAGATCGCGACGACACCTGGCAGCGATTGGCGCGGAACGGCTACCGGCTGAACGGGATCAGGGCGCGCACTTTGGGGTCACGCAGATAGAGGCCGCCCCAAAGGATGATGCCGAGATAGACGCCGAACAGCGTGTGCGAAAACAGCGGATTGCCGATACGCGCATTGGTGGCGATGGCGCCGCCCATATAGGCGGTGAGCAGGATGGCGCCGAGCACGGAGGTGCGTGGCAGGGCGTAGAGCGCGGTCGAGATCAGGCCGATGATGCCCAGCATGCGCGCGACATTGGCCTCGGCCGGCCAGCCGAGCGGCACCATCGTCTGGGTGACGATATCGAGCGGTGGCAGCTTGATGGCGCCGTCGAAGATCATGAACAGGATGATGAGGCCGCTGAGCACGCGGCCGGTCCACAGGGCACCGGACGAGACAGGCGCGGTTTGAGAAATGCTCATTGGTGGTCCCTCCTGATGGTTAGCCCCGTTTTCGGCGGGGTCGAACCAAGGACGTGCCATGAGGCGGCGATCCGACACGTGTCTGGATTTGTCTTGGCGCCGATTTCCACCATGCTGCGGACTCTGCTGCCAGCAGAGCTATCGGCATTCGTCCATGGCGGGCTATTGAGGAGCGGGCAGTGCACCAGGCGAGACGACAAATGACCGGCGAGACCGATCTGAGGACATTGTTGGCGTCGATGACGCCGGAATTGCTTGATGGCACCTATGTCTTTGCCACGCTGGCGCCGCACGTGCCGCAGCCCGAAGGCCTGGAGCCGGTGATGGTGTTTCGCGAGCGCGAGGGCACGACGCTGATCGTGACCGAGGAAGCCGCCCGGACCACGGGGCTGGAGGCTTCGTTCCGCTGCCGGATGATCACGCTGAACATCCACTCATCGCTCGAAGCCGTCGGCTTCCTCGCCGCCATCACCGCACGCCTCGCCGCCGCCGGCATGGGCGTCAATCCGGTCTCGGGTTTTTACCACGACCATCTGTTTGTGCCGGCCGGGCGGGCGGAGGAGGCGATGGCGGTGCTGCGCGAACTGAGTATGGATAGCGCGAGTTGAAATCGGCGCAGAGCGGCTTTGACGGCTAATCTCATGACTCGGCAGCGCCAAATCGGTATGGCCGGCGCCCCTCATCCGCCCTTGGCCACCTTCTCCCGCCAAACGGGGAGAAGGAAAGGCATCCGGCCGAAGGCCGAGCCCGCGACCGCAGGCCGCCGGTCGTCCGGCGCCCTCGCGGAGGGCCCGCCGCGGCAGCGGCGATACGGCCCGTGAAATCGGCGCAGAGCGACTTTGACTGCTAATTTCATGACCCGGCAGCGCCAAATCGGCTGGCCGGCGCTGCCCCTCATCCGCCCTTCGGGCACCTTCTCCCCGTAAACGGGGAGAAGGAAAGGCATCCGGCCGAAAGGCCGAGCCCGCGACGGCGGGCCGCCGGTCGTCCGGCGCCCTCGCGGAGGGCCCGCCGCGGCAGCCGCGATACGGCCCGTGAAATCGGCGCAGAGCGACTTTGACTGCTAATTTCATGATCCGGCAGCGCCAAATCGGCTGGCCGGCGCTGCCCCTCATCCGCCTGCCGGAACCTTCTCCCCGTAATGACGGGGAGAAGGGAGCTAACGGCCGAAGGCCGAGCCCGCGACCGCGGGCCGCCGGTCGTCCGGCGCCCTCGCGGAGGGCCCGCCGCGGCAGCGGCGATACGGCCCGTGAGCGAAAACTAAGCCGCCTTCTTCTTCGGCTGGATGAGCCCGCGTTCGACCAGCAGTTCGGCGATCTGCACCGCGTTCAACGCCGCGCCCTTGCGCAGGTTGTCGGAGACGATCCACATCGACAGGCCGTTGTCGACGGTCGAATCCTCGCGGATGCGCGAGATGAAGGTGGCATCCTCGCCGGCTGATTCCAGCGGCGTGATGTAGCCGCCATCCTCGCGCTTGTCCAAGACCTGGCAGCCAGGCGCTTCACGCAGAATGTCGCGCGCCTCGTCGGCGGTGATCGGCTTCTCGAACTCGATGTTGACCGCTTCCGAATGGCCGATGAACACCGGCACGCGCACGCAGGTCGCCGTCAGCTTGATCTTGGGGTCGAGCATCTTCTTGGTCTCGGCGACCATCTTCCACTCTTCCTTGGTGAAGCCGTCGTCGAGGAAGACATCGATATGCGGGATGACGTTGAAGGCGATGCGTTTGGTGAACTTCTTGACGTCGACCTGGTCGGCGACGAACACCGCGCGCGTCTGCGTGAACAGTTCGTCCATGCCTTCCTTGCCGGCGCCGGATACAGACTGGTAGGTGGCGACGACGACGCGCTTGATGGTGGCGGCATCATGCAGCGGCTTCAACGCCACGACGAGCTGCGCCGTCGAGCAGTTCGGGTTGGCGATGATGTTCTTGCGCGTGAACAGCGAGATCGCGTCCGGATTCACCTCGGGCACGATCAGCGGCACGTCCTGATCGTAGCGGAAGGCCGATGAATTATCGATGACGACGCAGCCCTGCTTGCCGATCTTCGGCGACCACTCCTTGGAGACGTTGCCGCCGGCCGACATGATGCAGATGTCGGTGTCGGAAAAATCATACTGGTCGAGCGGCCTGACCTTCAGCGTGCGGTCGCCGAACGACACTTCCGTGCCCATGCTGCGCCGCGAGGCGAGCGCCACGACTTCGCTGACCGGAAAGCCGCGCTCTTCCAGAATGTTGAGCATTTCCCGGCCCACATTGCCCGTGGCGCCGACGACTGCAACCTTGAAACTCATAGAAATCTCCTGTCCCTCTCCGCTTGGTTTTTGGAGAAAACCCGCCGGCCAAGTGCGGGTTCCGTCCCCCGGGCCGGACCCGGGAGAGGGTGGTTAGGCCAAGGGAATCACACCGTTTTGGTGGTGGTTTTGGCCATAGTTTTGGTCGAACGGTAAGATGCACCAACGCGTCCGGCCCCACTGATGTGGCCGGGGACGTCGAAGGCAAGAAGAGCCATCAAAAGCCCGCGCATCGAGATTGATCCCGTTCGATGCCGGCTTTTACGCGGTTTGCCGCAGGAGTCAATTGGCGCCTCTTTTCCTTCTCCCCTTGTGGGAGAAGGTGGATCGGCGCGCAGCGCCGAGACGGTTGAGGGGTGGGTGACGGAACACCGTCCTTGCCAAGCTGGAGCACCCCTCATCCGACCTCGCTTCGCGAGGCCACCTTCTCCCACAAGGGGAGAAGGGAAGAAGCTCGGCGGGCTGCACTGTACAATGGCCACCGCAAGAAGTACGAACACCCAAAGATTGTCTGACCGGCACGCGTGCCGGTCCCGGATGTGCTTCGTAAGAGCAATCCCCTGAATTCCGAAAGAATGAGATGTCCAACTTCGAAGGTATTGTTCCCGCGCTGGCACAAGCGCTGGAGAAACGCGGTTATTCCGACCTGACACCGGTGCAGAAGGCGGTGCTGGAGCTCGGGCAGGCCGACGCTCTGGTGTCGGCACAGACCGGCTCGGGCAAGACCGTCGCCTTCGGCCTTGCCATGGCGCCGACGCTGCTCGACGGCGCGGAACGTTTCGGCCAGGCGGCGGCGCCGCTGGCACTGGCGGTGGCGCCAACGCGTGAACTGGCGCTGCAGGTTACGCGCGAGCTCGAATGGCTCTACGAGCCGACCGGCGCCACGGTGGCATCCTGCGTCGGCGGCATGGACATGCGCACCGAACGGCGGACGCTGGAGCGCGGCGCCCATATCGTCGTCGGCACGCCCGGCCGGCTGCGCGACCACATCACCCGTAATTCACTCGACATGTCGACGCTCAAGGCCGTGGTGCTGGACGAGGCCGACGAGATGCTCGATCTCGGCTTTCGCGAGGACCTCGAATTCATTCTCGATGCCGCACCGGCCGACCGCCGCACGCTGATGTTTTCCGCCACCGTGCCGCGCTCCATCGCCACGCTCGCCCAGGGCTATCAGCGCGATGCCGTGCGCATCTCGGCCGCCGGCGAGGAAAAGCAGCATCTCGACATCGAATACAGGGCGCTGAATGTCGCCCAGGCCGACCGCGAGAACGCCATCATCAACGTGCTGCGTTTCTATGAAGCCAAGAACGCGCTGGTGTTCTGCAACACGCGTGCCGCCGTCAATCATCTCACGGCCCGCTTCAACAACCGCAATTTTTCCGTCGTCGCGCTCTCGGGCGAACTCAGCCAGAACGAACGCAGCCATGCGCTGCAGGCGATGCGCGACGGCCGCGCGAAAGTCTGCATCGCCACCGACGTGGCGGCGCGCGGCATCGACCTCCCCAACCTCGAGCTGGTGATCCACGCCGACCTGCCGACCAATCCGGAAACGCTGCTGCACCGCAGCGGCCGCACCGGACGTGCCGGACGCAAGGGCGTCAGCGCGCTGATCGTGCCCAATAGCGCCCGCAGGCGCACCGAGCGGCTGCTGCAAAGCGCCAAGCTGACGGCGACATGGGCGAGCCCGCCCTCGGCCGACGACGTGATACGGCGCGACGACGAGCGCATCCTTACCGATCCGGCTTTCGACGAACCGGTGAAGGACGACGAGCGTGCGTTCATCGACGCGCTTCTCGCCAGGCATGGTGCCGAACAGGTGACGGCCGCCTTTGTGCGCCAGTGCCGCGCCAGCCGCTCCGCGCCCGAGGATCTGATGGACGTCGCGCCTTTCACACCTTCGCGCGAAAGGCTGGCGGGCGAGAAGTTTGCGCACCGCGACGAGGCGCCCAGCCGCCGCGACGATTTCGGCGCCAGCGTCTGGGTCTCGCTGTCGGTCGGACGCCGGCAAAATGCCGAGCCGCGCTGGCTGATCCCGATGCTGTGCCGTGCCGGCAGCATCAGCAAGCGTGAGATCGGCGCCATCAAGATGCAGCCGGAAGAGACGTTCGTGCAGATCGCCGCCGACTGGGCCGAGCGTTTTCTCGCCGCGATCGGCCCCGACCGCAAATTGCAGGGCAACATCGTGGTGAGGCGGCTGGACGGCACGCCTGACTTGTCGCGGGCCGGCTATCAGCCGCCCAGCCCCGACAAGAAACCGCATCGCGGCAAGGCGCCGTTCGACCCGAACGCGCCGAAGCGCAAGTTCGAGAAGCGTGCACCGGCTTCCGCCGACCAGCGCCCGGCAGCCGCGCATGAGGCAAAGCCGTGGGCGAAAAAGCCGGGCAAGCCGAAATTCGAAAACACCGGCGCGCCTAAGCATAAGAAGACGAAGAAGCGGCCGTCGTAAGACCGACGCGAAAGCCTCGCTGCTGATTTTTGCGTCATTTGCCGCGAAGGCGGTGGCTTATGGGCGGCTTGCCCATCGGCTCGGCCCTGTGCCACATCTTGGCAGGGACGTGGCGACAAGGGGGTGGGCGATGCGCGGCGAAGTGCTTCACTATGACGAGGATCAGGGCTTCGGCTTCATCACCGGCGCCGACGGCAACCGCTACACCTTCACCCGCGAGAACCTGCGCCGGCAAACCGCGATGCCCAATGGGACGGTGGTCGAGTTCCAGACGGGCGGCGGCCAGGCGCGAGACGTTTTTTCGATCGCCGGCCAAACCACCGCAAGCCCGGCCGCAAACCCGACCGTGGCCGCCGGCATAAACGCCGCTCCGGCTCAACCCGGCACCGCACCCGCGGCCCGCGCACCGCAGGCGCAGCATTTCGGCCGATCCAGCGAGAGCGCCACCGCCGAACCCAGTGATCTCTGGGGCTATTTCTGGCGTGGCCTGACGCGGAACTACTTCAACTTCGCCGGCCGCGCCCGCCGCAAGGAATATTGGGGCTACTGCCTGTTCTGGGTGGTCTGCCTGCTCATCATCGGCGGCATCGGCATCTTCACCGATATCGAAATGGGCAATTTCGACACCGACGTCTCCGCGGTGGTGACGGTCGGCCTCTGCGGCACCTTCCTCCTGGCGACGCTCCTGCCCGGCCTCGGCATGACGGTGCGCCGGCTGCACGATATCGGCCTGTCGGGCTGGCTCTATCTGGTGATCCTCATCCCCAGCATCGGCAGCCTGATCATCCTGGTCTTCGCGTTGATCCCGACCCAGGCGCGTGAAAACCAGTGGGGACCGGTGCCGGCTGGTGTCGGCATATAGCTTGGCGTGCATATGGCAATCATGAGCAACCCTGCTGGATAGTCCGCTCATCAAACGTTGCGGCCGAAAATTCCGCTTACAATTTAATCCGCACACAGATAGTCTGTGCACGGATCGAATAGTCGATCGGACAAGACGGAGCCAAGACGATGTGGACCAATGAATACACCGCGACTTCCCCGCTTCCGGCGCGAGCCTTGCATGAAGGCCGCCTGACCTATGAGGGGTCCGACACTTTCGTGCTGCACGGGCCGTTCGCCAAGGGCACCCGCGTCTCGGTGACACCGGTCGGACAGGACACGTTCGAATCGACCATCGTCGATTTCGTCGACAATTTGACCTATGCCGATGAAACTTCGTTCGGTGACACCACGCTGCTGTTCCGGCACACGCTGGTGCCCGTCGAAGGCGGCACGCAGGTGACGCACCGGCTTGATATCTCGGGCCCTTCGGCCGCCGAGGTCGGCCCGGAACTCGGGCCGCAGATCAGTGGCGATTTCGACGTCTCGATGGCCAAGCTGTTCGAGCAGGCGGAGGCGTTGGCGAACCGTGGCTGAACTGGACACGCGCTTCAAGGGCGGACCATCGGAGAGCCCCGGATTGCTGCTCTGGCGGACCACGATGCGCTGGCAGCGTGTCATGACGGCGGCGCTGGCGCCGCTCGGCCTGACACATGTCCAATTCGTGCTGCTCGCCTCGGCGATGTGGCTCGCACGCAATGGCGAGCCGCCCAACCAGGTGCAGCTCGCCGCCCAGGCCGGCACGGAGGTGAAGATGACCTCGGACGTCGTCGCCCGGCTGGAGGCGAAAGGATTGATCGCACGCGAGGCCGACCCCCGGGATTCCCGGGCCAAGGTGATCCGCGTCACCGCCGCCGGGGTGGCCGCCGCACAGCAAGCGATCGTCGCCGTCGAGACCGCCGACGCGGCCTTCTTCGAACCTGTGGACGAGGCGCAGCTCGTCGGCCTGCTGCGGCAGCTTGCCGGCGAGATCCGCTGAGGCCGAGCCGCCCTGCCGGCTAGGCCAGGAATTTTGCGATAATCGCGTCGCCCATCTCGACGGTGCCAACCTCGGTCATGCCGGGGGAGAAAATATCCTTGGTGCGCCAGCCCTGGTCGAGCACGGCGGCGATTGAAGCTTCGAGCTTGTCGGCTTCATCGACCATGCCGAAGGAATAGCGCAGGCACATGGCGAAGGAGGCGATCATGGCGATCGGGTTGGCGATGCCCTTGCCGGCGATGTCGGGGGCCGAGCCGTGTACCGGCTCGTAGAGCGCCTTGCGCTTCTTGGTCTTCACGTCGGGCGCGCCGAGCGAGGCCGACGGCAGCATACCGATCGAGCCGGTCAGCATGGCGGCGATGTCGGACAGCATGTCGCCGAACAGATTGTCGGTGACAATGACGTCGAACTGTTTTGGCCAGCGCACCAGCTGCATGCCGCCGGCGTCGGCCAGCATGTGGTCGAGCTTGACGTCGGAATAGCGCGCCTT
Source organism: Mesorhizobium salmacidum (SeqCode) (assembly GCF_037179605.1). Taxonomy (NCBI): domain Bacteria; kingdom Pseudomonadati; phylum Pseudomonadota; class Alphaproteobacteria; order Hyphomicrobiales; family Phyllobacteriaceae; genus Mesorhizobium; species Mesorhizobium salmacidum (SeqCode). Next base: position 145,640 of record NZ_JAPYKS010000014.1, read on the forward strand.
GTGGGTCTGGGTGACGACCTCGTTCCACAGCACGCCAGACTTCATGACGTTGCGCTTTTCCATTGAGGTGACGTGGTTCTTGCGGGTCCGCGCGAGCTCGAAAGCGACGCCCGAAATGCGCTCGATCTCGAACGTGTCGTAGACCTGCGTGTCGATGCCGCGCTTCTGGCCGTTGCCGAGATCGATGATCTGCTTGGGCTCGCCGAAATAGACGCCACCGGTCAGCTCGCGCACGATGAGGATGTCGAGGCCTTCGACCACTTCCTGCTTCAGCGAGGAAGAGGCGGCCAGCGCCGGGTAGCAGATTGCCGGGCGCAGATTGGCGAACAGCTCCATGTCCTTGCGCAGCCGAAGCAGGCCGGCCTCGGGCCGCACCTCGTAAGGCACGGCATCCCACTTCGGCCCGCCGACGGCACCGAACAGCACAGCGTCCGCGGCCATCGCTTTTTCCATATCGGCATCGGAAATCGCCGCGCCATGCGCATCGTAGGCACAGCCGCCGACCAGGCCCTCATCGGTGACGAAGCCGCTGCCGAGCTTTGCGTTCATGGCAGCTATCAGCTTCTTGACCTCGGCCATGGCCTCGGGGCCGATGCCGTCGCCGGGGAGCAGGAAAAGATGCTTCGTTGCCATGGAGAGCCGTCCCAGAAAGATTGCGTTTCGATTTTGCACAGCGTCCTTTGCGCGCCAAGGAGGCGCGCGGCGCTGTGCGACCGCGGCCTTGCTAAACGCCAAGCGGTTGCAGCGCAAGCCGTAAGGACGCAGCGGTGCTGAACAGTGGCCAAGCAGCGATCCTTCGCGCCCCCCTCTGGCCTGCCGACATGTCACGAATCCAAGCCATAGCCCCACGGAACATGCCCTCACCGATGCGAGAGAATGTTGACCAGCCGGCCAAGGGGATCTCGCACATAGAAGCGCCGCACGCCCCAGGGTTCGTCGGCCGGTCCGTATTCGATGGCGAAACCGGCGGCCTCCATGGCCTCGAGCGCCGCATCGACGTCATCGACCTCGATCGACAGGTCCGGCACCGGCGTACCGGACCCCCCTTGCGCCATGAAACTGACCTGCACCTGCATCGTTTCCCCGGAACCGTAGGTTACGATCCAGCCCTGATCCATCAGGATGTCGAGGCCAAGCACGTCATGGTAGAAACGGTTCGCCGCCGTCGCGTTCGGTGTCTCGATATTGGCCACGATGCGCCTGACCTTCATGGCGTAGGTCTCCTCAGGCCGTACGCCGCAGCGCCGTCACCTCGATCTCGATCTTCATTTCCGGCTTGTTGAGCTGGCACACGATCATGGTCGCCGCCGGCCTGATGTCGCCGAACGTCTCGCCGAGGATCGGGAAGACCACGTCCACGAAAGCCTGGTCGGTGACGTAGTAATGCGCCCGCACCACATCGGCCATGTCAAAGCCGCCATCCTGCAAAGCCTTGCCGATCGTCGCCAGGCAGTTGCGCGTCTGCGCCTCGACCGTCTCCGGCATCGTCATGGTCGCATAGTCATAGCCGGTGGTGCCGGAGACGAAACACCAGTCGCCCTGCACCACCGCACGCGAATAGCCGGCGGTCTTTTCGAACGGAGAGCCGGTGGAGATGAGCTTGCGCATGAGGAGCCTCACATGGTTGCAGTTACTCTGTGGGGAAAGCGCGATCCCGCCAAGGGCCAAGACGAATGGATCGACGGTGCAGAATTTCTGATGTCGACGGCCAGTTCCTTCCCGCCGCGTCCCCGGACTCCATGATGCGAGGAGATCGGCGGCGGCCGCAGCTATTGCAATTTCTGCTTGCATTTAGGAACAAAAACAGAACTATAGTAACCGCAAGAGCCGTCTCAGCAACTCCGGGGGGAGCATTAGACCATGTCACGCCGAACGAGCGCGCTGGGGCGCGCTGCTGTTGCAGGGTTGTTGCACGGCTGGCTATCGCTGGCGGGGATGGTCGCCCTCGTCGGTCTCGGCGCGCCAGCATCGGCGGCCAGCGTAGACCAGGCAACCTGTTTCAGCCACGACAAAGTCGACGCCGACCGGCAGATCGCTGCCTGCACCCGCGCGATCGCGCCGGGTGACGCCAGCCTCTATGTCAATCGCGCCAGGGCATTCAGCAAGAAAGGCGAGCACGACCGCGCCATCATTGATTGCGACGAAGCTATCGACATCGACCCGGCCAACGCAAAGGCTTATGGCGTCCGCGGCATTGCCTGGCAGGACAAGGGCGACCATACCCGCGCCATCGCCGCGTTCGATGAGGCGATCCGGCTGGACCCGGCAAATTCCACTTTCTACTTTAACCGCGCCAAAAGCTGGGGCTTGAAGAAAGATTACGGCCGCGCTCTTGCCGATCTGAATGAAGTGATCCGCCTCGACCCGACCGACGCCCAAGCTTACCGGGTACGCGGCATGACCATGGCCCGGATCGGCAATGCGAAGGAAGCATTTGCCGATCTCGACAAAGCCATCTCTTTGAAGCCGGCCGATCCAAGGTCCTACTTTATTCGGGCATTGGTCTGGAAGGCGAGCGATCCCGACAAGGCAATCGCTGATCTGGACAAGGCTATTGCGCTCGACCCGGCCAATCCCGATTACCGCAAGGAAAGACTGAGCGTCCAAGCCACGGCGCCCAACCCAGTATCCAGCCCGACTTATGACGCAGACGGGGCCGCGGAAGAGCCTGCCGCGCCGCCGGTATACGAGCCGTTTCAGCTCTATCCCAAGAAGGAGGATCATTCCGAGCGCGTTGCCTGGACTCTGAAGCGGGGATTGGAGCAGCAGGTGCTGGGCGATGTTGCCGGCGCGATCGACAGCTTCAGCTTTGCGATTGAGCTCGATCCCTACAGTGCCGAAGCCTTTCACGACCGGTCGCTCGCCGAGGCGTCGCAGGGAAATTACGCCGTTGCCGCCAAAGATTGCCTGCGCGCCGTCGAACTGGACCTCAGGCGCGCAGGCTCCTGCAATGAGCAGGCGTCCGGCGAACCGGACGAGTCGGCAACCAGGAACAAAACGGACCCAGCCGCCGCAGAAATCCTGGTCGAACGCGCCGAAGCGCGGCTGGCGGATTATAGCGCCGGTGGTGCGCTTCTCGATCTCGCCAAGGCGATCAGCCTCGACCCAAACAACGCCAGGGCCTACCTCGTACGCAGCCGCGCGAGAGCCCTGAACGGCGACAAGGCCGGCGCCGTGGCGGATTGCCGGCGCGCCATCGAACTCGATCCGCAGCGGGCTGAGGCATGCGACGAGCAGGTCGCGAGCGACGGCGTCAAGCTCACGTCGCCGCCGGACGAATCGCATCCAAGGCCCGATGCAGACGCTCCGAAGCCTACCGTTCCGGACATGACGGCCGCGGAAGGTAAAGCGCTGTGGAAAGGCGATGGCGGATCGGACGCGGTCGGCCCCGTCCCCAAGAACCTCAAGGCGATCATCGATCGGGGCGATGCTTTTTACGACAAAGGCAAATACGATCGCGCCATCGCCGAATACAGCAAGGCAATTGCGCTCGATCCGACAAAAGCCCGGGCCTATGTCGGCCGCGGTATATCCCTTGTCCAGAAGGGCATGTACGACGCAGCCATCGACGACTTCGGCAAGGCCGTCGGACTCTATCCCAACTATTTAGACGCTTATCTGGGCCGCGCCGTCGCATGGACCAACAAGAACGAACTGGATCGCGCCATCGCCGACTACAGCCGCGTAGTCGAACTCAAGCCGCGGTATGCGCCGGTGTATTTTGCGCGGGGCAGCGTCTGGTTCACCAAGGGCGACTACGAGCCGGCTGTTGCCGATTTCGACCACGCGCTGAAGCTCAATCCTAAGATGGCCGCCGCTCGCAAGGGTCGCAAGTTGGCCATCCTAGCAAGAGACGAAGCGAACGCATCGAAGATGCCAGGCAAAGCCGCTGGCCCGGCTGGCGAGGAAGCGACGAGGCCGAGTTGGACTTCGCTGGCCGCGCAGACGTTCAACAAGGGTCGGGCACTGCAGGAAAAAGACGACTATGACGATGCCATCGCCCTTTACGGCAAGGCGATTGCATTCTTTCCGGCATTCCATGACGCCTATCTGGCCCGGGCCTTGGCCTGGGAGGCAAAGGGCGATTACGCCCGTGCCGTCGCCGATTACAGCCAAGCGATCGCGCTCAATCCGAATTTTCCCGATACCTATTACGACCGCGGCCAAAACCGTGGTTTTCAGGGAGATTACCAGGGGGCGCTTGCGGATTACGAGATGGCCATCAGCCTCAATCCCAAGGACGCGAGGGTCTATGCCGATCGAGGCCTCATATGGATGGGCAATCATAAGGATGACGCGGCGATACGCGATTTCGAAATGGCGCTCAGCCTCGATCGCAAGAACCATTTTGCCTATCTTGGCCGAGGCGTGATCCGCACCAGCAGGGCGGACTATGATGGAGCCATTGACGATTTGAGCCAAGCGATAGCGCTCAAGCCTGATTTCGCCACAGCCTACAAAGCTCGAAGCCAGGCTTGGCAAGCCAAGGGCAATCGCAAGCGCGCCGAGGCCGACCGCAAGAAGGCGCTGAGCCTCGGAGCGAACTAAAGCTTGTCCGGTTGGGATTGCGAGCAGTTCCGGCCGGCCCATGGCAGGCTCCGAGCGGTAAGCGCCGCTGTGGATTTCGACGGTGAAGATCTCGTGCGCCGGCTACCGTGAGGTGCTCTCCGTGCGGCTCCGAGTACCGGCTCAGGGATCTGCATCGCCGCCATGCGTCAGCCCGGTTGGTCGTTGGCCGATTCAGCCGTTTCTCCGGTGAAGACAACCCTTGTGCCTTTGTGCACCTCAAGGGCCAGGTCTTCGGCATCCCAATTGGTCAGTCTGATGCAACCATGCGAAAAAGTCTTCCCGATCTTGCCTGGTTCGGGCGTGCCGTGAATCCCGTAACTTTCAATGGACAGGTCGATCCAGACCGATCCGACAGGATTGTTAGGCCCGGCGGCGATGGTGAAGGGCCTTTTGGTTTTGACCCCCTTGAAGGCGAAGTTGGGATCATAGTGATAGGTGGGATTGTGGACCGCGCGTGTGACTTGTGCCTCGCCGCTCGGCGCCGGCTTCTCTTCGCTTCCAATCGAGGCGGGGTAGACCGAAACCACTTTGCCGGAATTGTCGAGAACGCGAACTTGGCGCGCGGCCTTGTCGACTTCGACGTTGGCAACGGCTGAGGGCGGATCGCCTCGGGCGATAGCCGGCACCAGCAGCTTTGCGCCCGCCCTCCTGAAGCTGATGCCCGGGTTGAGCCTTCGCAGCAATTGTTCGCTGATGTGGAAGTGCTCCGCGATCCGTTCCAGCGAACTGCGATAGCCGAGCCTGCGCAGGCGAGCCATTCTTTCCATACTGGCCGGAATGCGCTTGGTAAACGGTCCACGGACATCCTTGCGCGTCAGCTCGTAATTCACAAGAACCGGGCCTGGTGAGGTTGCGACCAGCTTGTCCCAGGTCTCCCGGTTGAGCTTGCCATCGGCGGGCAGCGCGTTGGCCCCCTGAAATGCCCGCACCGCCTTGGTGAAGTTCTCCGCCTGGCGGCCATCAATCAGGCCAGGCGAGAACCGCGCGCGGTCCAAAAGGATCTGTGCCTTCAGCACGGTCGCATCGACGCCCTTCGTTGCGGCTTCGCCGAATTGAGCATTGTTGATGGCGGCTGCGTCCAGCTTTGCCGCCTCCGTGGCGCCAGATGCGAAGGCCAACAAAACAAACGCCAGAAGAACGAGCCTGACCATCAATTTACTCCAGGCACTGCCGCGAAGCTGCTTCTATGACGCCGCGCGGCCGATCTGGTTCCATTTGCCCCACGAATATCGCCGTTGACGCGGGTTGGGCGAAGACCATCCTCGATCTCCGCGCCGGCGATCGGCGGCACTCAAAGGAAGAACGGCGTATAAACCGCAGTCCTGCGCGCGTCGGCAACAATGGACGGTTGTCGCGCGTAAGCCGGAGGAAATTCGCCTCGCCCTGTTTTCGCCGGAAATGCTTTAGCTAATTCGCCGACCCCAGCGCCTTGTCCAGCGCCTCCTTCACGTCGGCCGGCCATGTCGCCACCGCCGGCCAGGCGTTCGGCTGGCCATTGTCGCCGCGGCGGGCGAAATAGAGCTGATGCTTGGCCGGGTCGACCGCCATGAAGCCGTCATTGCCGCCGCAATCATGCGGCACGCAGCCGCTGGCGTAGAAGGCGCCGGACGCGGTCTTTTCCGTGCCGCCGCCGACCAGCAGGCTGGTCGCCATGTCGGGCATGTCCTTGCCGAGCAGTTTTTCGGCTTCCTTGTAGACGGCCTCATTGTGGAAGGCGTCGATGATGTTCTGGTACTTTTCCGGATCAATGTCTTTCCAGTCGGTGCCGGGTTCCGGCATGTAGGTGAGATTGCCCGAAATCGTCAGCCCATCCGTCGGCGACCACTGCAGCGCCGGCTTCTGGTCCCCCGGCAGGAGATACGGCACGAAATAAATGGCGTTGTCGGACACTGCGGAGGGCGGCGCGCCGCACTCGTCCTGCTCGACCGTGGTGCCCTGGATCTCGCCGCCTTCTGGCTTCCAGACGATCACCGTCGCCGGGCCGCATTGATTGCCGCCATCGCCGACATTGAACAGCGCCACCTTGATGCCGCCGACCTCCACGATCTTGTCGAAGAAGACATCGTAGTTGCTGGCCAGTTGCTTGCCGTCATAGGCCAGCACCTTTTCGCCGTCCTGCTCCGGCTGCGTGATGGTCAGCTGACCGCCCTCGAACGGGATCGGCGCCTGCTTGTCATCCTCGGCCAGCGCCACGTTTCCCGTGCTTGACGCGCCCTGGTCGGCGGCGCCGGACGCATCGTCAGTGCCGGTCTGTGCATGCGCGCCCGCGATCGTCAGAAACATCACCGCCGAAGCGCAAACGCCGGCCAGAAGCAAACGTGTCATGACTGTCCCTCCCTCGGTCGCCGCTCGGCCCGAAAGGACCGGTCTATTCGCCGCTCAGGCCCAGGGGCGCAGTTCGGCGTTCTTCTTCTCGAACGAGGCGATGGCGCCGGCCTTTTCCATGGTCAGGCCGATATCGTCGAGCCCGTTGAGCAGGCAGTGCCGCTTGAAATCGTCGAGGTCGAATGTGACCACGCCGCCGTCCGGACCACGGATTTCCTTGGCTTCGAGATCGACCGACAGAGTGGCGTTGGAGCCGCGCGAGGCGTCGTCCATCAGCTTCTCCAGGTCCTCGGGGCTGACGGTGATCGGCAGCACGCCGTTCTTGAAGCAGTTGTTGTAGAAGATGTCGGCGAACGAGGTCGAGATGACGCAGCGTATGCCGAAATCGAGCAGCGCCCATGGCGCGTGTTCCCGGCTCGAGCCGCAGCCGAAATTGTCGCCGGCGACCAGGATCTGCGCCTTGCGGTAGGCCGGCTTGTTGAGCACGAAATCCGGATTTTCCGAACCGTCGTCATTGTAGCGCATCTCGGCGAACAGGCCGGTGCCAAGCCCGGTGCGCTTGATCGTCTTGAGATAATCCTTCGGGATGATCATGTCGGTGTCGACATTGACGATCGGCATGGGAGCGGCGACGCCGGTGAGCTTGGTGAATTTTTCCATGGCTTTGGCCCGTGTTTTTCGTTGCGGGGGATTTGCTGGGGCCCGGTTTACACAAAGCCGCGCGCAAATAAAAGGCAACTGTTTGTGGGTGCCGGCAAGAGGGTGCCGCATAAAAACGGCTTCGAAATCGCCGCCCGATGGTGCAGTCTGGTCCCATGGCAGAAAACGCCCACGTCCTCTACGCGCGCGAACCGACGCTCGGCATTCCCGAATTCCGCCGCGTGCTGGTGGAATCCGGTCTCGGCGAAGTCAGGCCCGTCGATGACGAGGCAAGACTGAAGGCGATGCTGGAAGGCGCCAACCTGATCGTGACCGCCCGTCTCGAGATGGCCCCTCTCGACATGGCCCCTCTCGATATGGAAGCCAAGCCGCTGGTTGGCGTTGCCCGCTGCCTGACCGACTTTTCCTGGGTCTGCTACATCTCCGATCTCGCCGTCTCGGCCAAGGCGCAAGGCCTGGGCATCGGCAAGGGGCTGATGGACGAGGTTGTCCGGCAGCTCGGACCGTCGGTCGCCATCAGCCTGATCTCGATGCCCGACGCTGTCGGCTTCTACGAACGCATCGGCATGAAACGTATGCCCGACGCCTTCTGGATCTCCCGCAAGCGCTGATTTCTTCTCCCGCCTACGGCCAACAACGGGCATCTTGCCGCTTGACATGCAACCATTTGGTTGCATATTAAAGCCATGAGCATGGATGCAGCCTTTCGCGCCCTGGCGGACCCGACACGCCGGCAATTGCTGGACAGCCTCCATGCCAGGAATGGGCAGACGCTGAATGCGCTGTGCGCTGAGATGGCCATGACCCGCCAGGCGGTGACCAAGCACCTGGCGATCCTGGAGGAAGCAAACCTCGTCACCACCATCCGCCGGGGCCGGGAGAAGGAGCACTACCTCAATTCGGTTCCGATCAATGAGATCGCCGAACGCTGGATCGGCAAATTCGAGCGGGGGCGACTGACAGCCCTCAGCGAGCTGAAGAAACGCCTCGAAAGGGAAGACTGATGAGCAACAGCTTCGTTTATGTGACTTATATCCGAACCACGCCCGAAAAGCTCTGGGAAGCGTTGACCGACCCGGAGTTCAACCGGCAGTTTTTCCTCTGCTCCTATCAGGAGAGCGAGTGGAAAGTGGGCTCCAGTTGGAAGCTGATCTTCCCGGACGGGCGAGTCGCCGACAGCGGCGAGATCCTCGAGATCGACCCGCCGCGACGCCTGGTCATAAAATGGCGCAATGAATGGATGCCCGAGATCAGGGAAGACGGCTATACGCGCTGCACCTTCACCATCGAACAGGAAGGCGAGTTGATGAAGCTTGCCGTCACCCATGAAGCGGACGGGCCGCACAGGCTGATCGGCAACGTTGCCATGGGCTGGCCGCTGGTGCTGGCCAGCCTCAAGAGCCTGCTCGAGACCGGCAAGGGGTTCGAGCGCCCGCCATCGAAAGGGTGAAGGCTCGTTTCGCTAGCGAAACAAATCCGTGGAGACATCCATGATGCACGCTCTCAGGGTACGGAGCATGACCAATGGCGAGACCGTCATGGCGTCCGCCGAGATGGAAGCGCTACCGGAACGCACCTTCGAGGCGCTGGTCGGCAAGGAGGTAGAGCAATGGTGGGGGTCAGCCGAGACCTACCGAATGGTCGACTGGTCGGCCGACCCGCGCGTCGGCGGCCGTTGGACCGTTATTGTCCGCACGGCTGACGGCATGGACCTGCCGGCCAGCGGCGAGTTCCTCGAAATCGAAGCGCCGCGCCGGATCGTGCAGACGCGGACCTATGAGTGGGACCATCCTACGCTTGGCCGGCGGCAAACCACGGCCGCCTGGCTGCTGGAGCCGGTCGCCAATGGCACGCGCGTCACCATCTGCCATGGCGGCTTTGCCGGGCTGCATGAGGCGGCGGCCGAACATGCAGAGGGGTGGGCGCGGGTGCTGGCCTGGCTTCAAGCGCACGTCGAGGCTGGAAGGCGGGTTGCAGCGTGAGCGGCGGGTCGCTGCTTTGCATACCCTTTGTCCGCCTTGACCCGGATCTCGTCCGGTCCACATCCAATGCATGGCAAAACAGGTATGTTTCATAGGCACGGCCGGCTGGGGCATTCCGACACGATACCAGCAAGATTTTCCGCAACCCGGATCGCATCTCGAACGCTACGGCCGGCATTTTCCGATCGTCGAGATCGACACGTCCTTCTACAAGCCGCATCGCCGCGAGACCTACGAGCGCTGGGCGCGCGCCGTGCCGGAGCACTTTCGCTTCGCCGTCAAGCTGCCGAAGGCGATCACCCATGAGCGCCGTCTCGTCGACTGCGACGAGCTTTTGGAAAGCTTTCTCCAGCAGGTCGAAGGTCTCGGCGCAAAGCTGAGCGTGCTTCTGGTGCAGCTGCCGCCGAGCCTGCCCTTCGAGCCGGTAGTCGCGCGCCGTTTCTTCGACAGCAGGCGAACAAAGGCCAGGCTGGTCTGCGAGCCGCGGCATCCCGGCTGGTTCGAACCGGACGCTGAAGCGCTTCTGGCCGATCGCCGGATTGCGCGTGTCGCCGCCGACCCCGCTCCGGTGCCATCTGCCGCGGTGCCGGGCGGCTGGCCTGGCCTCGCCTACTTCCGCTGGCACGGCGCGCCGCGCGTCTATTACTCCGATTACGACGCCGAAAATCTCGCCCGATTTAGCCGACAATTGGAGGCAGCGGCCGCTGCGGGTGCCGAGGTCTGGGGCATCTTCGACAACACGGCCGGAGGCAATGCGCTTGGCGATGCACTTAAAGTTGATGCGATGATGGCGTAGACGCTTCTTCCTTCTCCCCTTGTGGGAGAAGGGAGAGGCATGCCCGCCCCGCCTCAAATCACGTTCAATTCCCGGAACGCCCTTCCCTCGGCAACCCGGCTATACCCAAACGCCGAGCAGTCGATCGTCCGGTAGCCGCCATGTACGATCAATTCGGCCAGCGCCTTGCCGACCGCCGGCGCCTGCTGCAGGCCGTGGCCGGAGAATCCGTTGGCGAAGAGGAAATTCGTCACCTCGGGATGCGGGCCGATCACCGCGTTCTGGTCGAGCGTGTTGTAGTCATAATGCCCGGCCCAGGCGCGCGTCGGCTTGATGGCCTCGAAGGCCGGGATGCGGGTCGCCAGCACCGGCCAGATCACCTCCTCGAACAGCGGCCAGTCGACCTCGAAATCCCCGGCATTGGCCGGGCCGTCGCCCTCTTCCGGCTCGGCGCCGCCGGTGAGGTAGACGGATCCCTCCGGCCTGACATAGATGCCGGAGGGATCGACCAGCAGCGGCATGTCGGCATATTTCTCGCGCGCCTCGAAGACGAAGACATTGCGCTTGCGTGGCTCGACCGGCAGCGCCAGCCCTGCAAGGGAGGCGACCTTGCCGGCGTTCGGCCCTGCGGCATTGATGACGATGCCGGCCTCCAGCCGATCGCCATTGTCGAGGCTGACGCCGGTGACGCGGTCGCCCTGCCGCTCGATGCCGGAGACCGAAGCGCTGATGAAGTCGATCTTCTTCTCCCGCAACGCCTTGCGGAACAGCATCAGCATCGCATGGGCGTCGAACCAGCCTTCGCCGCTTCGGCCATAGGCGCCGGCGGTGATGCCTTCGGTCGACAGCCAGGGGAAGCGGCGCGTCAGCTGGTCGGCGTCCTCGAGCAGGATGTCTGCGCCCTCGGCGACCTGCGCCGCGTGATTGGCCTTCAGGATCGGCAGCCCGGCCTCGCCGGCAAGTATGAGATAGCCGCCCTCGCGAAAACCGATATCGGCGTCCGCGCCGAATTCTTCCTTCAGCCGCCGGAACAGTTTCAGCGTGAATTGCGACAGGCGGATATTTTCCGGAATGGAGAATTGCTGGCGGATCGACGCCATGGACAGCGTCGTCGCCGCATGGGCGAATTGTGGGTCGCGTTCGATCAGCGCGATCGAGCCGGAAAACCCTTCCTCACGCAGATAGTAAGCGACCGAGGACCCGACGATGGCTCCGCCGATGATGACGATGTCGTAGCGCACTTTTTTCTCCGATCCGCCGTCCGTCTTACGCGACCGGCAAAGTGATCTCGAAGCGCGTGCCGCGCTCGGTGTCAACCAGCCGGATCGTACCATCATGCGCTTTCAGGAGGGCCAGCACGATGCCCAGCCCCATGCCGGTGCCGCCGGTAGAGCGGCGCGTGGTGAAGAACGGCTCGAAGATGCGCGCTTGGTTGCTTGGCGAAATGCCGGCGCCGTCGTCGCTGACCAGCAGCGTCGCCTTGCCGCCGGCGCTTGCGGCGGTGATCGAAACTTGCGTCGCGCCGTGCCGGGCCGAATTGTCGATGAGATTGCCAAATACGATTGCTCCGTTCTCGGCCGAGATGCGCAAGGCCAGATCGCCGCCGGCCTCGACGCGAACCGCGAGCCTGGTGTCGACGGGAAGCAGCGCCAGCGCCGCACCGACGGAGGTGCTTTCGCCGCTGGGTGCAAGGTTTTCGGCGCGCGCCAGGTCGAGCAGCCGCCGCACCAGCAAATTGAGCCGCCCGGCATCGGTGACGATATTGTTGGAGAAGCGCCGCCGCTCGTCATCATCCATCGCCGAGCCGGAATCGCGCAGCAGTTCGGCAGCGCCCTGGATCGCCGTCAGCGGCGATTTGAGCTCATGCGAGACATGGGTGGCGAAGGTCTGGATCGAGTCCGAGCGCGCCTGCAGTTTTTCGGCCATGTCGAGGAAGGCGGCGGACAATTCGGCCATTTCGCGCGTTCCATGATGGTCGAGCGGCCGGATCGCGCCGCGCTCGCCCGCGGCAATGCGCTGGGTGCGGTCGATCAGCGCATAGATCGGCCGGCTGACGGTGCGCAGGAAGACGAGGCCGATGAGCAGCGTGCCGCCGAGGATGGCGATCGCCGCCGCTGTCACCTTGCCGCGTTCGCCATAGAGATGTTTTATGATGTTGTTGGGCGTCCGCGAGACATAGACCACGCCGGCGACCTTGCCGTCGACGGCAACCGGCAGCGCGACGAAGACGCGCACCCTGGTGCCGCGGCTGACCGAATAGAGCGGCGGCGGCGGCTGGTTGGGGATACGCAGCCTGAGCGCGCTGGCATAGTGCCCGGCGAGCGCCTCACGCACCTCCTCGACCTCGGCAAGCGACTGCCCGATCTCGTCGCGCCCGGCAATGACGACACCTGTGGGATCAAGCAGCCGGAAGCCGGCCAGCGTGGTTTTCTGCGTCGCGTCGAGAATGCCGGTCAGCCGCGCGCCGATCGCGGCGAAGGCTGGATCGGCTGTGGCAGGCGTTCCCGCCGGCCGGGTCGCAAGCACGTAATCCGAGGCGAGATCGAGCTGCGGCTCGATCGGCCGATAAGGCGAATCGGCGCCTCGGTTCGCGGTGCCATTGGCCTCAGGCATCGGCACACCGAGCTTGTCTCCGGAAATGCCGGCGTCGCGCACCTCCTGCGCATAGATGGCGGCGATGGCCGCACCCTGCGCGATCAGCTCCGCCTCGGTCTGGCGGATCAACTGGTTTTCGTAGAGGCGGAAGAAGAACAGGCCGACCAGCGGCAAGGCCATGACCAGGATCAGGATGGCGACGACGACCGTGGCGAGGCGCGGCCGCCATTTGCGGCCGCTCCACTTGCTTGAGGTCGTCAGCCGCATCGGCCGAGCCGGAAGCCGACGCCGTGCACTGTCTCGATGGCATCCAGGCATCCGACCGCCGCCAGCTTGGCACGGATGTTGCGGATATGGCTGTCGACGGTGCGGTCGGCGACATGGATCTTGCCGGCATAGGCACTGGCCATCACCGCGTCGCGATCGAGCACGTGGGTGGGCCGCGCCAGAAATCCTTTCAGGATCGAGAATTCTATTCCGGTCAGGGTAAGCGGCCGGCCGTCGAAGCCGGCGCTATGGCTGGCCGGCACTAGCGTGAGCTTGCCATGGGTAAACTGCCTGTCGTCAACCGGTTCGGGCCCTGCCGGGCGGGCGCGCCGCAGGATGACGTTGACGCGGGCGACCAGTTCGCGCGGGCTGAACGGCTTTGTCACATAATCGTCGCCGCCCATTTCGAGCCCGAGGATGCGGTCGATCTCTTCGTCGCGCGCGGACAGGAACAGCACCGGCACGTCTGATCGCTGGCGCAGCCGCCGGCAGACCTCCAGCCCGTCCATCTCCGGCATGCCGATGTCGAGCACGACAAGGTCGGGCGTGTGCCGTTCGATCGCCTGCAGGGCGGCGGCGCCATCGGACACGGCAGCCGTCTTCATGCCGGCCTTTTCCAGCGCGAAACAGATCACTTCGCGGATATGCGGGTCATCGTCGGCGACAAGAATGTGATGCGGCATCGGTCAGCGGTCCGGCAAGGAAGGTTGCGAAGGCTGAGGAAGCACGAGCGACCCCTTGCTGTCGAGATATCGAAGCAGGCGCCAGTCACGAAAGTTCCAGCTCCGCCTGTTTTCCAGCGCGGGAAACGCGCCTGGACCGGGCGAGCGCAGATACCAGGCGTCGAGGGGAATGACCTGGCCGGTCATTTCGAGGGAATGGTCGACATTGTAATTGGCGATCAGCACGGCGACGTTGATGAAACAGCAGGCATAAGCGCTAGGGATAACGTCGGAAGATTGGCGGACCGCGGCCATGGATTTTCCGAGCGCGATGCGGGCGGACAAAGGGGATGACAATTGCGGCGGGCTTGGCGCGTGGCGGGTCGACCAGCCACCAGCCTTCGCTGCGCAGCCGATAGGGCAGACGGGGTTTTGCTCGCTTGTGCATGCCGTCTGTCTCGCAGGCTGGCAGGGAAGCGATGCGGCGGATCGGAGGAGGTTTTCCGCAGGCGAGTGCAGTTTTCGTGCAGGGCCCCCTTCCGCAACTGCCGCAGAGGACGGACAGGCAAGGGGCAGCGCGAGCTTTCGCGGTTGGCTCGTGTCAGGTACCGGGCGGACGCTTGCCTCGACCAACCACACGCGGCATAGATCGGACATGGAACCCTACCGCCCGCGCCGCTCCGTGCTCTATGTCCCGGCCTCCAACGAGAAGGCGCTGGCCAAGATCGCGCAGCTTGCCTGCGACGCTGTCATCATCGATCTGGAGGACGCCGTTGCCCCCGCCGACAAGATCGCCGCGCGCGAAAAACTGGCCGGCATTTTGGCTAACCGTCCTGATGCCGACCACAATGGCCGGCGCTGCGAAATGGTGGTGCGCGTCAATGCGCTGTCCAGCGAATGGGGCGCTGACGATCTTGCGGCCGTCGCCAAGGCGGAGCCGGACGGCATCCTGCTGCCCAAGGTCGACACGCCGCGCGACGTGCTTGAGGTCGGCGATGTGCTGGACGACAATTTTGCTCCCGACAGCGTGAAACTATGGGCGATGATCGAGACGCCCAAGGCCATGCTCAACATCGGCGCCATCGCCGAACTCGGCCGTGATCCCGCCTCGCGGCTGGATTGTTTCATTGCCGGAACGAATGACCTGATCAAGGATACCGGCGTGCTGGCGACGCCGGACCGCGCCTATCTCCTGCCATGGCTGATGCAAATGCTGCTGGCGGCGCGCGCCGGCGGCCTCGACATGCTCGACGGGGTGTTCAACGATTTTCGCGATCCGGACGCGTTTGCGCGCGAGTGCGCTCAGGCCGCCGCCATGGGCTTTGACGGCAAGACGCTGATCCATCCATCGCAGATCGAGGCCGCCAACCGTGCCTTCGCGCCGTCGGCGCAGGCGCTGGCCGAGGCGCGCGCGGTGAAGGATGCCTTCGCGCTGGCGCAAAACAGCGGCAAGGGCGTCATCGCGCTGAATGGCAGGATGGTCGAGCGGCTGCACCTGGCGCAGGCCGAAAAACTGCTGGCGAAGGCCGCCGCCATCGGCGCATGATATTCGTCGACTTGGGATACATGACAGGAATTGGACGATGAAACTCTACCGCTTTCTCACCGCCCCGGACGACGCCAGCTTCTGCCATAAGGTGACGGCGGCGCTGAACAAGGGCTGGCATCTGTTCGGCTCGCCGACCTACGCCTATGACAAGAAAGCCAAGACCATGCGCTGCGGCCAGGCCGTGGTGAAGGATGTCGACGGCCAGGAATACGGGCCGGATACCAAGCTCAGCGACTGGTAGGTGGAAGGCAAAGAGAGCATCAGGCGGCCTCGACAATATCAAGACGCACGGTAAGTCCGGCCAGCGCGGCAAGATTGATCAACGTATCCAGACTGAAATTCGTGATCCTGCCCCGCAGGAGGTCGTTAAGGCGTGGCTGGGTAATCCCGAGCCGGTTGGCTGCTTCGGCCTGGGTAACGTCCCAGCTCCGCACCCGCTGTTCGATCGCGATCAGCAAGTTGGAGCGCATAGTCATGTTGGCGGATTCGGCCGAAGTGCCTTCCAGTGCGTCCCACACGTTTTCAAAACTCTGACGTTCCATCGTCGGATCTCCACTAGATTTGCTTGAACCACGATGCGGCAAGATCCAAGTCTCGTTTCGCCGTCTGTTGCGCCTTCTTCTGGAAGGCGTGCAGCACATAGACGGCATCGCCTATGCTCGCAACGTAAAGCACCCGGAACGCGCCGGCGTCGTCGCGGACGCGGATTTCCCGCACACCCGGGCCGACCGTCGTCATCGGCTTCCAGTCTCTTGGTTCAAGTCCGAGTTGCACCTTATGCAGCTGGACGCCTGTTTCCCTGCGCGCCGCCTCTGGAAAATCTCGGAGCTGGGCAAGAGAATCTCCGAGAAACTCTAAGCGCTTCGTCACTGGCATTGGCAGACTTATATCAAAACTTGTATAATTGCGCAAGACAGTGACCCGCCAGCGACCGATTGATGACTATAGCGGCGGCTCACCGACCCATGCTGCGACTAGGCCATGGTCGAGGATATCGACGTTCAGGAATACGGGCCTGACACCCAACTCAGCGAGTGAGTAGGGAAAGGCCCTCCCTCCCTTCGTCCTGCTAGGGGAGCAAAGCGAGGCGGCGCAGACCCCTAGGGTGACGAAGGTACAGCCTACTCAGCAGCCTCTTCGATCTTCTCCATATCATCGTCGGACAGGCCGAAATGGTGGCCGATCTCGTGGATCAGCACGTGGGTGACGATGTCGCCCAGCGATTCCTCGTTTTCGGCCCAGTAGTCCAGCATGGCGCGGCGATAGAGCGTGATGCGGTTCGGGCCTTCGCCGGTTTGCGGGTTCCAGCGTTCAGCGATGCCGCGCCCCTCGAACAGGCCGAGCAGGTCGAACGGCGTCTCCAGCGACAAATCGTCCATGATCTCGTCGGTCGGGAATTCGGCGATCTGGATGACGATCTCGCCGGTCAGCTTGCGAAAATCCTCCGGCAGATGGGCGTAGGCCTCCAGGGCCAGGAACTCCAGTTCCTCCATCGAGGGCGCAAGTTCGCCATGCCAGGTGCGGGTCTTGTAGATGCGGGCCATGCTTTGTCCTTTGATCCCGGCATATAGGCTTTCGTGCTGGTCCAGGCAAATGGCGCGGCAATTTCTGCCGGCGCTTTTGCCGCTGCCGGGGAATCGCGTCCGGCCATGTATCAGGAGAACTCATGCCGGACCTTCCACCATCGCGCAGCGCCGGCCAGGGCGTCTCATTTGGTGGCCGCGTTAGTCTCGCGGCTAGGAAGCCTCGATGACGAATACGTTGGCGATTGGCGAGGAAACGCCCATCACTTCGTCATTCTGGGGCGGAGCAAGGAGCGCAGCGACGCGGCGCAGACCCCGGAATCCATGCCGTGACTTCTGGGCGCTGCCACGGTGCAGAACTTGCTCCGCTGCACTTCACGGCCAAGGTCGCGGCATGGAT
This sequence comes from Mesorhizobium salmacidum (SeqCode), assembly GCF_037179605.1. Lineage (NCBI taxonomy): Bacteria > Pseudomonadati > Pseudomonadota > Alphaproteobacteria > Hyphomicrobiales > Phyllobacteriaceae > Mesorhizobium > Mesorhizobium salmacidum (SeqCode). The sequence goes on from NZ_JAPYKS010000014.1 coordinate 162,947, forward strand.
CCCAGGGTCTCCGCGACGCCGCTGCGCGGCTGCTTCGCCCAGGGATGACGACCTCATGGTGACGTGCGGACATGTGAATGTCGGACTCATGTGCGATACGTGCAGGAATAAATTCCTCATGACTCTGCTTGACTCTTCGGATCGGCTCTGGAATCCTAGAGAACATAACAGGAACAATCGTGAGTGGAAGCTGACCGTCATGGCGATGACCGCCGTGGCGCGGGAGACTGTTTTTGCCCTGCGCCGCCAGATCGCGAAAATAGAGGGAACGCTGCCCGAGCGCCTGCAGGCGCCGGCGGCGGCGACCCTTGATGCCGACGCCGGCAGCGACCTGACGATCGTCCGGCGCGGCCTTGCCGCGGCCTTGCCGGATGCTTTCCTGCCCATCGGCATCGAGCGGCTCGATGCCGCGCTCAGCGGCGGCCTGCCGAAAGCCGCCCTGACCGAAATCCATGGTCTTGAAACCCGCGATGCGGGAGCCGTGGCCGGCTTCGCTCTGTCGCTCGTCAGCCTGATCCTCAACCGGGCGCAGGGGTTGCCCGTCTTATGGGTCGGAACATCGGAAATTTTCCGCGAGGCCGGCTTTCCCTACGCCAGGGGGCTGCATGGCTGCTTCGGCATCGAGCCCGGACAATTGCTGTTTTCCGAGGCGCCCCGGCTTGTCGATGCGCTGTGGGTCGCCGAGGAAGCCGCCAGGATGACCGCGCTTGCCGCCGTTATCCTGGAAATCCGTGGCAATCCGCGGCGGCTCGACCTGACCGCGACACGCCGGCTGCATGCAAGGGCGCAAGCTACCGGCCGGCCGGTGTTCCTGCTGCGGCAGGCGGCCGAGCCGGAGCCGACGGCGGCGCCTGTCCGTCTGATCGCCGCCTCGGCGCCGGCCGTGCCGCGCGCCACGGTCGCCGGGCCGCTCGCCGGCTCGATCGGCCACCCCGCCTTCACCATCAGCATCGGCAAGAGCCGCACGGCCCTGCCTGGACAATTCACACTGGAGTGGAACCCCGATGAACGCGGATTCGAGGAAAGAAGGGGCGAGGAAAGACGCGGTGGAGGAAGCGAATGGGCAGAGAATCCTGTCCCTGTGGTTTCCCTATCTCGCGACCGAAAGGATCCTGCGGCAGCGTCTGGGGAAATCCTGGCGTTCCCGGCCGTCGGATCATCCGCGGCCATCTCACCCACCGCTCGTGATCAGCCACCGCCAGGGCAACGCGCAGCGCATCTCGGCCCTCGACGAGCGGGCTGAGGCGCTGCACCTGAAGCCTGACATGGGGATTGCCGATGCGCGCGCCATGCATCCGTCGATCGACATCGTCGAAGCCGATCCGGAGGCCGACCGGCGCCTGCTCGAGGGCCTTGCCGACTGGTGCGACCGCTACACGCCTCTGGTCGCGCTGGACAGCATCGACGGCCTGTTCCTCGACGTCACCGGCTGCACCCATCTGTTCGGCGGTGAACGCGCCATGCTGGACGAGATCCTGTCGCGCTTTTTTCACCAGGGGTTCGACGTCCGCGCCGGGCTTGCCGGTACGCCCGGGGCGGCCTGGGCGGCGGCACGCTTTTGCGGCGACCGCATCGTTGTATCGGGCGAGGAGGAAGCCTTGCTTGCCCCCTTGCCGCTGGCCGCCCTCCGCATAGCGCCGGAAACCCGGACCAGCCTGGAAAGTGTGGGGCTGCGCACGGCGGGCGCCGTCATGGCCGCGCCGCGCGCGCCGCTCGCCCGCCGCTTCGGCGCTTTGCTGCTCCAGCGCCTCGACCAGGCGCTCGGCCGTCTCGACGAAGCGATCTCACCGCGCCTTCCCGTCGCGCCGCTTTCGGTCGAACGCCATCTCGCTGAGCCCGTCACGCTGACGGAGGAGATAGAAAGGCTGGTGGGCATGCTGGCGACGACCTTGAAGACCGACCTCGAACGCCGCGGCGAAGGCGCCCGGACGCTGGCGCTGCTGCTCTTTCGCGTCGACGGCGCCGTCAGCCGCATCGCCCTCGGCACCTCGCGGCCGATGCGCGAACCCTTGCTGATCCGGAAATTGTTCCATGAAAGGCTGGCCGCGCTCGAGCAGCATATCGATGCCGGCTATGGCTTCGACCTTGTGCGCCTCTCGGTGCTGGCCGTCGCCGCTTTCGACACGCAGCAGACCGATCTGACCGGTGAAGCGGTGGATGACGGCGCCGACATCGCCCTGTTCGCCGACCGTATCCGCGCCCGCCTCGGCGAGGGCGCGGTTCTGCAGCCGGTTCCTGTGGAAAGCCATCTCCCCGAACGCGCCGTCGCCATCGTCCCCTTCAGTGAGGCGCCGCGCCGGACCACGCCACCGAAGAAGCCGGACAGGATGCAGGCGCCGATGACCATCTTCCCGCCGGAACGGCCGATCCGGCTGTTCCGCGCGCCCGAGCCCATCGATGTGCCGGCCACCGAAATGCCGGAGGGGCCGCCGCTGCATTTTCGTTGGCGCCGTGCGCTTTACCGCGTTACCCGTGCCGAGGGTCCGGAGCGCATCGCCGCCGAATGGTGGCGCGAGGCGCCAGGCGACCCGGCGGCATCGACACGCGACTATTTCCGCATCGAGGATGCCGATGGCCGCCGCTACTGGCTCTACCGGCAAGGCCTGTACGGCGGCGTCTCGCAGATTCCGCCGCGCTGGTTCATGCACGGGGTCTTCGCATGAACGCGCTGACCGTCATCCCCTATGCCGAGTTCGGCATCCAGTCGAACTTCTCCTTCCTGCGCGGCGCCTCCAAACCCGAGGAACTGGTGGTCGCGGCCAAGCTCATGGGCTTCTCCGCGATCGGGCTCGCCGACCGCAACAGCGTGGCCGGCGTGGTGCGCGCCTGGCAGCAGGCCAAGGTCGAAAAGCTTGCCTATCACCCCGGCTGCCGGCTGGTTTTTGGTGACGGCACGCCGGACATTCTCGCCTATCCCAGGGACCGCAAGGGCTGGGGGCATCTGTGCCGCATGCTCACCCAGGCCAATCTGCGCGACGAGACCGAAAAGGGCGCCACCCTGCTCCGGCGCGACGACCTGCTCGAATGGGGCGACCGGATGTCGCTGGCGGTCCTGCCCGATCTGGCGGCCGGCGCGCAGGACAGCCTGGCTTTGCTCCGCCAACTCCAGGACCGCTTCGGCAAGGCCCTGCGGCTCGGCGTCTCACCCTGTTATGCCGGCCATGATCGCTTCAGGATCGAGCAGGCGGCGGCGTTTGCCGAGAGTGCCGGCATACCGCTGATGGCGACCAACGATGTGCTCTATCACACGGCCGAACGCCGCCCGCTGCAGGACGTGCTGACCGCGATCCGCCTCAATGTTCCGGTCGCCGAGGTGGGGCTGGAACTGACCGCCAATGCCGAACGCCATTTGAAGCCGCCGCTGGAAATGGCGCGCCTGTTCCGCAGGCACCCGCAAGCGCTGGCGGAGACGCTGCGTTTCGGGGAAGAGCTGACCTTCTCGCTCAGCGACCTCCAGTACAATTATCCGGACGAGCCGACGGAATCGGGCCTCGGCCCGCAGGCGGAGCTGGAAAGGTTGGCAAGGGAGGGAGCGGTCAACCGCTACCCGGCAGGTGTGCCTGAATCCGTGACCAAGCGCATCGAGGAAGAGCTCGCTCTGATCGAGCGCCTCAACTATGCCCGTTACTTCCTGACCGTCTACGACATCGTCAAGTTCGCGCGCAGCAAGGATATTCTCTGCCAGGGGCGTGGGTCGGCCGCCAACTCGGTCGTCTGTTTCTGCATCGGCATCACCGAAGTGGGGCCGGAAAAGATCAATTCGCTTTTCGAGCGCTTCATTTCCGAGGAAAGGAACGAACCGCCTGATATCGACGTCGATTTCGAGCACGAAAAGCGCGAAACCGTCATCCAGTACATCTACGAGAAATACAGCTCCAAGCGTACCGCCCTTGCCGCCGCCGTCATCAGCTATCGCGGCCGTTCGGCGCTGCGCGAAGTGTCGAAGGCGATGGGCCTGTCGGAGGATGTCCGGGCGTCGCTTTCCGGCTCGATCTGGGGCTGGTCGACCTCGGAACTCGGCGAGAAGGAGGCGAGGGCCGGCGGCCTCGACCGCGGCGACCCCCTATCGCGGCATGTGATGGAACGCGCCAACGAGATCATGGGTTTTCCCCGCCATCTCTCCCAGCATGTCGGCGGCTTCGTCATCACCAGGGACCGGCTCGACGAGATCGTGCCCATCGTCAAGACGGCGATGGACGAGCGCAAGATGGTCGAATGGGACAAGGACGATCTGGACTCGGTGAAGATCCTGAAAGTGGATGTGCTGGCGCTCGGTATGCTGACCTGCCTGCAACGCGCCTTCACCCTGCTCACGGACCATTATCCGAAGGCGCGAGACGAATTTGGCCGGCCCTATGTGCTGGCCACTCTCCCGGCGGAGAACCAACGTGTCTACGACATGATCTGCCGTGCCGATACGCTCGGCGTCTTCCAGATCGAATCGCGCGCGCAGATGTCGATGCTGCCGCGTCTCAAGCCGCGCGAATTCTACGACCTCGTCATCGAGGTGGCGATCGTACGCCCCGGCCCTATCCAGGGCGACATGGTCCACCCTTATCTGCGTCGCCGGCAAGGCAAGGAAGCGGCCGAGTATCAAAAACCGGAGCTGGAAGCGATCCTCGGCAAGACGCTTGGCGTGCCCCTGTTTCAGGAACAGGCGATGAATATCGCGATCGTCGCCGGCGGTTTCAAACCGGGCGAGGCCGACGAATTGCGCCGCGCCATGGCCACCTTCAAGCGCACCGGCACCATCGGCAATTACCGCCAGCGCATGATCGACGGCATGGTCGGCAAGGGCTACACGAAGGATTTCGCCGAGCGCTGCTTCAAGCAGATCGAGGGTTTTGGCGAATACGGCTTTCCCGAAAGCCACGCCGCCTCCTTCGCGCTGCTCGTCTACGCCTCCTGCTGGTTCAAGACCTTCTATCCCGACGTGTTCTGCGCCGCGATCCTGAACTCGCAGCCGATGGGCTTCTATCAGCCGGCGCAGCTGGTGCGCGACGCCCGCGACCATGGCGTCGACATCCGCGAGGTCGACGTCAATTTCTCCGTCTGGGACTGCACTTTGGAAAAGGCGCCTTTCGACCCGGCCCGTATCCAGCCGCGCCATGCCGACATGCGCGGTGTCATCGAGACAAGCCATGCGCTGCGGCTCGGCTTCAGGCAGGTCAAGGGACTTTCCAAGGAACGCATGGAGGCTTTCGTCGAGCGGCGCGGCGCCGGCTACTCGACCGTCCGGGATGTCTGGCTGCGCTCCGGCCTCAATGTCGACGAGATCGAGAAATTGGCGCAGGCCGACGCCTTTCGGTCCATCGGCCTCGACCGCCGCGCGGCACTTTGGGAGGTCCGCGCGCTCGACGGCAAGAGTGCCACCGAGAAGCTGCCGCTGTTCGACCAGCCGGCGCTCGGCCTGCGCGAGCTGGAGCCGCGGACGAAGCTGCCGAAAATGCCGCTCGGCGAGCATGTCATCCACGATTACCGCTCGCTCGGCCTGTCGCTGAAGGCGCATCCGGTCGCCTTCCTGCGCGAACGGCTCGACCGCGCCGGCGTCACCCCCAATGCCAGCCTGCCGTCCGTGCGCGACGGCAGGTGGGTCTCCGTTGCCGGTCTGGTGCTGGTGCGCCAGCGCCCCGGCAAGGGCAACGCGATCTTTCTCACGCTGGAAGACGACAAGGCCGTCGCCAATGTCATCTTCTGGGAAAGAACTTTTACCCGCTTCCGGCCCATCGTCATGGGCGCGCGCTTCGTCAAGGTCAGCGGAAAACTTCAGTCGGAATCAGGTGTCGTCCACATCGTCGCCGAGAAGATCGAGGACCTGACGCCCTGGCTGACCGTGCTCTTGGAAAAGGTCAGTGCGGCCGCACCGTCAAATGCCGATCCCTCGGGCAGCACCAGCCAACCCGCAACACCGAAAATCGGACAGGACCTCGCTATGCTGTCGGAAGAGGCGGAAAGGGTCATGCCCAAAGGGCGTAATTTTCAGTAGGCGCGAGCCGGGCCCCTCATCATCAAACGCTGGCGGGCCAGCGCCGTAGAACGCCAACCTCAATGTCCGGCCACACTCTATGACGCTGAACTGCCCGGCCCGCCCAGCTTTGGCGGCGACAGCACATCTTCGGCCGAGATGGTCCGCGCTTCCGAGGGAAGCATGATCGGGATGCCGTCGCGCACGGGATAAGCGAGCTTGGCGACCCGCGAGACCAGCTCGCCACGTTCGGGGTCCCAGGCCAGCGGCCCCTTGGTCAGCGGGCAGGCCAAGAGTTCCAGCAGCTTCGGGTCGACATTGGTCTTCTTTCCATCACGCCCATCCGCCATTGCGTCCCCTTTCCAGCCTCAGGCCTGCGTTCACCTCACTGCAGGCTCGAGCCAAAATCCTCATTCTCGCGCGCCAGCGTCATCTCGGTGATGGCGATCAGCGTCTCGGCCCGCGTCTTCAGGTCCGCGGCCTCGAGCAATGCCTGCTTCTCGGCCGGTCCGTACGGCGCCATCATCGACAGCGCGTTGACCAGCATGGCGTTTTCGGCGCGGCTGACGCTTTCCCAGTCGGCTTCCAGATCATTGGCCTGCAGATAGGCGCGAAAGGCCCGCAGCAGCGCCGGCCGGTCGATTTCATCAGCCGCCTGCTCCTCGTCGAGATCGGCGAGGAAGGGCGCCGGTTTGCACTGGCGGAACGGCGTCTTGACCGTCAGCTCGTGGGTGATGCGGAACCGGCACACGCCTTGCAGCGAGATCAGGTAGCGGCCGTCGCCGGTCTCCGAAAAAGCGATGATGCGGCCGATGCAGCCGACATTGCAAAGTTCCGGCTCGCCATCCTCGCGCAAGGCGCCATTGAGGCCGGGCTGGATGATGCCGATGACGCGCGAGCCGGCGACCGCCTCGTCCACCATCTGCAGGTAGCGCGGCTCGAAGATGTTGAGCGGCATGCGGCCGCCCGGCAGCAGGAGCGCGCCCTCGAGCGGAAAAATCGGGATCGTCGGCGGCAAATCCTTGGCGAGCCGGTAATGCGCGTTTCCCGCTTGCACCTCGTTCCTCCCGATCGCTTCCATTGCGAAGCGTGAACCTGCCCTGTCCTATCTGGCGCTCAGGCCCGACGCCACAAGCCCGTGCGACAAAACAACCGATAACCGGCTCAGGAAAACAGCAACGCCGACAATTTGCGGCGCGCGGCAAGCGTCGCCTCGTCGGTCATGCCCCAGGCCTCGAACAGCTGCAGCAACTGCGTCCTGGCGCCATCCTCGTTCCAACTCCGGTCGGCCTTGATGATGGCCAGCAGGTTGTCGGCGGCTGCCGTGCGATCGCCCTTGGCGTTCTGGATCATGGCCAGATCGAAACGCGCCTGATGGTCGGTGGGGTTTTCGGCCAAGCGCCGTTCGAGCTCGGCCGGATTGCCCAACGCCGCCGCCTGCGCGGCCAGCGCAATCTTGGCACGCAGGGCAGCCAGCGGCGGTGCATCCTTCTTGGCCTCCGGCGCCGTTGCCAGGAGCGCCTCGGCACCCTCTGTGTCGCCGGTCTCGAACAACAGGTCGCCCAGCCCGCCAATAGCCTCGACCGTCTCCGGCGCCTGCGCCAGGATGGCGTCATAGATGTCGGCGGCTGCCTGCATGTCGCCGGCATCGCGGGCCTCGGTTGCCGCGGCCAGGGCCTCGGCCACCGGCGGCGCGCCATTGCCCTTGCCGCCCACCTTGGTGATCAACTCGTTGATCTGGCTCTCGGGGATGGCGCCCATGAAGCCGTCGACCGGCTGGCCGTCCTTGAAGGCGATCACAGCCGGAATCGACTGAATGCCGAGCTGGCCGGCGATCGAGGGATGGTCGTCGATGTTCATCTTGACCAGCTTGACCCTGCCGCCGGCGGCCTTGACCGCCTTTTCCAGCTGCGGGGTGAGCTGCTTGCAAGGTCCGCACCATGGCGCCCAGAAATCGACCAGCACCGGCTGACGGCGCGATTCCTGGATGACGTCGGCGGCGAAGGCGGCGGTCGTCGTGTCCTTGATGACATCGCCGCCGGCAGGGCCCGCGGGCGCATCGCCAAGCGCGGCCTTCGCCGGCGCCGGCGCCGTTCCGCCATACTGGACCGTGGTGGCATACTGGCCGCCAGTGTTTCCGAATGATCCGCCAAACGGATTGTTTTCGCTCATCTCGTCACCCTTTCGGTCGCGCCCCCGGCCAGCGGCTCGGCGCCATGTCTCAATTGGAAATCGGCTTCGCCATCCATGTGGCGATCATGCCGAGACTTTCAAGATAGCAGCATCGTGCCCGGTTGCCTCGACGAATCTGATGAGGTCGGCCGCCGCGATCGATGTCGTCGCCTCATTGGTCAGTGGATGCGCGTTGATCACGGCATGGTCCATCAAATCCTTGTCGAGCACCAGCTTGACCCTGTTTTCCCTGTCGTTGATGACGCCGAAGACGGTGACCGCGCCCGGCGTGACGCCCAAAAGCTCCATCAGCATCTCCGGCTTGCCGAAGGAAACCCGGCCGGCGGCGCCGATCGACTGGTGGATCTGCTTGAGATCGACGACCGCGTCCTCGCCGACGGTGACCAGGAAGAAATTGTCCTTCTTGTCCTTCAGGAATAGGTTCTTGGTGTGCCCGCCGGCGATTTCGCCGCGCAGCGCCTGCGAATCGGCCACCGTATAGAGCGGCGGATGGCGTATCGTCGAAACGGCGATGCCGAGTTCGGCAAGAAAGGCCATCAGTTCAGCTTCGGTCTTCGGCATCGATCTTCTTCTCGTCCGTTTCTTGGCCCTGCCGTTTACGGCCAATGCGGCGGCCGACACAAGACCGTCGCGCAAGGAGCGATGAAATCGGCGCGTCGCGGACGGTTTGCCGGCATCGTTCGAGAGTTGCAAAAAGCCTGCTATTTCCCTGTTGCAATCGCCGCGCTCTTCAGCCATATAGGCCCGGCTTGCGGCCAAGACGCCGTGTGAGCGGGTGTAGCTCAGGGGTAGAGCACAACCTTGCCAAGGTTGGGGTCGAGCGTTCGAATCGCTTCACCCGCTCCAGTTTCCTCCCAGGGAATCAAGCATCGAAAAGCCGCGGTTCGCCGCGGCTTTTCGTTTCCTAGGGCACAGCTACCTCAGGGCCTGCGAAAAGGCCGTGGTCACCGCCCGGTTACCAATTTGCGGATTCGGCGTAGCGCGCAATCGTAGCGTCGAGGTGTGCGGCAGTGCAGTACCTCCAGGCAGAACGGGCAAGCGCTGGCCATCATAGAGCCATGGCAAAGCAGTGAACGTTCTTTATCTGATGCTTAACGTGACAACGCTATCATGAATAGATGACGGTTACCTCCGACGAGACGACACCATCGCTGCAACCAATAGACTGGGATGCAATTTTCTCCGAGGTGAATTCCTGGCGTGGTGCCTGTATTCACCATTTCTCAATGGTCGAAACGGCCGTGACCGAGACACTGCTTTTGTTGAACGCCACGGCACAGGGCGAGATCGCAGTGCGCTTGCGACATCTCATCGGGCAAAGATTTGAAGATTTGCTAGCAGCAATCAGCCCAGGCGGTCCATTTGAGGAGGTGGGCCGGCATGCCCTTGCCGAACTTTCACAGTATCGCGAAACGCATGAGACCTTCCGCGCCTTGCTGTGTCACGGGATGATCAAGGTGACGGTCGAGCATAATGGCCAATGGATTCTACTCATTCGGTCGTTATCAATCCGCTCGCGTCAGCCCGACCGCACCACACTGGCACTAGAACAGTCCGAGGCCGAAGACAGACTGGCTGCGCTGAAACGCGACGGGAAGAAACTCTCGTCGGTCCTTGGCCAGCTTCGTAAGATGGTGGCCACGATTTAAGTTTATCCGGCCCATTGGCTGCACGCAGTTCGTGGATCGCTGAAGCCTGAAATAGCGGTGTCGCTGGGCTGCGCAGCGGCATTCAGAATTCGAACAGCGGTCCCGTACCAGTCCCTTTCCCGCGCGTCTCCCGTTCGCGGTCTTCGGATACTTGACGCCACATTTCGTAGGTGGAGGAGATGCTGCGGCCCAAACCCAGCCCGACAATCCCCCGGGAATAACATGGAATCGCAGGAAGCTCGCCTCCCGCCAGGCAGCCGCGTGTCAGTGTTTGGCACCCGACGTGTCGCCGGCGGCATCCGCACCAGCCTGCTGTCGTCCGGCGGTTAGTTTGCCGGACTCGAACTCCTCGACCGCCTTGTCCCAGCAGGCCTTTTCACGGTGGGGCATCAGGCCTTCCCGTTCCCAAAGTTCGTGGGCCCGCTTCCTGATATGCGCGACACGTTCTTCTTGGCTGATCACCATGGCCGTATTCCTCTGGATTTCCTGAGGAAGCAACCGGACAGCGCCTGAAATGTTCCAACCGGATCTCGTCGACCTCGGCCAAGTCGAACAATTCATCCAGGACCGCGATTCGATGCGCTTGTTGCCTTCAGGCACTCTTCGCCCGCTCCGCCTTGCGCACCGACGCCTGATGCACCAGCAAGGTCCAGCTGTTGGTCGAGGCGAGGTGGCAATATCATCGAGCAACCAGCTTGATTGTCGGCACCCGCAGTGCTCCGTTGCCGATTGGGGCATACGGAGACGTTTCATGACGGGTTTTGTCGACCGCCAGCGCGCCACGCATTTGATGCAACGCGCCGGCATAGCGGCGCTGGTGCTCTGCGCGCCCGAGGCCTTCCACTATGCGACCGGCGCGTCGATCGGCCCGGCCGGCCTGTTCCGGCGCGCCGGCGCCGGCTTCGTCGTCATCCCGGCCAGACAGGACCTGCCGATCGGCGTCGTGGTCGCGGACTTCAACGCGGCGCAACTGCGGACCGCCGCGCCCGAGATGGTTGTGCGTTCGCACCCGATCTGGATCGAGTCCGCGCCGGTCGAGACAGGACCTGCCGGGCTGGCGGAGCGCATCGAGGCCGGTCTGGCCTCGCTCGACCGCGCGCCGGATTTCTCGCGTCCCGCCACCTTCGACCTCGCCGGCTCGGTGCGCCAGCTGCAAGCCATGCTCATCGATTTCGGGCTGGAGCGCGCCACGCTCGGCCTCGACCTCGACTTCATTCCCGCCGCCGACCTTGCCGCCATCCAGGCGCTGCTGCCGGATTGCCCTGGTGCCGACGGGTCGCCCGTGCTGGACCGGCTGCGCGCCGTCAAGTCGCAGCGCGAGATCGACCTCCTGCAGCAAGGCATCATCTTGTCCGAAGCCGGGCTGGAGCGGCTGCAGGTCGATGCCATGGCCGGCATGCGCCAGGGCGACCTCGTCGCGCTCTACCGGCAAGGCGTCGCCACGGCGGCGGCCGGCTTGTCTCATCCGGTCATCACCGCCGAATATGTGACGCTCGGCGCCCGGGCCAAAGGCGCCGACGCCAGGGCCGTTGCTGGCGATCCGCTGAAATGCGACATGGTCTGCACGGTCGGCGGCTACGCCTCCGACATGTCGCGCAACTTCACCTTCGGCCCGCCCCCGGCGGATCAAGCGGAGCTGCACGCCATTGCCGAGCGCGCCTTCGAGGATGGCCTGGCCGAGCTTGTCCCCGGAAACACGCTCGCCCATGTCCACCGCGTCGCCACCGAAAGCCTGGCGCGGCAAGGGCTGCGCTCCTACCGCCGCGGCCATTTCGGCCACGGCGTCGGCCAGTCGGTCTTTTCGGAACAATGGCCGTTCATCGCCGCCGACAGCGATATCGCGATCGAGGCCGGCATGGTGCTGGCCTTCGAGATCCCGCTCTACATCGACGGCCTCGCCAGCTTCAATCTCGAGGACCAGTTCCTGATCACGCCGGATGGACCGGTAGTGATGAACCGGCTGCCGAGGCGGCTGGAGGTGATTGGATAGGAAGGCAGGGGTTGGCGCGCTTGCGTTGCCCATTGCGAGGCACCACTCTACGGCGCCCCCCTCTGCCCTGCCGGGCATCTCCCCCTCAAGGGGGGAGATTGGCAGTTTCGGCGCCGGCTTCTCTTCTTGCAGCGTCGAAAATTGGCGAAGGCGGTCGTGACAAGCAATCTCCCCCCTTGAGGGGGAGATGTCCGGCAGGACAGAGGGGGGCGCCACGGAACTCGGCGGTGATGCCTGGGCACGCATCGGCTGCAACGGTGCCGGGGTGCAAGGAACGACAGCGTACAGACATGATAAGAAATCGGGTCGAAAGCGGGCTAGGGAAGATCGACTTCATGACCGGAGCTGCCAGACATCCGATTGCCGTGCCCGAATATGCCGACACGTTGAAGCCGACCGCCTCGCGCTTCGCCTTCCTGGCAATGATCGACGTCTTGGCGGTAGCCTCGGCCTACAAGCTCGACGGCTCGGCCCACGAGACGGTCCGCCGCATCAAATACAACGCCCAGATCCACCGTACGGGAAGGAAATGGAGCCGTTGGGAGATTGAGAGGCGGGCGCGGCGCCTCTTCCTTCCCCCCTTGTGGGGGAAGGTGGATCGGCGCGACAGCGCCGAGACGGATGAGGGGTGTTCCAGCGGAGTGAGACGCAGGCTTTCCCTGGAGCACCCCTCATCCGTCGCCTTCGGCGACACCTTCTCCCACAAGGGGAGAAGGAAGAAGAAAGAGGGAAGAGGGAAGAGGGAAGAGGGAGGAGGGAAGAGGGAAGAGGGAAGAGGGAAGAGGGAAGAGACAGATGCTCGAAATGTCACCATCCAAACAGGCGGCCGCTTGGCTTGATTCCTTTTCGCAGGCGCTTGAATCCGGCGACGTATCGGCCGCAAGCAACCTGTTCGTCGACGATTGCTACTGGCGCGACCTGCTGACCTTCACCTGGAACATCACCACCATGGAAGGCCGCGACGCCATCGCCGATATGCTGAAGTCGACGCTGGCGACGACCAGGCCCGCCGCATGGCAGCTTTCCGGCGAAGCGACCTCGGATGAAGGCACGATCGAGGCCTGGTTCACCTTCGAAACGGCGGCGGCCACGGGACAAGGCATCATGCGCCTGCGCGATGGCCGCTGCCGCACGCTGTTCACGGCGATGACCGACCTGAAAGGGTTCGAGGAGCGCAAGGGCGCGGCGCGGCCGCTCGGCGTGCGCCACAAAGCCGACCCGGAACGCGAAACCTGGTCGGAAGCGCGGGCGCGCGAGACGCGCGAGCTTGGCGTCTCCGAGCAACCCTATTGCCTGGTCATCGGCGGCGGCCAGGGCGGCATCATGCTCGGCGCACGGCTGCGTCAGCTCGGCGTGCCCACCATCGTCATCGAGAAGAACGAACGGCCAGGCGATTCCTGGCGCAACCGCTACCGCACGCTCGTGCTGCACGATCCGGTCTGGTACGACCATCTGCCCTACATTCCGTTCCCCGACAATTGGCCCGTCTTCACGCCCAAGGACAAGATGGGCGACTGGCTGGAAATGTACACGCGCGTCATGGAGCTGAATTACTGGGGCGCCACCAGGTGCCTCAGCGCCAGTTACGACGAGGCGGAGAAAGAATGGACCGTGGTGGTCGACCGCGTCGGCCAGCGCACCACGCTGAAGCCGAAGCACCTTGTCTTCGCCACCGGCGCCTACGGTCCGCCGCGCAAGATCGAGCTGCCCGGCGCGGACCAGTTCGAGGGTGAGTTGCTGCATTCCAGCCAGTATGCCAGCGGCGAGAAATTCCGCGGCAAAAAGGTCGCCGTCATCGGTGCGGCCAGTTCCGGGCACGATGTCTGCGTCGACCTCTGGGAAAGCGGCGCCGACGTCACCATGATCCAGCGTTCGCCGACCACCGTGGTGAAGTCGGACACGCTGATGCAGGTCGGCTTCGAGATCTTCTCCGAGGATGCGCTGGCGCGCGGCATCACCACGGAAAAGGCCGACATGATCGTCGCCTCGACGCCGTTCGCGCTGGTGCCCAAGGGCCAGCGCGCGCTCTACGACGTCATCCGCGCGCGCGACGCCGCTTTCTACGAGCGTCTCGCCGCGTCCGGCTTCGCGCTGGATTTCGGCGACGACGAGACCGGCCTTTTGATGAAGGCCTACCGCACCGGCTCGGGCTATTACATCGATGTCGGCGCGTCCGACCTGATCATCGATGGCAAGATCGGCATCCGCAGCGGCGTCGCGATAAAATCGCTGACAGCCAAAGGCATCCTGTTCGAGGACGGCAGCGAGATCGAGGCCGATGCCATCATCGCCTGCACCGGCTACCAGTCGATGAACGAGAACGTGGCGGCTCTCGTCTCGCGCGAGGTCGCCGACAAGGTCGGCCCGTGCTGGGGCCTCGGCTCCGGCGTCAAGGGCGACCCCGGCCCCTGGCAAGGCGAATTGCGCAACATGTGGAAACCGACGGCGCAGGAAGCATTATGGTTCCACGGCGGCAATCTGGCCCTGTCGCGGTTCTATTCGAAATATGTAGCGCTGCAGATCAAGGCGCGGATGGAAGGGATCGAGACGCCGGTGTACGGGGCGTCGGGCCTCTAGCTTCTTCCTTCTCCCCTTGTGGGAGAAGGTGGATCGGCGCGCAGCGCCGAGACGGATGAGCGACTATCTGAGGTGTC